>NZ_JAANTF010000029.1:0-9489 GCF_011290655.1 Rhodococcus sp. D-46 | reverse complement strand
CGCTCACTCGGCGAGATGACACGCAGATGCAGCACAGTATTGTCTCCTTCAGCCGGCGGTGGCCTCGGGTGCAGGCAGCATCGACGGCCGGTCCATCACCGGAAACCATAGCGGGCTCGGACATGTCTCAACACCGTGGATTCTCAGCGCTACGAGCCACACTCCCCCCGCGCACATACATCTACCGCACTGCGTTAGTCGCTAGGGCGCTCACGCAGCCGCGGCGGTAGTCGGTCCAAGTTGATAGATCGCGTTATCACGGAGCAGCGCCCACCGGCGGACATACAACGGTCGGTGGGGAGTTATTGCCGCGTGCGCCACCAAAGCGCAGAATTGCCATCAACAGTGCCCCCACGAGCAGAACTGCGACAACGCACGTGCTTCGTTCAGCGCCACTGAGATCCGCCCACGTCAATAGTTGCGCGACGACTGCGACGAAGTAGAGCAACAGGGTTGCACTAGTGAACTTGTTCATGACGCGAACCTAACTAGCGCGATGCGCTCAGAAATTGATGTAGGTCGGGTTCGTGCTCTTCTGGATTGTGGCCGGGCTGCCGCTGTAGCCGACGGACAGTCCACCGATGAAGGACGCGGACACCGATCCGGCACTGCCCCCGACCTGGTTGTGCTCGTACGCGAACTGCGCTCCGAACGACTGGGTGTCGCAGCCGAGTTTGCGGGTGACGGTCGAGCTGATGTCCGTGGTCGAGGTTCGGTTTGAAGCCGGCGCCGCATCGCACAGTAGCCCCAAATCTGGGGTCTCCGAAAACTGCTGCGACGGATCATGTTCGCTGCTCACTAGAGGAGAAATCGGATGGTGATCTTCGGAGCACGCACGAAGACAACTATCGTCGCGGGACTGTTCCTCACCCGCCACCTGTGCCGAGTCACCGCGGCGCAGCGCCTGCACCGATGCCGACCCTGGTTCACCGTGTTCTTCCTCCCGATCTTCCCGTTCGGACAAGGTCAGGACTTCATGGCCTGCGCACACTGCGGACAAGCCACCGCCCTTGCTCGCCCCGATGCGCAACGGTTCGCCACCGACGCCGCGCACCACGAAGCACAACGCCGAAGCGCCGAAAGCACTCCGCTGAATAAACCACCTGCGCACCACGGACGACGACACAGCAGAGGGGAAGGTTCCCGATATCGGCGGCGTGGGCCTGGACGGCAAAGGATGTACGAGCCACTTAGCGGCTAGTGACCGGGGCGCGCTGTGTTGGCTCGGAAGTATTCTTGGCTAGTGTTCTGAAGGTCTGCGAGTCGCGGAGGTTCCAGCTCGGTCCACTCGCCGTCGGAGGCGAACGTTCTGGTTTCAGGTGCGATTGGCGAACCCCCGATTTGGGCGCCAGTGCCGCCGGTCAAGGAATCGAGGCAACGACACTGATCGCAAACGGTCGATGTCACGGACCCACAGAACGCTCTGCTGTGCAAAGAGTCCTTACTCGGAAGAACACGGGATCCCTCATGAAACTCACGCCGAACCTTCCCACTGCACCGCGGTGAAACACCGGTGACCGCACATCGAGCCCGTTCATCGCGACAACCCACGCCGCGCTCTCTGGTCGGAGACGCACTGTTGCCTTCGGAAATCGATGGCGCGAATCCGCTCCCCTGGGTCGTCCATGCCGATCACCTCCATTCTTTCCCGGCCAGGAGTATGCGCAGTCATGTTCGCTTCATCGCAACAGGCGGCGTCGGCATGTGCAAACTTGAACTCGGTGCATTGCGCGACTTCTACGACATGCTGCGCGACTTCGATTCTGTGCTGGAATACGATCCACACGTGCGCCCGCTTCGCGGACTTTGTTTCGATGGAGGCTTCAGGTTGGTGACTCGCTCGATCGCCGATCGCAACCTCGTCATTCGCTTGAACGACTACACAATTCTGCAGGCAGCGGATCCGACCCTGTGGGCAATTCCTGAGCAGATGCCTACGTTCGTGAGGTAGACGGCGCCCCGCCCCAGCCCGAGCCGGTGGCGGCTAATGGGATAGTTCCACATTCGCTTCGTCGAGTTGTTCTCGATATTGCGATGGGTTTCTTGAAGGGGATTCCGAGTAGTGCAGCGACGCTTCGTGTCCCGCGCTGCAACACCGGATCGATCACCCACCAGACCGGTTGTCAAACATGACGTCGCGCCTCAGGACGAGGGCACTGGCAGAGCATGCGTTTGTGTGAACTGTGTGGTTGATGTTAGATGCAGGGGACGTGGACTGACAGGTCCCCCGGAGAGGATTCCGTGCTCATATCCACAGCACAGCCCGTTACTCACACGGCCCTCCTCGGGTTGGGCGTGTACCGGCCCCGACGTAGTGTCCCCAATTCCGAAATCGTCGATCGTATCGATTCTTCCGACGAGTGGATCCGCACCCGTTCGGGCATTACGTCGCGAGGGTGGGCGGAACCGGACGAAACCATCGTGGCGATGAGCGTCAGCGCCGCTCGCAGTGCACTCGCCGCGGCCGGTATCGCAGCCGAACAGATCGATGCCGTCATACTCGCGACATCGTCGCAAATGGTGCTGGGCCCCTCCGCGGGCGCGGTTGTCGCAACAGAACTCGGATTGCACGACACCGCAGCTTTCGACGTCTCAGCTGGGTGCGCGGGCTTTTGCTACGCGCTCGGCAACGCCGCAGCCCTCGTCCGCGCAGGCCAGGCACGCCATGTGCTGGTAATCGGCGTGGAACGGCTTTCCGATCTACTCGATCCGACCGACCGGACCTGCGCGTTCATTTTCGCTGACGGGGCTGGAGCAGTCGTTGTAGGTCCGTCCGGGTCCGAAGGTATCGGTCCGGTCGCATGGGGTTCGGATGGAAGCCAGACGTCTGCAATCAAGCAGGACAAGGACTTCTCGCAGTACTTCGCCGAGGTCGCCGCGGCCGAGGAAGCTGGTGAACGCAGTCAACGGCCGTACATAAGAATGAACGGCCAGGCCGTATTTCGCTGGGCGATAACCTTTTTGGAGAAGGCCTGCCGCGACGCACTGGACAGAGCCGGAATCACGGCCAACGATCTCGACGCATTCGTTCCACACCAAGCCAACAGTCGCATCACCGACGCGCTGGTGCGAACGCTGGGACTACCCGACACCGTCGCGGTGGCCCGCGACATCGCCGAAAGTGGCAACACCAGTGCGGCGTCGATTCCAATGGCCATGGAACAGCTTCTCCGTTCCGGGGAGGCCCAACACGGCGACATGGCGCTGCTGCTCGGATTCGGTGCCGGCCTTGCTTATGCGGGACAAGTCGTTCGTCTCCCACCTCTTGCATAATCCCACCGATTCGAATGATTCGGTTCCAGGCCCCTACGCCTGGTGCCCTAATCGCCGGCCACTGCCTGGAAGAAGCGCTCTGCGCGGACAGCGCATCACAGGTGCGCTGTCCGCAGCCTCACGCCGAAGCCGAGTTCCCAGCTTACCGGCCCGCTGCCAATCACCACTGTGCACAGAACGGTCCTGGCTGGTGGCAGATAGCCAGCGGTCGCGACGTTGTACGACGGTCAGCAGATGGCGCTGCCCGCCCTGCCGTCGACAAGGCCCCTGCGCAACAAATAGCCACCCGGATCCGATGATCGATCGTTCGGAGGCCCAGATCAATCCGATGAACCCGACCACTCTTTGAGTCACCGCCGGGCACGGACCCGTTTCGGAAGTTTTTGACTACAGTCGTCGACCTTTCCCTGCCCCGAGTGTCCTATTCAGACTGGTATGGAGAGAAGGATGATGTCGAGCCTTGTCTCCGTTTGGTGAAATGCCGGATACCACGCCCGGTTCGCCGCACATCCTCCGATAGTGACGATAGCCAAAATACATCGGAACACTCAGGACGGTGCTCAGCGCGTTCTTGGCGCCGTGGTCGCACAAAATAAGTTCCCATCCGGCGCACGAGGGATCACCGTCACCTCGCCATCACCGGGACCATCACCTCATTACGACGACGAAACGGAATGGTCCAGGGCGGATCGTAAAACCACGCGACCGCCTCGCCGTTCGGAACCCACGTAGTTTTCTCCAACACACGCAGCAGTTCGGCGGTTCGCGCAGCCACCGCACCCCTGCTGCGGTCACCGGAAAAACGCAGCACCGCCACCGTTTCGGCAGCAACCTCCACGAGTTCCACATTCTGCTCCGCAGGAGTGGGCAAAGTGTTCATCGTCGAGCGCGACGGCATGTAAAACTGAACTACCCACCTCTCGCCCCGGCCTCGAACCTGCGCTACCGGAGCGGTCATCGCGATCTTCGACCTACTCATGTTGGCACCGAAGATGTAGCCAGCCAGACGCCGGAACCCTGCACTACGAGCGCTCTCCTCATCCCCCAGCACCGTGGTCTCGGCTGCAATACGCGGACCATACCGGCGGATCTCGAGCCCCTGAATCTTTCCCACGACGGCATAGCGAGGCTCTTCGGTACCAGTGCGAACACCTACCAACGAGCCGAAACCCTTCGCCACATCAGCCACCAACGACACCAACCCCACCTCGTCCTCCTATCTGAACATCACCAGGAAGTACAAGTAACCAGAAGCCTCACCGCCGAGATCGGCAACCCCACACCAGCCCGCGCGCGAAGTAGAATCGTCTGGACGTGGCCTGTGGCGTACACACCGCATCGGCGCGCGGGCACCAAACAGCCTCGAAGCCCAAGGACTCCGAGAAAAGATTCACACTCCGTCCGCCTCCCACAAGAAATATTCTCGTCGCCGCAGCAAAAAACGGCCACCGAAACTTGAAAGCCTGACCGTGAATGCATGTCCGGAGGCACGAGAGTCACCACTCTCGATCGCAAGCGAGGTCTCTGACCACTGATCACATATCCCGTGACGCTCGATCCGGAACCAGAGATCTGACCGCAGCACGTCGAAGGCCGCGGCGGAAACAGATTCACACTTCACCGCGCACTGCCACCGACCCATAGTGAAATTCGTTGAACAGAAATGACTTCCGAGACAAACCAAACCGAGACCCGCACCGCCCAGGTTTCGTTCACGGACACTGTCGACTCGCACGAACCGTTCGAAAACTCGATCTCGACAGGGCCCGCGGGATACTCCGGCCGCCGTCAGAAACGACGATCCGCGCGGTGTCCCCGCGCTGAACCACCTACGCGTACGAGTCTGTGCCGCAATCGGATGGCATTGTCGAAGAGGTTGCACACAACCCCTCGTTTTCACAAGATCAGAATCCACCGGAACCATTAGAAAGAACAGCGTCGAGTATAGCGACGAAAACCAATCCCTCACTGCCTCATGCGTCTGTGATACGCACGCTCGTCAAAAGTTCCTCGGCGACGATCCGCAGTTTCTTGTTGCTTCGCTGGGATTTCTCGACCAGCATCCCGAACGCATCATCAGCGTCGACACCGTGGACAGCCATCAACACCCCTTTCGCTTGGTCGATGACCGCCCGCGAATCAAGGATTTGTCCAAGGCCTCGAGCGAGACCACTGGCCCCACGATAGCGTTCGGTAGTACTGATCGCGTAGCCCGCCGCAATAGTGAACAGTTTCATCAATGCCAACTCCGAAGTCGCGAAACCATCCGGGCAGATGCCGTACACATTCAGCGCACCGGCTCGCATACCAGGTTCGAACGGCGGCAACGGAATCGATAGAAAACTCTCCACACCATAGGTTGCTGCCGCGGCGGCGAACTGCGGCCATCGCTCGGTCGCCGTGAACTCGTCCGCGACAACGATCCGCACACTCCGCGCAGCCTCGATACATGGTCCTGCGCCGGACCTGTACTGGAGTTCGTCGATCACTGCGACCTCTGCCGAAGTTCGCGCCACGGTGGCGGCACTGCCGTCCAGATCGAGAACAGTCACCCCGGCCATGGCCGCATCACCGATCAGCCGCACTGCATGCTCACACAACTGATCCAGGTATGTGTGGACGTGAATGGTCGGGTTCGCCACCTGATACAGATCCTCCAACGCCTCTGCAGCAGAACCGAACAGAGGACATTGTTCGCCTGTCGCAGCGTTGCGCGCGGGCATCTCACACCTCGCTATTCTCCCAAGAGACGTCGCATTCATGCTGCGGGTAACTCTGTCTCCACATTGCGCCCTATACCACCGAGTATCCCGCAAGTGTCCGATCGAAACGCTATGGCCAGAGCCCGCCGGCACCTCAGACAACATCGCCGCTTCGACCATCTCTGTTGGTTACGAGCCCATCGGCATCGCAATCATCCTCAACCGGACAACAACCCATACCCCACACTCACATCGGGCTGGCGTGACTGCCTCACGAAGTCCCAGTGCGGCCCCCGCGAAGGCGTGATCGACTCGGACTACGAACGTAAACTAGTCATAACAACTACTTCGGCAGTGTGCAGCGGCGAGCGGGATCGACCGCGCACACTCGGTCATTCGTCTTCGGGGTCGCCATCGACCAACCAAGACAGATGGCCCGTCTGCTCGTTCGTCAGTAACGACCAGACGGGCTCGGTATGCCCTTGCCGGCAAGGCAGGACACACAACTCGACTCCGCCTGCGGTATCGACAGATTCCGGATGGAAACTTCCGACCTTCACCGGAGATACACACCAAAGCCAACCGCCCATAGGCGCAAGGTGGGCTTTCGACTTTTACGCCGCGTGCAGAACCTTGGAGGGCGTGTCCTCGACACGCCGATCCCCCGTCGCCCTCGCCGGCAGGCCATCTGTACCGGCTCCGACAATCTCGCGCCACCACACTTCACGTTCCTCGGATACGGGCCACACCACCACATCGAGGTCATCGACATCCATGCGTTTTACTCCTTCGCACCATCTCCCCTCCTGTTACCCAGCCCATTCACCTCTAAACACCTCACACCGGGCCACCCATCAGCGAATCCGGAACCGGACTCGCTCTGCGGATACGTGAACACCGGGTTCCCCGGTGCCCGCCGGGAGGCAGTTTCGTGGGCAACAACGCCCCGAGGTGGTCGTAGCGCTGGACATGCAATCCCCCACTGCTGCCGCCGTTGGCTGCCGTCGCCGCCACGATCGCCTCGTTATCCGAATCGAAGAACTCTTCGGCGCTCGATCCGTCCGCGAACGTGAACCTGTACCGTTCCATCACGCGACCTCACCGTTTGTCGAAAATAACTCGTAGACATTGTGTTCGGACGAAACTCTGCACGGTGTGCGTTCACGCTGCGCGCCGGAAAAGGTGATTGCCGATCCGGTCACACTTCTCGCACTCTTCACCGTCCAAGGCCTGTACCCGCTGCTGCTCGGTACTCGCAAAAGACGTCACAGTGTGTGAGCGTCTCGGCAACCACCGCACAAGAACCCGCGGACCCTGCCCGCAAGTCCTCACACCCGAGGGTCCCCCTCTGCGCCGTCGAGGGCCGGGCAACGAGAAGCCCGCCCACGCCCCTAACCCTGCGGAGGGGAGCGTTGAGTCGCCCGAGGCCGCATCACCGGAACCCGATACGTATACCGGGACATCATGATCGGCGGGGCCACCAAGCCGGGGTCGAGGGTGCAGCCGGCAATCCGGGTGAGCAACACCCACGCCGCCGGAGTGAGCGCATCGGCGAGAATCCGATCCGAATCCTCCACCACGGCAGCATATTCCAGTTCGTGCCAGAGGCGGATACCCAGCCTCTCCCACTCCGAGTCGCCGCGCCGACCCCCGCCGGCTACTTCACGCTCATCCTCGGCGATGCGGTCGATCTCGACATCATCGACCCCAGTCATTGTCGCTGCACCCTCTCGAAACCTGCTGTTGTGGACTGCGGACTGTTCCGGCGTGCTGTTCACGCATCGATCTGCTTGCTCTCCTGCTTGTGGCCCACCTCCTTGCTGCTCCCGTTGCTGTTCCCGGCGCTGCTGATCTCGATCTTGCGGGGCTTGGCCCGCTCCGCGAGCGGGATCGTCAACCTCAGCACGCCCGCGTCGTAGCCGGCCTCGATATTGTCGGTGTCGAGGTTCTCGCCCAGGAACAGTTGACGACTGAATACCCCGCGCGGGCGCTCAGCCGCAATCATCTCCGCCTCGCCGGCGCGAACCGGCCGCTCGGCGTGCACCGTCACCACGTTGCGGTCCACATCGAGGTCGAGTGAATCCGGGTCCATGCCGGGAAGATCGAACTCGACGACGAACTGCTCACCTTCCTGCCATGCATCCATCGGCATCACCGCCGGCTGCGAAGCAGTACCCAACAGCTGTCGGGTCAGGCGGTCAAGGTCACGAAAAGGATCGGTGCGCATCAACATTTTCGGTCACCTCCAGGACAAGCCACTGGAACCGTTCACTGACTACCAACACCGCATCCACCGAACTTCTACAGTAGATGCTGTAGATTTGGTATATCATCAAACACACATCGAATCAAGAGCTTTCCCGCAGATATCGAAATTTCTTTGATGGGAGGACCATCATGGCGCGCAACCCCGCTATCGCCGAACCCCCTGGCCTGTACGCGATCTCGGTGACATCGGAGCTCTCCGGATTCACCGCCGGCACGCTGCGACTCTACGAACAGTACGGCCTGATCACCCCCGCCCGCACCCGCGGCGGTACCCGCCGCTACAACGACGAGGACCTTACTCGTCTGGGCCGCATCACAGAACTCATCGCCGACGGCATCAACCTCGTCGGCATCAAACGAGTCCTCGAGCTCGAAGACAGCACCGCCCTACTACGCCGCGACAACACCCGGCTACGCGCAGACAACGCCCACCTACGCCGGAAAAACACACACGACACGGAGAAGCGCCCGTGATCACCCGACAGAGAAAGGGCCACCGCCATGGAAGACAACCGCATTCGCTCAGCCCTCGACGCGACACCCGACGCCGACTACCTCGAACAAACCATCCCAGCCGACCCGAATGCAGTGGATGCCGTCGACCTCGAAGCCCTCACCACTGAACTCGACACCCCATGGCCGGCGCCCGAGGGAGATCTGCTCGAACAATCGACACCCGCCCCGCTCGACGACGAACGCTGAGGTTCCCTGTCCGACTGGTGCACTACACCAACCGGGCAGGGAACGCCCTGCCGACCCGAGGCATCTCTGTATCCGAATACGTTGTCTAACAGCTCTTTCGGGAACGATTGCGCGGCCGGGTCTGAGAGTGCATACGATACGAAAACTTCCCGGTAAGGATCACTTCATGCTCGTACCACGCAGGAGGCTCTGCCTCACCGGGCATCCGGGTTCGCGAGCACCAACGACGAGTACGCCCCGGGGCTGATCCCTCGTCGCCGCGCGTTCTCCGCCAGCCGTGCAGTTGCGAGTTCGATCGAAATACCGTCGAGTTCGGCGATCATGCCGACTGCCTGTTCCACGTCGCCGCGGACCGCGATCAGCTTCTTGACCGCTGTCACCACCTGCGAATGACGATCCTGACGACTGTCCGTGGATAGAGTCAGAGCGGCCAAATCTGCCATCGACTGCCCGTATGCATTACTACGCTCAGCGCTGTGCCACGAATCGTGAGTAAAGACCACGAGTGATCCGAGCGATGTCCGACCCAACCTCATCGGAAAGC
>NZ_JAANTF010000028.1:4929-10012 GCF_011290655.1 Rhodococcus sp. D-46 | reverse complement strand
ATTATCTGCACGCAGTTTTGACATATCTCAAAACCTTGCTGGTAGGCCCCCATTGTTCGATGTCGACGGTGTGAGTTATGTGAGTGACGATGGTCAGTTCGTGTGACGGTCGACCGGTTCGACCGCACGGATAGGGACGATGGCATGTTCAATCACGCACGTGGCCGGTTGATTGGGTTCGGTGGATGTGTAGCACACCTGGTCTGATGTCGGGATTTCCCGACAATCATCCTCATGAGTTTTGTTGATAAGAGTGCAGATCCTCTGCACTGCATATGATTTAGGAGTTTCACGTTGCATAGTCGCTTGGTGCGTTCCCGTTCCCTCCTGGTTGCCGTCACTGCCTTGGTCGGGTTGTCGATTTCCGGTTGCAGTACGACGTTGGCGGATGTGATCCCAGCAGGATCGTTGTCTGTGGATAGCCCTGGTCAGCACGATGTTGATGTGGCTTCTTCCGTTGCGCTGTTGGAGACGCTTCCGGTGAAGGGGCGTGCTCCGAAAACTGGTTACAGCAGAGATCAGTTCGGTCAGGCATGGTCTGATGATGTCGATGTGGAGTTCGGGCATGACGGGTGCGATACGCGCAATAATCTGTTGGCTTCGCGGCTGACTGACGTGGTCTTCAAAGAAGGAAAGAAGCAATGTGTTGTTCTCTCTGGCACGTTGGCTGATCCTTACACTGGAAAGACGATCAATTTTGTTCGGGGACAGGATACTTCGACTGCAGTTCAGATTGACCATGTGGTCGCGTTGAGCGATTCGTGGCAGAAGGGTGCGCAACAATTGAGTCTTCAGGAGCGCACGAATCTGGCGAACGATCCCCGAAATCTGATCCCGGTGGATGGACCGACGAACGCGAAGAAGTCTGATTCCGATGCCGCATCCTGGCTTCCCCCGAACAAGGCGTACCGATGCACCTACGTCTCGAAGCAGATCACGGTGAAGTCGGTCTACCGCCTGTGGGTGACTCAAGCAGAGAAGGATGCGATGTCTGCCGTATTGTCCGCGTGTTGATTCACAGTTCCGCGTAGATTCCGATGCTTGCTGGGGTGTGTTCTTATGTGCCGATTGCTTCGATTCGTCGTGCTGGAGAAACGCTTTGAACCATCCTTTTGAGTGAGGCGCGGGCGGCGGTGAGCTCGTCCTGGAGTTCTTCGGTTCGTGTTGTCATGGTGTCGGCGCGTCTGCGTTCGGAGTCGAGGTCCGAGCGCAGCTCGGCTGCTATCTGTTCGAGCTCGTGGATACGGGCGAGCAGTGTGTCGTGCGGCAGGTGTTCGAGTTGGTTGCCGAGTAGTAGTTGCACTTTGGTCTCGAGCTTGGTTCGGTCCGTTCGTAGCGCCCGAACTTCCTCACGCGCCATCAACAGTTCGGCGTGAAGACTGTCCGCCGTAGCGGACGTGCGTCCGGCGCTGCTTCTGGTGGCGGTGTGGGAGTGCTCTTCTGTGGCGCGTTCGACGGCGGTTCGAATTGCTGCGGTGTTGTAGATGAACCATGGAGAAACGCCTGCGCGACGCGCTATTTCGCTGATGTTGATGCGTTCGCCAGCGGATGAGAGGTCGGCGATGACTGTCAGCGTTCTGCGTTGTTTGTCAGCGCTGTCACGTCGACGGGAGGCGATGAGCCGTTGGGTTCGTATGTCACGGTCATCGGCAGTCATCGTTGTTCGTCCTCGTTCGTGTGGGTGGTTACGGACTCGAGCGGTATGAAGGCAGCTGCGGTCCTCGCTTTCCTCAGTTCGCGGGAGGCGTTGTCGATGACCGCGCGTTGGTCTGCGGGCAGGTCGGCAAGCATTGCGTCCATCGACGAGATGACGTCCGTGAACGCGTGAATTTGGGCGTCGAAGTTGGTGATCACCCACGACGCGGAGTCGGTGGCGATTGCAGTTTCTTTGTCTGTGCGCAGCTCTGCGAGATGCTGCTCGATTGCGGGCCGGTAGGACGGGTCCGGTCGGTAGAAGGAGCATCCTGCGCACTGGAATCGGATCGGGCAGTGTTGGCCGCCGGCTTTGATGTTCGAGGGTTCGGTGCAGTTTCCGAAGGGCACGGCCACCGACTGTCGCTCGTACTCCGTTACCGACGTGAATCCCGCCGGTCGTCCGTGCCTGTCGATCGCGAACTTCGAAATCTCCTCGGTGGCTTGGCGTTTACGTTTGAGTGTGACGGAGAAATATCCCATGGTCGTGTCGACGCTGCGGTGATCCATCAATTCGCGTAGGACGTCCACCGGTGTGCCGTTGTCAGCGTGCCGCTGAGCGTAGGAGTGCCGCAATCCGTAAGGAGTGATCATTGATCTGTCGTAGAGAGCTGGGTTTCCGTCATCGTCGAGTCTTTCGTCGACAAGTTCCGGGATTGCATCGATCCAGATGGCGAAGGCCCGGGACCCGAACTGCGCACCGCTCAAGTGCCCGCGGCGAATGTTGTTGCGGGTTCCCGGCGTGGGAAAGAGCCAGTCGCACAGTGTGTCCGGAACAGACAGCGATTGAAGGTGGTCGAGCCATTGGTCGATCACGGTTGCCGTTGCAGTGCTGATCGGCAATCTACGCCCCATTCTGCGACGTTTACGGTTGTCGTAGACGAGTGTGGGCTTGCCGTCGACCCAGTCCAGGCATGAGCGTTTGAGCCCGACGATCTCACTCGGGCGTCGACCGGTGTCCCGGATGATCTGGTAGACCGTCTGATACATCATGGCGTAGTCGTCAGGGTTCCAGCCCGGCGCGGAGTACGTGGAGTGCCTACCCAGCAGCTCGAGGTGTTGATCGAGTTGTGCGATGACATGTTCGGGGATCGTGCGTCCGAAGTCGTCCTCGCTGGTCTCGACCTGGGCAATTGTGTGCGAACGCAGATCGAGTGCGAAGGAGCCGGGGATGTCATCCATTGCGCCCGTGCGGCGTGAGAACTCGAGAAGTCGGCGCCACCACCCGAGCAATGATCGTCGATGGGTGAAGGAATGGGGCTTGCCCTCTCGATCGGCGCTGGTGCGGAAACCCTCGACGACAGCGCTCATGTCACCGTGGTCGAGTAGTTCGGGGTGATCGCCGTTCGTGCGCAGCGAGAGTTGCCGTGAAGCGATTTCGGCGGCATGAACGGTGTGCCGCAGTGTCGTCACGGGTGGGCGTACCTCGCGGCCGAATTGTTTGGTGATCTCTCGAAGCCATCGCTGTCTGATCTCTCGGAAGTCCACAACGCCACCGGCCGCACTGTATCGCCGGTCCGGAGCAGCTTGCAGGCCCACGACGGCAGGTTTCCACACGTCGGCCATGGTGGGATCAGTACCGGAGTACACGACGTGCGCCCGCTGCAGATGTGTGACCAACGACCGGAACACACCACCGGCTGCAGCTCCGAGTGCCTTCTCGAACTGGCGATTTCCGGCGACATCGAGCAGTGAGCGACAATCCGGTGGGAGGTGGGAAACTATGCTGCGGATCCGCATCGGAACCAAGATGATCTGATCACGGTCACGCTGCTGCACTCCGTAAATAATCTCCGCCGCAACAGTGCCGTTCACCTCACTGAGTTCGAAATCGACTTTCGAAAAGGCTTTTTCGTCTCTTCGTGGAACCGAATCGGGGTCGAATGTCCGGTCGAAGAATGAAGGTGAGGTCCCGTTGAGCTTGCGGTGGCGTTCGCACCGCCTGCAACGGCGGTCGAAGATTTCCACGACCGTCATGCATCGGTCGACTCGGCACAGATAGACCGCTGTCATTTCGTTGTCGACGTCTCCGGTGAATACCTGTCGGCGTGAATCCCATTCCGCGACTCGCCATTGCGGGTCGATTCGTTCGATCAACCACGCTTTCCAGGTCTGTTCGTTTCCAGTCGAGAGGGCACTTGACTCGACGGGTAGAGCGGTGATGCTCATATGCCCACTCTTTCCACTGCCGCCCTCAGGTCCTCCGCGTCGGGGTGTTGATAGATCGCGGTCGATGCTCGGCTCACATGACCGAGCAACGACTGAACCACGTCGATACCGGTGCCGTTGCGCGTCCAGATTGTGGCTGCCGTATGCCGGAACATATGGGGCCGCAATCGGAAACCGGCACGGTTGCCGATCCTTTCCACAATCTGTTTTGCGTTCGAATACGACATCGGCGAACCGGCGTGATGCCCGAGAAGGTTGACGAACACGAAGTCCGAGGTCATTGCGGTGGGCACGCTGTCTCGTTCGAGAAGGTACTCGCGATACTGAGTGACCACCTCGTCGCTGACCGGTACGACTCGGGATTGTCCTTTAGCGCGGGCACCGTTCGAATTGCCTTCACGCCGAACAACATGAACATGAGGTCCACGTTCCTGGCATCCCAGATGAACCGAGGTCGGAAGGAAATGCAGGTCGCTACGGCGCGAACCCAATGCCTCTCCGATTCGGAGTCCGGAACGAACCAGCAACAGCGCCAGAAAACGGTCTCGTTCGGTGTTCGCGGAGTTCAGAGCATGCGAAAACTGTTCTTCAGTAATAATTTCCGGAGGCTTTACGACTTCCGGCGCTTTGAGGGTTCTGGCACGAATCAGCCGATGCTGACCGGATTCACCTTCGTGGAAATCGCGGGGTGCGTAGGCCAGGTACTTGGGCTGGGACAGCCCAGAAACAACATCTGCGGAGACCAATCCACGCATTCCGCAGAACCTGAGGAATTCGACGACAGCGGTCATCACTGCGTTGACCGATCTGCCGGAGCGCAGCCGGTAGTGGACGGTTGGGGTGTGTTCGACGGCGAATTTGAAACGAGTGAGTTCACCTACACGAATCTCGTGCCAATCCAGTCCGCGACCGGCAGTCCAGTTCAAGAACCAACAGACCCGAGGAACGTATGCGCGGATTGTTTGAGGTGACCTTCCGGCGCCTTGCATGAACAGCACCCACTCGGAAGCCTCCGCGACCGGGCGCATGGATTCTTCGTCCACGATCACCCAACCCGACTGCCCCGTCGTCGGTGAAATGACCTTCTCTACAGCACACGACATCGCCACTCCTATGGCTGTCCCACCTGTGACATAGACGCTATTAGATAACCATGAGGGACAGGGCGACCGACACGCCGTGCCTACCGTGCCTTCATCCTGATGCGGCGCTAGAGATAACT
>NZ_JAANTF010000028.1:0-4831 GCF_011290655.1 Rhodococcus sp. D-46 | reverse complement strand
CCACGTGTTATCAGCAGCTTTGTCAAGGAGTCTTCCTCTTTCTGCTGGTCACTATGTCGATGACATGCCGCTCACTGCTGTGGTGGCCTTGTGATGCGCCAGCGCGTGACCGGGGTCGCGGCGGTAGCTGCGGCGTTCGTTGTCACTGTGTCTGGTTGCTCGGTCCTTCCCGCTGATGGTGGGTCGGTATTCGCCGCTCCGGTGTCGGGAACTTCTGCGCCTGGTGTGCAGGTCGATGAGGCACTGTCGGCGCTGGATCAGCTTGCGGTGAAGGGGCGTGCGCCGAAGACGGGGTATGCGCGCAGCGAGTTCGGGGTCGCGTGGACTGATACGAACACCGTTATGTGGGGCGGGAACTCGCTGAGTACTCGCGAGGACATATTGTCCCGTGACCTTGTGGACGTCACGTGCAAGGTCCGCTCGGGTGTGGTCTCGCCGCCGTGTGTGGTGCAGTCGGGAGTTCTTCACGATCCGTATACCGGGACGACGGTGAATTTCGTTCGTGGGGAGACGACTTCGCCGCTCGTCCCGATCGAGCATGTCGTCGCTCTTGGTGATTCGTGGCAGAAGGGCGCGCAGCAGTTGTCGGCCGCCGAGCGGATCGATCTGGCGAATGATCCGCTCAATCTCATCGCTACCACGCAGGCTCCGAACTCGGCGAAGAGTGATTCGGATGCCGCATCGTGGCTGCCGCCGAACAAGGCGTTCCGTTGTGCTTATGTGGCCCGTCAGGTCGCGGTCAAACTCCGGTATCGACTGTGGGTGACCCAGGCGGAGAAAGACGCGATCGCCACCGTCCTGTCGACGTGTCCCGGACAGGCGCTTCCCGCCGATGCCGAGGCAGCGGGTCGTGTTTCGTGAACGAGCGGCGAAATCGCTTACCCGCAGGGCGCTAGCCGGAGTCGGTGAATCGTCGCCGCAGCGCGAGGTTCTCGCCGTGGGCGACCGCGAGCGCCGTGCGCAGCTCGCCGACCTCTTCGGCGTGCCGCCGTTTGAGTTCCTTGAGCTGCGAGGACAGTGCTCTGACTGCGGACGGTGCAGACTGCTGTCCGGGTTCGGTCATCTGTTCCGGAGTTGTTCGGCGGTGCGACCGCCTGGTGCGGAGGTCGTTGATCTTCGTGCGCAGGTCGGGCTGGTTGTAGAGGAAGTCGGTGGAGACCTTGGCGCGGCGAGCGACGGCCGCGAAGGTGACCGGCTCGCCTGCATTGCTGAGTGCCAGCAGCGCCGCGTCCGCGCGGGCTCTGGTCTCGGTGTGGCGCGCTCGCGCTGCGGCGGTGAGGTGTTCGGGCACGGGCTGGTTCTCCTTGCTCTAGATGGTGGTTCCGGGGCCGCGAACGGCCTTGTCGGTGGCGGAGACGTCGTTGATCGAGAGCAGGATCCGGTTGAGCGAGTCGACCTCGATTTGGCGGCCGTGCAGCCAGATGTTCGTCTCGTCCATCGGGGCGCCGTACTTCGCGGTGAACACTGCTTGCCGGTGTTCGATCAGGGTTTCCGTGTCGGTGAGTTGGGTCCGCAACTGCGGGGCGTGAGTGGAGTCGGTGACGAATTTCGAGCAGGACAGGCAGGCGTTTCCCTTATCGCACAATTGTTTCGGTGGGAGCGTGCACCAGCCGTTGGGGAGGATGCGGTCGGCTCGCTTGTCGAGCTGGATCAGGTCGTAGAGGTCGGAGCTGTCGATCGAGGCGGTGCGGCCGTCGCGGGTGACTTTCTTGTATCGGAGGAATTCCTCCTCCATGGTCTGAGCGGAGGTCACGGCGTAGTGCAAGGTCATGTCCGGAGAGATGTGTCCGAAGTAGCGCATCACGACGTGCAGCGGCACTCCGGCGTTGATGAGGTTGGTCGCGGCGGTGTGCCGGAAGCGGTGTGTCTTGGAGACCGCGACCTGACGTCCGACGGAGTCTCTGATGTTGAGCAGGCTGGTGAGTCTGCTGAACCGCAGATGCATTGTCGGAAGCGGGTAAGGCTTGTCGCCCAGTCGGTTTCGGGTCGTGCGAAGGAACAGGTATTTTGGCGTGACGTCAGGGTTTCCGAAGTGTGCCATCATTTCTCGGGCGTGCTTTTGTTGGGCTCGGATGATCGTGACGATCTCCTCGTCCACGGGGATCGTGGGTGCGAGGTTCGATTCGATCTTGGTCTGTTGATACCGCATCCGGGCGACGAATCCCGCGCTGTCAGGATCACTGTCTGTGCGCGTGCGCAGGATCGGTTCGAGTGGGTCGAAGTCCATCATCAGCACCTCGTTGGCGCGACGTCCGGTGCGCAGCAGAAGCATCATGATGTGGAAGGCTTGCAGGTCGCCGAGTCCGCCCTCGTTCACGGGCTGTGCGAGCAGGCCGCTGCCTTCGGCGATCTGCGCCATGACATCGTCTTCGAGGACCATGCCGTCTGCCTTGACGTTGGCCAGGCGGGGCTTGTCCTCGGGGCGGAAGAGCACGCAGTGCTCGGGTCGCAGAGTGGCCCAGGCGCTGATGCCGAGTTCGGTGGCGGCTTCGTCCCGGTGGTCATACATGAACTGGTAGAACTGTTCGATCGCGGTCATGATCTGGCGGCGTGGGTTCGTCGCCAGCGGCTTGCCCGCGCGCGCCCCGGACTCGATGCGGTGTGCGAGGAGCAGGTCGCAGAAGCCGCGGATGAAGCCCCGCAGGCGGTGTGGATCGGTTGTCAGGCACGGGCCCTGATCGGCGGTGGTGTCGATGTAGCGTTGCAGCCATTTCAGAGCGTCCAGGCGCGATTTGATCGTGCTCCACGAGTACCTTTCCGTGGTCAGGCCCGCCGAGAGCCAGTACTTCGCTCCCTCGCGCAACCACATGCTGGTCAGGTTGGTGAAGTGCATGGTCGTGCGACCTTGCGGTTCGTGGTCGCGTTGGGGCACCCTCGGGTCGAGGCTGGGGTTCCAGACGTTCAGCTCCCACCACGGGCCGCGGTGATAGGCGTATCCGAGCACGGCGGCCATGTGCCCGAGGCGGTAGGTGCCGCCTTTGAACGCAGACTCGCCGATCTTCTCACCGCGCATCTGAGCCTTCCGTGCGGATCTCACCCACTCGTCCGGCGAACGGTGCAGCAGCGATTGCGCCGACCGGCACTCGTCGTCGTGATGCATCGCGGCGCGCAGCAGGGTGAAGACGGCATTCGTCTCGATGACGCGGACGAAGTGACCCAGCTCGATACGCCGATGAATGATCCAGGCGATTTCCCAGGTCATCGGCTCCGGCAAACCGCGGAAGTTCAGGTAGCAGGAGGTCCAGCCCCCACCGACGTTTACTTCGCGGATCGCCGGTCGGTAGTGCGCCGGCATCGTCTTCTTGTCGAAGTGATCGCTGCGGCATTCTTCGGGCAGAGAGTCCCAGAGCCTGCGGGCGATGGTGAGGTCGAACATGTCCGCTAGTGCCAAGCCCGGATCGATCTGGTGCAGTCTCTTGGGGCTGCGCGACCAGGACGTGATTGCGGGATCTGTTGCTGGGCTAAGCATTCGGATACTCCCATCCGGCGACGTATTCGCGCCAGTTCGCTACCGAGGCCAGCTCGGCGTCCTCGGTGACGTGGCCGTAGATGTTCATCGTGGTCTGCACGCTCGCGTGGCCGAGGCGGCGACTGACGGTGTGGACGGGGCTCCCTGCCAGCAACAGCGCAGTGGCGTGGGTGTGCCGAAACCAGTGCGGTGTCATCAGGTTCGGGAAGTCGTTGTCGCGGTGCTTCATCGAGCGCAGGTGCGCATAGACCGACTCGGTGCGCAGCGGCGCGAACAGCGGGTTCCGCATCACGTTGCAGAAGATGTAGCTGCTGTCCCAATCATCGAGGGCCACATCGGCGCCTCGATCGCACAGCCACCACACGTAGTCGGCGTAGAGCCGATCGAGCCGCGACCCGATGTGGACCTCGCGCTCCCCGGACTTGGCGGACAGGCCGTGCGGGTGCACCCTGCTCACGATCGCGACCCGGGCGCTCTTGCCACCGATCCCGGTGATCCAGTCGCGGTGCTGCAACGAGAGGGCTTCACCGATCCGCATGCCCGATTCCGCCAGGACTGCCCACAGGAACCGATATCGCAGGTCACCTCGCCACTCCTCGAGCACCGGGTCGTAGCTGGCCTCGGCATCTTGGAGGGCGTCGATCGTGGTCGGCGTCAGAACCGGGATGGCCTTGCGGGCGGCGCGGATTCGGATAGTTGCGCGCTTCTGCGGCGCTCGCCTGGCCACGTGCTCGAGGAACGAGAGGTAGCGGCCCGATCGGACCTGGGCTTGCTTCCACAGGAACGGCGCAGCGTCTGTTCCGCTGTCGGCCTGGTAGCGGTAGAAACTCATCACCGCGCGCATGCGGAGGTTCACCGTGCTGTCGCTGAGCGTCGGTCGGGGGCGGAGTTCGCGGACCGGCGAGTCCAGCTCGCCGTAGCGCAGGGCAGAGATGAAGTCGCCGAAGTCGTGCAGCTTCACCGCATCCCACGATGTGCCGGTCACTTCCAGGAACGACCACCACTGGGCCAGGCTCTGTGCGTAGGCGCGGGTCGTGTTCGGCCGGAAGTCGATTTGCCGCCCGTACTCGAGGTATGCCTCGACCGGCTCAACGAGACCGAACGATCTGTCGATCACCGTCCAGGTCGTTGCACCGTCGCTGAGAGTGACACGTTGCGCTGTAGCCATCAGCCCGCTCCCGTTCGCCTGAACTCGAAGCTACGCCCGACCCTGCCTGATTCGATGCACCCGAACGGTGCGTGTCGGCGGTGTCATCGGCGTACCTCGCTGCCTGCAGATAACACCGTCGCCCACATATCCCGAATCCGTGGAAGGAAGCCCAGGATGATGTCAACGGCACTACCTACTAGCTACGGATTACA
>NZ_JAANTF010000027.1:0-12598 GCF_011290655.1 Rhodococcus sp. D-46 | reverse complement strand
ACCGCCGAACACACATTAGAGAAGCCCCCCAACCAGTACTGGTTGGGGGGCTTTCTCGTACCCAAAACACCCCCCGAAAGCACCCCCGACTTCGAGCGAACGGTACTTTCGTCGCCTCAGATCGACCGAACGCACCGTTCGCACCATCAAAGGGGCGGGGAGCACCCCCGCCGGCACCCCGGCATGGAGTGAACGACACTCTCACCCTCCTCAACGAGGGGAACGGTACGTTCACACCATCACTGAAAAGCGTGCGCGCACCACAGGTCTCGTCAGTCGAAGGTCAATCTCGACACCAACCTGCCACGGAACCCGTCGAGCGTGGCTAGGCTCGGAAGAGGTGCCCCGTGTGATCGGGCCCACCTCACCTGTGCACGCGTGATGACTACGGAGGCTTCGATGACCGATATTCTCGACCGCACCAAAATCTATGTTGATGGCGCCTGGATCGAATCCACTGGCAGCGGTCGGATCGACGTTCTCAATCCGGCTACCGAAGAGCTGATAGGAACTGTCGCCGAAGGCACTGTCGAAGATGTCGATGCGGCCGCGAAGGCAGCACGAAAGGCTTTCCCCGCTTGGTCTGCACTATCCGGCGGCGAGCGAGCCGAATATCTTTCCAAAGCCGCGGCGATTATTGCCGAACGTACCGATGATCTTGCGGCGCTGGTTTCGCAGGATATGGGCATGCCGATCGGATTCGCGAAGCCCGTGCAAATCGGAATGCCGCTCGCGAATTTGAATGCATTTGCCGAATTGGCTCGCACTTATGATTTCGACGCTCACGAGGTCGGGAATTCGCTGATTGTTCGCGAACCTGCGGGTGTTGTCGGCGCTATCACTCCCTGGAACTTCCCGCTCCACCAAGTTGTCTTGAAGGTTGGCGGTGCGCTCGCGGCGGGCTGCACCGTGGTTCTCAAGCCCACCGAGGTTGCGCCACTCATCACGTACGCTCTCGCTGACATCTTCGACGAAATTGGTTTGCCTGCAGGTGTATTCAACCTGGTAAGTGGCTACGGCCCGGTAGTGGGTGAAGCCATCGCCGGCCACCCGGAAGTCGACATGGTCTCCTTCACCGGGTCGACTCGGGCAGGCAAGCGAGTGGCCATCGTTGCCGCGGACACCATCAAGAAGGTCTCGCTGGAGCTGGGTGGCAAGTCGGCGAACGTCATTCTCGACGACGCCGATCTCGAAAAGGCTGTCACGGACGGCGTCGCAAAGTGCTTCATCAACTCGGGCCAGACCTGTTCGGCGCTGACGCGTATGTTGGTTCCCGCGGAGAAGGTGGATGAGGCAGCGGCAATTGCTGCTGCGGTCGCCGCTCATTTCCCGGTAGGTGATCCGACTCAGCCGACTTCGGTGCTTGGTCCTCTGGTGAACGCGAATCAGCTGGGACGCGTTCGCGGATACATCGAGAAGGGTGTGTCGGAAGGTGCCACCGCGGTTGTCGACGGTCGCGAAACCGGTCTGGCCAGTGGATATTTCGTCGGTCCGACGGTGTTCGCGAACGTGACCGAAGACATGACCATTGCGCGCGAGGAGATCTTCGGACCGGTCCTCTCGATCATGGGCTACAAAGACGAGGCCGACGCAGTGCGGATCGCTAACGGCACCGAGTACGGACTGGCCGGTGGCGTTTGGTCAGGTGACCCCGATCGCGCGGATCGCGTCGCACGGCAACTGCGTGCCGGGCAGGTCGAGGTGAACGGCGGCGCCTTCAACACGAATGCTCCGTTCGGTGGGTACAAGCAGTCGGGCGTCGGGCGCGAGGCCGGCACGTTCGGGCTCGAAGAGTTCCTCGAGATCAAGGCGATTCAGAGATAGTTTGTTCGAGAATGGCGATGCTCCCGTACCAAGTGCGGGAGCATCGCCATTTTTGTACCCGGATCAGGACTTGGCGGCATCCAAATGCTGAGCCGAGATGTTCGCCAGATGTGTCAGGTCCGAGGCCACGGTCGCGAACGTGTAGCCCTCCCCGAGCCGTTGTGCCGCAACCTGACCGGAAGGTGTGTGGATTCCCGCAGCGACTCCGCTGACGGCGGCAGCTTCGCGCACCCTGGTGAGCGCTGATTCGAATTCCTCGGCGACGTCCGGATCGTTGGAGTGCTTACCTCCGACGGCGATTCGTAGGTCGGACGGCCCGACGTACACGCCGTCCAATCCGGGCACTGCGCAGATCTCTTCGACGTTCGCCAGACCCTGTGGGGTCTCGATCATCGCAAATACAACGGTGTCGCGGTTCGCGTCGGCGGGAACGGGGCCGATACGGAGTTGCGAGCGCATGGGTCCGTAGGAGCGGATGCCGAAAGGCGGATACTTGGCGGCTGCCACGGCGGCCGCTGCCTCTTCGGCGTTGTTGATCAGCGGAACGATGACGCCCACAGCGCCCGCGTCGAGTGCACGGCCGATGGGTGTCGGATTGTTTGCCTCGACGCGCACCATCCCGACGGTGGACGGTGACGAGTCGATGGCGGTGAGCCCGGCGACCATCCCCGAATAGCCGATCAGGCCGTGCTGCATGTCGAGGGCAATGTAGTCCCAGCCGACGTGCGCGATCCATTCGGTCGAGATCGGGCTGTCGATGACGGACCAATATCCGAGTATGCGTTCGCGTCCTCGGATGCGTGCGGCGAATTCCTGTGCTGACATAGTGAAGAACTCTTCCTGATGAAGGTCGGGTGTTTCAGCGGTTGTAGTTGGGCATGGGGCCTCGTAGGGCGGCACCGACGAGATCACACTCTTCGACGGTCGAGGCGTCGAGTGGACCTCGCCCGATGGCCGCGATATTGGATTCGAGGTGCGTTACTTTGGATCCTCCGAGGAGCAGCGATCCGGCGACGGGCTTGCTGACCAGCCAGCGCAACGCAAGCTCGGTCAGGGAGATGCCCGACTGCTCTGCGATTGCCGTCAGTTGAGCGATCGCGTCGAATATCTGTGTGTTCCAGTATCGCTCCTTGTACATCGACGCAAGACGTGAGTCGCCGAATCGGCCGTCGGCGGGACTTTCGTCGAAGGTGTGGCGCCCCGTGAGCAGACCCCCACCGAGTGGGTTGTAGACCATGGTGGTCAGTCCGGTCACGTCCGCGAATTCTGCGTATTCTTCTTCGATGCGACGCGCGAGCAAGTTGTAGAGCTGCTGTGCGACGATCGGTCGGGGAGCTCCGACTGTGTCTGCGGTGTAGTTGATTTCACTGATTTGCCACGCTGCGAAGTTGGATACGCCGAGTGTGCGGATCTTGCCCTCGGCAACCAGTTCCGCGACGGTGGTGAGAGTTTCGGTCAGCGTGACGGTTCGGTCCGGCTGATGGAGATAGAACAGGTCGACGTAGTCCGTGTCGAGTCTGCGCAGGCTTCCTTCGACGCTTGCTCGGAGCCCCTCTGTCGAGAGTGGGCTGTTGTCGCCGGCATCGGGATGCGGCATTCCCGCTTTGGTGGCCAGAGTGACGGAATCGCGTCGGCCGTGGAGCAGCTTTGCCAGCATGCGCTCGGACTCGCCGCCCGCATAGCCGTTGGCCGTGTCGATGTGAGAGATACCGGCGCCTAGTGCTGCGTCGAGCATCGATCCGGCGCCCGATATGTCGACCGTGTCTCCGAATGTCATGGTGCCGAGCACCAGTTTCGGAAGCTCGAGTGGGGCGGTCATCAGGCAACTCCTCGTGATTCGGTCTGCTTGGCTAGCAAGTTCTTGGACAGGGCTGCCACCACGTGGCGTGGTTTGATGCCGACCATGGTGGTGGGATCGAGAGCAGCGCCTCGTAGTGCGCGGGTGTACGGCTCGCGCGGACTGGCGAGAACTGTGTCTGTGGAACCGGATTCGACGATGGTTCCTTTCGACATCACGACTAGGGTCTCGCTGATTTCTCGGACGACGCCCAAGTTGTGTGAGATGAAAACGTACGTCAGACCGGTATCGGCCTGAATTTCACGTAGGAGCTCGAGTACCTGCGCTTGCACCGACACGTCGAGAGCGCTGGTCGCTTCGTCGCAGACCAGGATCTCGGGTCCGCTGGCAAGTGCACGAGCAATTCCGATGCGCTGACGTTGGCCTCCTGAGAACTCCGCCGGACGCCGGTGTAGTGCCGAGCTGGGCAAGCCAACGCGATCGACGAGTTCTGCTGCTGTCTTTGCGCGTTCAGACTTGCTCCGAACACCTTTGAGGCGCAGTGGTTCTCCGATGATGTCCTCGGCAGTCAGATGAGGGTCGAGCGATCCGTACGGATCTTGGAACACCATTTGAACGCGAGAGCGGTAGGGGCGCAGCGACTTCTCCGACATCTGCGCGATGTCATTGCCGTCGACGAGAATGCGTCCACTGGTCGGTGTGAGGAGTCGGACGATCGATCGAGCGATGGTCGACTTGCCACATCCGGATTCGCCGACGATGGCCAAGGTCTTGCCCTTTTCCACCGAGAAGCTCACAGCATCCACGGCTCGGAAAACTCCGTCGGGAACCGGATACTCGACCACGAGATCTTCGACGGCGAGAAGTGGCGTTTCGTGGCGGGTCATGCCGAGGCTCCGATCTGTGTTGAACGGGCGGGGTCGCCGTCCCAAGGCCCCAGTTGAGGTATGGCGTCGAGAAGCTTTTGTGTGTAGGCGCTTTGCGGTGAGTCGACGAGAACGTCGGCACTACCGGTCTCGACAAAACGTCCGTCCTTCATCACGTAGATGCGATCGGAGACCAACCGCGCAACTCCGAGATCGTGAGTGATGACCAGCATTCCGATCCCGGTGCGCTCCTGCAACTCGAGCAGAAGATCCAGAATCCCGGCCTGAACGGTTACGTCCAGTGCGCTGGTGGGTTCGTCGGCCACGATCAGTTCGGGGCCGGCAGCAAGAGCGCCGGCGATCAGGACGCGCTGCAACATTCCACCCGACAGTTGATGCGGGTACTTGTCGAGTTGCTGATCCGGATACGGAATGCGTACCTGCTCGAGCAGTTGCACTGCCCGCTCGATTTGTTGCTTCTTCGCGGTCACACCGCTGTGGCGCACTGCTTCTCGAAGTTGGCTGCCGATGGTGTGGACGGGACTCAGAGCCGTCATCGGGTCCTGGGGGATGAGCGCGATGTGTTTTCCGCGAATATCGTTCAGGATCTTCGTGTTTCCGAGAATGTCCTGACCCTTGAACACGGCTTTCCCGGAAAGAACCGCAAGATCGTCCGGAAGCAGTCCGAGAATCCCCATGGCTGTCGTCGACTTTCCGGAGCCGGATTCACCGATGATGGTGACGGTTTCACCGGCGTCGATGCAGAAGGACACGCCGTCGACGGCTCGGATGACGCCGTTCGCCGTGACAAGTTCGATCTGGAGATCGTCGACCCGTAGTAGATTTCCCATGTCTCACGCCTTCGCTTTCTGGGCGCTGCCACGCCCGAACAGGCTTGCGCCCAGTCGTTTCGAACCTGCAGGACGATCGCGCAGACCATCGCCGAGTAGGTTCACTCCGACGACCAGCAGCACGATCATCAGACCGGTCAACGTGACGATCCACCATGACGTGGTGATGTAGTCCTGGCCGTCGGCGATGATTCGTCCCCAGGTAGCGAATGGACGTTGCGGTCCGGCGCCGAGGTAGCTCAACGAACTTTCCAGCAGTACGGCCTGCGCGAGCAGCAGCAGGACGACGAGCGATGCCTGCTTGACGATGTTGGGAATGACGTGACGAAGCAGGATGGCCATGCGGGTAAGTCCGAGGACTCGAGCTGCAGCTACGTAAGGCTTTTCGCGTTCGACGAGTACCAATGAGCGAGTCAACCGTGCGACTTCGGGCCACTGTGCGATCGCGATGACAAACGTGATGACGGGAATGGACGGGCCGAACAGCGCAACAACGAGAAGCAGCATCATCAGCAGAGGCAGAGAAAGCTGTGCTTCGAGTAGGCGGGAGATCACGGTGTCGACCCAACCACCGAAGTACCCCGCGGCGGATCCGGCGACGATGCCGATGACGCCGGAGACGATCACGGCGAGAATACCGATCGTCAGAGACACCTGGCCGCCGTGCAGGATCCGTGAGAGCAGATCTCGTCCCAACTGATCGGTGCCGAACAGATGGCCGTCGGTGAGGGGCGGTAGCCGTCGACTGCTCAGGTTGGTCTGGTTCGGATCTGCAAGGGGGAGCAGCCCGGCCAATGCAACAGGAAGAATCACCAGGAGCGCGCAGATCGAGCCGGCCCAGATCTTGACTCGGCTGTCTCGCTTACGGCGCGTGGCTCCGGCGCGTGCGAAGTCTGCCTCGGTGACCGCGCTGGCGCGTGGAGTTGTTGGAGGTTCCAAGACGGTAGTCATTAGTTGGCGCCCTTTCCGAGTCGCACGCGTGGATCCAGGAGGGGGTAGAGGAGGTCCACTGCCAGTTGCACGAGCACGGCGAGAACCGCGGTGACAAGTACGGTGGCCTGGATGAGCGGGTAGTCGCGAGTCTCGAGTGCGCGGACCACCAGCGAGCCGACACCAGGCCAGGCGAACACGACCTCGACCACCACGACGCCGTTCAGCATTCCGGCGAATCTGGTGCCCAGCGCGGTGATGATCGGAATCGCCGAATTACGCATCGCATATCGCCAGGTGAGTTCGCGTTCCGATACTCCGCGAGAGCGTGCGACGGTGATGTACGGAGAAGCGAAGGCCGAGACCATTTCGCGTCGAACCATCCGGGAGATCAACGCGATCTGAAGGATGGCGATGGTGACGGTAGGCAGGATCAACGACGGCCACGTGGTGAAGCCGGCTGCCGGGAGTACTGGGATCAAGACCGCGAAGATCGTCACCAGCATCAGGCCGCTCCAGAACTCCGGCATGGACTGCCCGCCGACGGCTACGACGTTCGCACCGAGTTCACGTCTGGTGTCCGCGTGACGGGCCATCCACACGCCCAGCGGAATCGAGAGCACGGCGGTCAACAGAATGGAGCTGACGGCAAGGGTGATGGTGTACGGGAGACGGCCGAGGACAGCGTCCATGGCCGGCGCCTGGAACGAGTACGACGTGCCGAGATTCAGGTGGACGAGGTCCCACAGGTAGATCAGGTATTGGGAGAACACCGACTTGTCCAAGCCCATGTCAGCACGGATCTGTGCGAGATCCTCGGTGCTGGCCAGCGGTCCGGCCAAGGCGTAGGCAGGATCGCCGGGTGCCATTCGGATCAGGACGAACACTGTTGTGAGCGTGAGGAAGATCGTCAAGGCACTCTGTGCCAGACGTTTGAGCACGTATTTGACGGTCGGGTTGATCCTTGTGCGTCGACGCGGAGAGATTCCGAGAGCGGTTTGCGGTTTCGGAGCGGTGAGAGTCATCGCCTCAGGCCTCCAATCGGACGGCGCCGAGGTCGTAGGAGTTGATTGGGGTCAGTGAAACATTTTGTACACGAGTGCGTTTCGCAAGGAGTGCGTTGGGTACGAAGCTCCACAGGCAAGGCCAGGTGTTCCAGATGTCTTGTTGTGCGGCGTCGAGTAGAGCGGCGCGCTTGGTCGGGTCTGGTTCACTGGATGCGGCTTGGATCTTCGCGGTGATTTCGGGGAAGACGTACCCGTGATAGGTGTCGCGAGTTGCTTCCTTCTCCGCTGTGCCGGCGTACATCCCCTGCAACGTGGTCAGTGCAAGTCCGGTCTGGTTGCCGTAGCCGTTGCCCAGCACATCCCAGTCGCCGGTCTTGCCCTGGCGCCAGGACGAGATGTCACCGCCCGGTTCGAACTGCTGGAGTTTGACGCGTACTCCCACGGCCTTCATCATTTCGAGTACCGATTCCATCACCGAGACGTCGTTGGTGAACTCTCCGGTTTCCCAGATGAAGGTGAGTTCGAGGTCGTCGGCACCTTCGGCCTCGAGCATTTGCCGCGCTTTCCGTGGATCATATTGGTAAGTACCGGTTTTCACGGCTCCGTCCAAGGTCGACGGTGCGGGGCCGGTGGCCGGGACTGCGGAACCGATCAGCACGTCCCGAGCGAGTGACTCACCGTCGATGGCATACGTGAGAGCTTCTCGGACACGCGGATTGGACAGTGGGTGATCGGCGGGCTTGCGGAAGTTGAAGAACAGTTGGTTGATGCGTGTGCTCGGTACTGTGTCCACCTGGACACCAGGCAGATCGGCGAGTTGTTCGGCGGAATCGGGACTGATCGAGTCGATGACGTCGACCTCGCCGCTCCGAAGCGCGACGACGCGGCCGGCCTCTTCGGGAATGAAGCGGACCTGAACACGACGAACGCCGGGGGCCGGGCCCCAGTAGTTGTCATTGGCGACAAGTGTGTAATCGCCGGTGCCCCGGTTCGATTCGCTGACGACGAACGGTCCCGACCCGATTCCGCTCTGCAGTTCGTTGGGTTCGTTGGCAGCGGCCGGGGTGATCAAGATGTTGGACATGAGCGAGTCCAGAACCGGCACCGGGGAATTCGTCCGAAGGATGAAGGTGCGATCGTCGATGGGGACGACCGTCGGCCACTCGGGGAACTGCGGTGCGACAAACGATCCGCTGACCTGCTGGTACATCTGCATTGCCGTCGTGACGTCGTCGATCAGCACAGGTGTGCCGTCGGAGTAACGGATGCCCTCGCGGAGTCGAACCGTCCACTCGGTCGGGCCGGTCGATTCGAACCTGTCAGCGAGAACGAGTTGCGGTGTCAGATTGTCGCCGATCCGGGTGAGACCTTGTCTGACGCCACGTTGAGCCGTGACTGCTGCGTCGAATTGATTGAGTTTGTTGTCGAGGCTGACGAGCGAGCGGTTCAGCCCGAGCACCAGGGTGTCCTGTGTCGGTTTCCCGGTAGGGCCGGCGCACGCGGCAGTCGTGCCCAGAAGCGTTGCGCCACCGATCAGCCCGGTGAACTGCAGAAAGGATCGCCGGGAGAGCTGTGGTGTTCGCAAACGAGTATTGGTCATCGGTGACCTTTCGATCCTGACGGGGCAGCGTGGGGGCGACGCTCCGAGCGGACTGTTGGTGAACAATCGCGTCGGGCTCTCGCTTGTAACTCAGCTCACAATGGCACTGTTGCGCACTTCGCGCAAGTCCCGTAACTTCGATTGCGTACTTCGCGCATCGGTTGCGATGCTGTGCATACTCGATTCAGACCGAAAGGGGGTCGAGGAATTCGATGAAACCGCTGGTAATCATCGCTGATGATCTTTCCGGAGCAGCGGAGTCGGCCGCAGGATTTCTGCTCCGCAGTTCGGGCATATCGCTTCGGCTCGGCCCAGATGCGCCCGACGGATCAGGAGTGACGGTTTTCGATCTGCACTCACGGCGATCCGACCCCGCCAGAGCCTCTCGGGACGTGAGATCAGTTCTGCAATCGTCTGACGGCTCCGAGATCGTCAAGAAGATCGATTCCCTGCTCAGAGGCAACATAGCAGCGGAGGTTGGAGAACTCTCCCGCGACGGATCTCCGGTCATCGTCGCCGCCGGACTGCCCAGACAAGGGCGCACAGTGCAAGACGGCGTGGTGTTGGTCGATGGGGTTGCGTTGCACTCCACCGACCTGTGGCGCGCGGAGTCGAAGCCGACTCCTCGGTCGATTGCAGAGGCGCTCGGCCCGTCGGCAATCACTTCTGGCGTATCGCTGGATGACATTCGCTCCGGGCGTTTGAGCCAGGTTCTTGCGTCGATCTCAGAAGCCGGGTCGGTGGCGATCTGCGACGTCGAGACCGAGAGTGATCTGGAACTGATTGTGGCTGCAGCACAGGAGGTTCGGGGTTCTCGATTGGTAGGAACCTCGGCGCTCGCGATGGCAGTGGCACGACGAAGAACCGTGCAGTCACCCGTCGCGTGCCCATCTCTTCGTGTTTCTCGATTTACCTTGGTCGTCGTGGGGACGGCGGATGCGTCTGCCGGGGACCAAGTGGCATTGCTTCGGGATTCAGGGGCGCATCATATCGAAGTGAACAGTGCTGAGCTGCTGGCGCATTCGGTCGATCCGCTTCCGATTCTGAACGCACTGGTTCGCGGAAACGTCGTGGTTTCGGTAAGTGGACCTGTCGTGCCTGCAGAATCCGTCCACCTCGTTTCGGCTCTCGCCGATCTGATCGCTGCCGTCGATGCAGGATTCTCCCACGACGAGTACCCGATCGACCTGGTACTTACCGGTGGCGAAACCGCGCGCAGCGTTCTCGACCGCCTGCGGATCGACACGCTGTCACCGATTTACGAAATCGAACACGGCGCCGTACTTTCCGTCGATCGCACCGGACGGTACATCGTCACGCGGCCAGGCAGTTTCGGGAATGCACACAGTCTTTTCTCCATAACGAAGTTTCTCGCGCACCCCACCCCGGTCGCCGCTCCGGACAGTCCACCTTCAGTTACTCCTTCAGACAACGAGGTCAATCCCATGTCAATCGAATCCACTCCACTGCCGCTGATCGCTGTCACGATGGGCGACGGCGCCGGCGTCGGACCGGAAGTGATCGTCCCCGCACTCCTCGACGCCGAAACGAGAAAGCGTTGCCGCCCTGTTGTTGTCGGCGACGCGAAGCGTTTGCGATTGGCTGCCACGGTGCTCGGAATCGACGTCGACGTGGTCGCGATCGAGGAGATCAAGGATGCTGAATTCATCGATGGACGGATCAACGTCATCGACCTGGACTTGCTACCCGAGGATCTCGCCTGGGGTGAACTGTCGGCAGTCGCGGGGGATGCGGCCTATCAATATATCCGCGTCGCAAGCGAACTCGCCGTACGCGGTGAAGTCCAGTCGATCTGCACGGCGCCGCTGAACAAGGAAGCGCTGCATGCGGCAGGACACATCTATCCCGGACACACGGAATTGCTTGCGCACCTGACCGGTACCGAGGAGGTGTCGATGATGTTGTCGACCCCCAAGCTCAAGGTGATTCACGTGACCACTCACATCGGACTGCTCGATGCAGTTGCCAGGATCGAGCCCGGCCTGGTCGAGAGGACCATTCGTCGAGGTCACGAAGCTTTGGTGCGCACGGGCAATCCATCTCCGAAAATCGGCGTGTGCGGGATCAACCCGCATGCGGGGGAGAACGGGCTTTTCGGGTACGGAGAGGAAGAGCAGAAGATCATTCCCGCCGTCGAACTCTTGAAGGCAGAAGGAATCGACGTCCACGGCCCACTGCCGGCGGACACGGCATTCTTCCTCGCTGGACGTGGGGACTACGACTTGATCGTTGCGATGTACCACGATCAGGGGCACGGCCCGGTCAAGGTTCTCGGGATCGAGGCCGGCGTCAACATCACCGTCGGGTTACCTGTCATCCGTACCTCCGTCGATCACGGAACCGCTTTCGATATTGCAGGTAAGGGCATCGCCGAGGCCGGTAGTATGGTCGAAGCGCTGCGGCAGGCGGCCGAATTGGCAACCAGCACATTCGTTTCCAAGTAAGCACCAGGGTTTGTAGGGGGGAGGAACGATGGCCATCCGGGAGTCGGAGGCGAGGCGGTCGGAGATTGCGAGGCTCGCTCGCACCAGCGGTCTGGCCAGTGTCGAGGATCTGTCTGCCCAATTCGGGGTGACTGCATCCACGATTCGTCGCGACCTGAGTCAGTTGACTGCCCAGGGAGTAATTGCCCGAACGTACGGCGGGGCGATTGCTCTCAACCCTCATCCGGAATCCTCCTTGCGTCAACGCGCAATGGAGGGATTCGACGCCAAACGGGGCATCGCCGAATGGGCTGCTGAGCAGGTTCGGCCCGGGGAAACCGTACTTCTTGATGCAGGTACCACCGTCGGAGCGATGGGAGAGTTCTTACGTCACGTGACGAATTTGACGGTGATCGCTGCAGGGCTTACGGCGCTCGAGGCGTTAGCCGACGCTGATGGCGTTCGAGTCGAATGTCTCGGGGGGACCCTGAGGCAGCTCAGTCAAGGATTCGTCGGGCCACTGGCGGAAGCGTCGCTGCAGCGGGTGTCGTTTGACAAGGCATTCCTCGGTGCCGATGCAGTTACGGCTGACCTGGGTATTTGTGAAGCTGAGCTCGATCAGACCCGGCTCAAGGAAATGATGATCGAACGTGCCGGCGAGGTCTACATCCTCGCCCACTCCGCCAAGCTCGGTGAACGTCCTTTCCATGCGTGGGCGCCGATACCGCCGGGGGCCGTGCTGGTTACCGATGCTGCAGTAGACGCAAAGCAAGTCGCGTTGTTCGAGGATGCAGGTATCCGAGTCCAAGTGGTGTGAGTTCCCGCTGCGTGCCGATCCGGGCACGGTGTCCGGCGTCACATGATGTCCGAATTCGTGAAAATCGACTGAAACGGGCAATCTTGCTGGGGAAATGGATACCTCTGAGTCTCTGACCTGTGGATTTGTCAAAGACTTCGGCGGACGCGTAACTTATTCCAAGTCAGAGCGACACGGACACCGACTCCCGCCTTCACGGCGAGTGACACGAGGTTGTACGAAGTGCCTGACCAAATTTCGAAGTAGTTTCCATCGTGTATGGTTGTGCTTCACCTCCAGTTCTTCCCCGAATGTTCAGCGGTTTGCGCCGGTGACCAGGTTGGGATAGGCTGGGAAAGTTGCCCCGGAGCGGCGGCCATAGGGTCGTGGTGATGGTGTGTGCGTGTTCTTTGAGAACTCAACAGTGTGTCGATGAATGTCAGTGCCAAAATTTTTTTGGTACTTCACATCCGCGAATGATC
>NZ_JAANTF010000026.1:0-13790 GCF_011290655.1 Rhodococcus sp. D-46 | reverse complement strand
GTGCGCTGTTCCACAAGGGCAAGCTCCTCGAACGACCCGTCGAGATCACCCCGGAACCGTCACCGGACACGCCGGTATCCGAGGTCGCCTGACACACCTTAATCCACAGAATTTGACGATTCCTCCCCGAAGACAACGCCGGAGGGCGTATTCGGCCACCGCACGATGACTACGAACGGCACGAGGACAAGAGCCATCACCACCACAGACCAGTCGTTGACTGCACCTGCGATCAATGCCGGGGTCTATCTCGCTAACGGTGTTTCGGCCGGTTTCCATCAGTAGGTTTCCGATCCCGGCCACCGATCGGCGAACGTGATCGCAAACGCGTTCAGAGCAGGCTTCCACCTCGTAATCCATCGTGCCTGGCCCTTGCCTGTCGGGTCCAGTGACCGCGTCACCAGATCGAAGCACTTGAGCGCAGCAGCCTCGGTGGGAAAATGCCCACGAGCCTTGACAGCCCGCCGGCATCCGGCATTCAAAGACTCAATCGCATTGGTAGAGCACAGCACTCGCCGTATCTCGGTGTCGTAATCCAGGAACGGGATGAACTCCTGCCAGGCGTTGTTCCACAATCGGATGATCGCCGGATACTGCTTGCCCCAACGGTCAGCGAGATCCTCGAACGCCGCACTCGCGGCGGCCTCAGTCGGGGCAGCGAAAGATCGACTTGAGATCATGTTTGAGCGCAGCCCAATGCTGCCGCGACGACAACTGAAACGTGTGGGGTCGACCCGAGGCGCGGTATCGGGATTGCTCCCGGTCCGTTTCCTCGGGCCGCCCGCCGAACCCGGCGTGCGATTCTCACCGCACCGGGCTCTCCGCAAGGGTTGTCGGTCCTGTCTTCTGAGCGTGGATCAGCCACGGGTTGGGGATACGCGCCCCGCGGTATCGGTAGCGTTTGATCGTCACCGTCGCGGGTTGAAATAACGTGATCCCACCCGCTTCCGGCCACCATCGGCCGGAGCCATAGTAGTGGCGAATGATCCAGTACGCCTTCCGGTTCGGATGTTTCTTGCGTAGCCAACGCCAGACCCGCCACCACAGGTGGTGGTTGAGCAGGCCGAACGCATGGGCCGACGCGCCGTGCCGGAAATAGAACGCCCAGCCGCGAGTGATCTGTCCCAGAAGTCGGAACATATCTTTCGCGGGCAAGCTGGTGGTCTGTCTGCCGGTCGCTGTCGTGACCTTACGCCGAATGGTGTTCATCGATTTCTTCGACGGATAGGTGTAGATCAGTTTCCGGTCGCTTCCTTTCTGTCGGTGCCGCTGGATGCGGAAACCGAGAAAATCGAAGCCCTCGTCGATCCCGACCACTTGCGTCTTTTCGGGCGCCAGACGGAGCCCGACCGTCGCAAGCACGGTCTCGATCTCGCCGTAGAGATCCTCGGCTTGCTGCCGGGTGCCGAACACCATGACCACGAAATCGTCTGCATAGCGGACGGTTCGGTAGGTCGCGGCGCCTCGGCGGGTGGCACGCCAGCGTTGGGTCTGGTTGCCCATGGCCCGCCATCTTTCCCGGAAGTGCTCATCGAGGACCGACAAAGCGAGGTTGGCCAGCAGCGGGGACAAAATCCCACCCTGGGGAGTGCCGGTGGTGGTGTCGCGGACCTCGTTCAGCTCGTCCAACAGCCCCGCTTTCAGAAACGCCTTGACCAACAGCAGGATTCGTCGGTCAGTCACACGAAGCCGCAACCTGTCCATCAGGGCCGGGTGCGAAATTTCGTCGAAACATGCCGCGATATCGCCCTCGAAGACCTGCTCGTAGCCGCGTGCGGCGTAGAACCGGATTTCCTCGATGGCGTCCTGACATCGACGTTCCGGGCGGAACCCGTAACTGGACGGGTCGAAATCGGCCTCCAGAATCGGCTCCAACACCAGCTTCAACGACGCCTGCACGACGCGGTCACGAAGAGTGGGGATGCCCAGGCGGCGACGTTTGCCGTTCGCCTTGGGAATCGACACCGTCCGTACCGGCACCGGACGAAACGAGCGGTCCTTCAACGAGGTCCGCAGTTCGGTCAGGAAACCGGCCACGCCGCGCTCGCTGTTCTCGACCGACCACGCGGTGGCCCCGTCGATCCCAGCCGTCTTGGCGCCCTTGTTCTCCCGGACCCGCGTCCACGCCATGACGAGGAACCCTGGGTCCACCACGAGATTGAACAGATCATCGAAACAACGACCAGGATCGGCCGCCGCCCAACTGTGCAGTTTGGTCTGAATCCCCAGTACCCGCTGACGCACCGTGTACGGACGTTCCAGCAGTGCACCGATATTCACCGGCGCCTCTTCCGGCATGACAACTCCCATTCTGCTTCACTTGCTGCCGCCCTTCGCCCTGTGACCGGCTTTCCCGGCCTCCGACTACTACGACGACTCCGCCCCGCCCCGGCCCGATCGGCCGACAGCGGACCCAACCCGACCGCCCGCACTGGATGCGCGGGAAATGTGGTGGGACCGAGACGGTTCCCGTGTTCACCTGTCACCGCTCGACGAGTCCGGTGCCCAGCTATACCCCGGCGGTCGACGGGAGTACGCCGCAGACTTTCCTCCCGACCTGCCCACACCGACGGCTTCGGTGCAGACGGGCGCCATCACCGCAACAATGATGACGCGCACCGCATCCCGGCCCACATCCGCCAGATTCGAGCCGGTTCTTGTTAACGAGGCGTCAAACGCTGATTCCTCGCGTACACCCTCTCGTCTCGCTTGCCGAGCCCGCACCATCTGGCAGTACTAGTACGTCCCGGCTTTGTCGGGGCTGCTCCCAGCTCCACCGAACCGCTACGACGGCCCGGCGACGAAGGTTTCCCACCTCCGATCGGTGAATCAGGCGCCTCACGGCGCACATTGCGGATCAAATGGATTACACACGTTTGGACAGTGGCCGCCGGCCACACATTCTCGACGACCTCCGGTAGACCTTTCAATCCGTCGCAGACCAAGAAGAACACGTCCCGGGTGCCCCTGTTGGGGATGCCCGTCAGCACGGACATCCAGAATTTCGCGCCCTCACCGCCGGTTCCCGCCCACAATCCGAGCACGTCGCGGTGCCCGTCGAGACTGACGCCGATCGCGGCGTAAATAGGCCGGTTCGCTACCTGCCCGTCGTGGACTTTGACGACGATTGCGTCGATGAAGATCGCTGCGTATACCTCGTCGAGTGGTCGGGCAGACCAGTCCTGCACCTCCTCGATCACCTTGTCGGTGATCCGTGAGATGGTTTCTTCTGAGACAGATGCGCCGTAGATTTCGGCGAAGCGAGCGGAGATCTCACCGGTCGTTAATCCTTTGGCGTTGGGCGACAACACGATCTCGTCGACCCCATTGAGGCGTCGTTGACGCTTCTTGACGATCTGCGGCTCGAACGTCCCTTCCCGATCACGAGGGACCTCGATCGGAACATGCCCGGTCGCCACGGTCAACACCGTTTTCGACCGAGTCCCGTTGCGGATGTTCGTCGACTCCCGATCGGGCGGGGCTTGGTTCTTGTCGTGCCCGAGATGCTCGGTCATCTCCTCGTTCAACGCGGTTTCCAGGACGGTTTTGGTGAACTGCTTGAGCAGACCGTCCGGGCCGGCCAGCGATAGACCCTGCTCCTTCGCCAACCTGACCAGCTCCGCGGCTTCCGAGGAGGGCTCGGCCCTCTTCTTCGCCCGCATCTTCCAGTGTCGTCATCTCGGCACCTCCTCGCTGAGCATTCACTCAGCGTCTCGGGCCGAAACACCGATTAGAGACAGTCCCACCCCAACGGCACACCCAGTATGTGTGATTGATGGTGTTCTGATCCGCTTTTGCCGCTGGCCAGTGAGTTTGCAGGTAAGGCCAGGGCCAGCGTGAGGTCACGTCACCGCGCGTGCGCGGATCGTGCAGCGAGAAAGTCGTCGACGAGTTGTTGCCGTTCAGTGGATCCTGTCGGCGGGAGTCCGGTGAGTCGGGTGAAGATGATGGGTCCGACGAGTTGGGTCAGGGCAAGGGCGGTGTCGAAGTCACCGAGCTCTTGCTGGGCTTGGGGGCCGCCCAGGATCTGGTCGAACGGTTCGCGGTACTGGTTGACCACCCGCGCGCGCAGGGAACTGACCGGGTTCCGGTCCTCTTCGGGATGGGATGCCGCCCCGGCGGTCTCGGGTTGGACGGACCCGAGGGCAAGCCATCCCAGCATCGTCAGTTGGGCAGGGGCTTCCTCGATGAGCTTGGCCTGACGGTCCAGCAGTTCGATCAACTGTTCACGGATCGTTCCGGACGAGGCCGGTGCGGTGACAGGGGGCAGCAGACGTTCGAACGCCGCGGCCAAGAGTTGGGTGCTGTCGGTGAAGTGCCGGTAAAGGGTGGTCCGCGCGACCTTGGACGCTTTGGTGACCGCGTCGATCGTGACGGCATCGATTCCGCCGGTCGAGAGCAAGGATGTTGCGGCGTCGAGCAGTCGTGCGCGTGAACGCGCCTTCCGTGGATCCACGAGCCGGTCCTCGTTGTCGACCAGGTTTTGGATGATCATTTTCTCGCTCACCTCGTCATTGTGCCCTTCAATCAGGCGCAGACACTATCCTCTCCAGCCTCATTGTGCTACTGATAGTAGCGAATCGATACCAGCCGTATCGATATGTGGAGGTGGCGTATGGCTTCGGGCGATCGGGTGCTGCTGTCGCGGGCGCAGAAGTGGACGTTGGTGGTCTCGTGCTTGTCGGTGGCGTTGGTGGTCGCGTCGATGGCGGCTCTGTATACCGCGCTTCCGGACATTGCGGTGGCGACCGGGGCCACTCAAACCCAGCTGACCTGGGTCGTCGATGGGTACACGCTGGTGTTGGCGTGTCTGGTGTTGCCCGCCGGTGCGCTGGGTGACCGTTACGGTCGGCGGGCGGTGCTGATCGTGGGGTTAGCGCTCTTCTCGCTGGCCTCGGCGGTGCCTCTGTTCGTATCGACCCCCTGGTGGTTGATTGCGGCGCGTGCCGCGGCCGGGTTGGGGGCAGCGTTCGTGATGCCGTCCACGCTGTCGGTCCTGACCGCGGGATTCCCCGAGGAACAGAGCGGGCGGGCGGTCGGGATCTGGGCGGGGGTCGCCGGGTCCGGGGGCCTGCTGGGGATTCTCGGGTCGGGAGTGCTGCTCGACTACTGGTCGTGGCAGTCGATCTTCGTCGGTCTAACCGGGACGGGGGTGTTTCTGCTGTTGTGTGCCTTCACCATTCCCGAATCCCGCCAGGAGAATCCGCCGCGGATGGATGTGATCGGGTCGGTCGCGGTGGTACTCGCGATCGGACTGGTGGTGTTGGCCATCATCGAGGTCCCAGTGCGTGGTTGGTCGGATCCGGTGGTGGTCGTCGGATTTGGTCTGGGTCTGGTGGCCACGCTGGTGTTCGTAGTGTGGGAGTTGCGCGCGGATCATCCGTTGCTCGATGTGCGGTTCTTCACCAGTCGGGGTTTCGGGAGCGGATCGTTCTCCATCACGATCCAGTTCCTGGTGACGTTCGGTGTGTTCCTCGTCCTGGTGCAATACCTGCAGTTGATCTTTGGATACAGTCCGCTGGGTTCGGCACTGGCCTTGGCACCGATGATGGTGCCGCTGGTGCTCCTCTCGGCGATCTCGCCGTGGATGGCGACCCGGCTGGGGTTGCGGTTGGTGACGGTGACCGGTCTGCTCGCCATAGCGGTGGGGTTCTACTTCATCAGCCGGTTGGATCTGGACTCCACCTACCTCGACGTGATGTGGCCGACGCTGATCATGAGCGCGGGACTGGGTCTGACCGCGGCGCCGGCGACGGCGGCCATCGTGGCGGACACACCGATCGAAAAGCACGGCGTCGCCGCGGCGGTCAACGACGCCACGCGCGAGATCGGTGCGGCGATCGGCATCGCTGTCGCCGGCAGTGTCCTGGCCGCCGGCTACAGCCACAACATCGCACCGGCGATCGAGCGACTCCCTCCCGACGCGCGGGGGCCAGTCTCGGACTCACTCGCCGGTGCCCTGGAGGTCGCCGACCGGGCCGGACCGGTCGGCGAGCAGCTTGCGGACTTCGCCAAGTCCGCGTTCCTGCACGGCGCCGAGCAGTCCGCGATCGTCCTCGCACTCATCGCGGCGGCCGGTGCGGCGATCCTGCTGTTCTGGGCGCCCGGCCGGAGTCCCCGACCCCTGGACACGGACACATCGAAGAAACCGGCTGAACCGGGCCAGTGCAGTCGATCCCGCGCCCGCCGCTAGCCAACACCATCGAGAAGGGACACCCATGACCCAGCTACCGCTACCGCCGCACTCGCCGACCTGCATGGGGTGCGGGCCGGACAATCCCGCCGGCCTGCAACTAGAGGTGTTCCGTTCCGGCGAAGAGGTCTACACCGATGTGACGTTCGACGAACGTCACATCGGTGCGCCAGGCCTCGCGCACGGTGGGGCGGTGGCCACCGCCTGCGACGACCTGTTCGGCTTCACCCTCTGGATCGCCCGCACCCCGGCGGTGACCCGAAACCTCACCGTCGACTACCTCGCCCCCGTCCCACTGCACCGGCCCCTGCGCATCCGGGCCCACATCCGGGAGATCGACGGCCGCAAACTACACCTCGAGGCAACCGCCACCGCCGATGACGGCACAGCATTGTTCACCGCGAACGCGGTCTTCATCGCCGTGTCGATCGAGCACTTCGCTCGACACGGCACCCCCGGCACCGCCCAGCAACTATTCGACCGCCTCACCTTTGCGCTCGGGGACGACGGGCCGGAGAAATCGTCAACGCGCCCGCCGGACCGCTGACGCGACCGAAAGAAGCGCAAGACGCGGACCTGTCGTGGTCGCTGCCTGATTGTCCGCGAAGCACCCCGTGCGCCGGACAAACTGGAAGCGATCTGGGCTTCCGTTGCCAGCCCCCTGACCACCATTGCCCGGGTCCGGCGCCGACGCCTCCCCACGCCTGTTTGATCTCGTTGAGGCGCATCGCATTCTGCAGGTTCGGCAAGCTGGACTTCAATAGGTGTTCTGGGCTGACTTCGCCACCTGAAACCAGCTGCTAGTACCAGACACCGGCGAGCGCGCGCCCGATCACCGACATCACCGCCCAGAACCCGATCGTGATTGACCTCGACGCCACCCTCGCCACCGCACATTCGGAAAAGCGAACGCGGCACCGACCTACAAACAAGGATTCGGATTCCACCCCCTGTTGTCGTTCGTCGACCACGGTCTGCGGGAACGACATCGAAGACCTGGCCCGAGCCCGCGAGTCAAGTCGCCCCAGACCAGACTCGGTCGACCAGAGTCAATTTCGTCGCGAACCCACGACCATCCCTCCTCGGGGTCATCGGTGGTTAAGAACCTGGTCCTGCCCACCGAGCCGGCTGGGTCATCAACAAGAAGAAGGTTCAACGGCTTTGGCGTGAGGAAGGGCTGCGGGTGAAAGTCCGCAAGATCCGGAAACGTGCCGGCGCCTCGACCACCCCGATCACCGAGGCAGAGGCGCCGAAGGTGTTGTGGGCGATCGACTTCTAGTTCGATTCGACGACGGACGGGCGGAAGTTCAAGATCGCGTAAATGGTGGACAAGCATACGCGTCAGTCGGTACTGAACATCGTCGAGCGATCCATCCCGGCAGAGGATCTCGTCGCAGCGCTGAAGAAAGCGTTCGCATTCTGGGGCGCACCGCCACAGATACTTCGGTGCGACAACGGCCCGGAGTTCATCTCCGAAGCGCCGAGGACGTTCTGCGAAGATCAGGTCGGTATCGGCTACGTTCCACCCGGTCAGCCATGGAAAACGGGTACATCGAATCCTTCAACAACCGTGTCCGTGACGAATGCTTGAACATGAACGAATTCCACAGCCTCCTCGAAGCCCTGCCAGCCGTATTCACACGCATTGATTCTCTGATTTGATCCGTGCCCCCAATAGTGCACCAATGTTATGAGAGCTGAGGATACGGTTGGATGTCTGCCCAGAGCTTCTCATACTCCATCGGGCTGAGGTTGCCGAGATAGCTGTGGCGCCGTTCGGCATTATGAAAATTGTCGATATGATCGGCCATGGCTGCCGTCAACTCCAGCGTGGTCGACCGCTTCTTCGTGTTCAGCAATTCCGTCTGCAAACGTCCCCAGAATGCCTCCATGACAGCATTATCGAAGCAATCACCGACCGTCCCGAAAGACTCGAGCAACCCCCACCTCCGCAGATTCTCACCGAACCCCCACGACGTGAACTGCGGACCATGATTGTCATGCAAGATCGTTGCCTCCCAACGGATCCGTTCCTGCGCGGCCATGTTTACCGCATTGTTGACCGGCGCCGTATCAGCAGTCGAGGAAAAGGAACGACCCACGATCATCTTGCTGAAACAGTCCAAAATCGCACAGCAGTAAACCTCTCCGTCCCGAGCGGGATGCTCCGTAATGCCACCCGACAGGGAGGGCGGCGTTGACGTTCAGTGCGAATTCCAGGCCCGGGCGCGCTCGGAGCGATCGCCAGCACCGAGGACGCGACTGCCACGATCGGACTGACCGCCGTGGTAGGACAAGTAACATTCCTGCGGTCCTCGCCTGGATCTCGAGGCAGAATCACGTCATGTACCCCCGGGGGTACAGTGAGGTCGATGCCGTTCCGATGCGAGCGGCCCCACGACACAGACAGGAGTCCGCAGTGGATTCATCATCGGCATGGGACGCGCGCTACAGCAGTGTCGAACATCCCTGGGGATCTGCACCGGCGGCTGCTCTGTCCGCGAGATTCGCCGAACTGACACCCGGGCGCGCGGTCGATCTGGGCTGCGGGGACGGCCGACACGCCCGATGGTTGGCCGACTCCGGTTGGGCGGTCGATGCGGTCGATTTCTCCTCGGTGGCAATCGAACTCGCCATGAGCGGCGGGTCCGATAAATCGATCAGGTACAGCGTTGCCGACGCCAGAACCTGGGAACCGAGCGGGCCGGTGGATCTGGTTGCCATCGGATTCCTGCATCTTCCGGTCGACGAGCTCGTTGCGGTCATCGCCAGCGCGGCAACCTGGCTTGCACCGGGGGGGGAGGCTGCTGTATCTCGGACATGCGCTCGAGAATTTCACTCGCGGTGTGGGCGGTCCACCGGACCCATCGATACTGCCCGATATCTACGATCTCGCCCGGGCAGCAAGCGGACTGCGGGTTCGTGAGCTATCGCATCTCGTACGGCCGCAGGGTGATAGCCATGCCATCGACATTTTGCTGCATGCCCAACCGTGGTCCGGCTCACCCCACCGCAGCCTGATGGACCGAGTCCGCGAATGAGCGACCACACAGAACCGCTGCGCGTGGTGTTCGCGGTGAACACCACACCTACAGTCGTCGTGTCGGCAATCCACAATCTTCGTGCTGCTGCATCCGAACCCGTGGCGATCGAAGTCGTGTGCTTCGGGGCAGGCCTCGATGCCGCCTTGGGGTGCTCGGATGTCTCCGTGGAGATGCGCACACTGATCGACTCGGCAGCGATCACCGTCACAGCGTGCCGAAACAGTCTGAACGGCCGAGGACTCGGCGATGACGACCTGTTGATGGGAGTCGACGTGATCCCGGCTGCCGTCCTGCATCTCGCCCAACGGCAGCGGGACGGCTGGTCGCAGCTCTACTCGTGATTCTCCGACTCGATGTCTGCGGTGCTGCGACCACGTACGATCCGGACCGCCAGGATCGCGATGATCACCAGCACTCCGGCGAGCAGGACAGCCACGTTGGACACCGAATCTGCGACCTCGCTGATCCACACCTGCAGCGAATACTGACTGTCGACGCCCATGACGCCGCCGAGGTTGGCGGTTCCTTCCGTGAGCAGGAAGAGAACGCCGATTCCGATGAAGATCAGCCCCGATATCAGCGACGTGGTGTGCGTCTTCAACGGTCCTATGCTGATCTCTTTGCCGCGCAACCAGGTTCGTGAGCCCAACGATAAACGGTCCCACACAAGCGCGAGTACGAACAGCGGGACCACCATGCCCGCGGCGTAAAGGGCCATCAGAATTCCGCCGTACACCGCCTGTCCACCGGCCACTGCGACGGTCAGGACTGCGCCGAGTAGCGGTCCGGAGCAGAATCCGGCGAGCCCGTACACCGCACCGAGTGCGAACACCGACCCGACAGACGACGCGTCGATGCGGGCGGCCGCTCGCTGAGCCGATCCCAGCGCGAATCCGCGACCGACGATGATCATCACCCCGAGTCCGATGATGATCAGTCCGCCGATCATGGTGGTGATCTCGCGGTACCGGGTGATCGCCGAGCCGAGGGCGCCGACTCCGGCTCCGAGGGGAACCAGAACCGTGGCAAGTCCGAGGTAGAACACTCCTGTGCGGCCGGCGAGCTTGCCCGCCCCGTCGAATGCGTAGGCGAAGAACGAGGGCAGCAGCAACGCCGAGCAGGGGCTGAGCAAGGCCAGCAGTCCGCCGAGAAATGCTCCGAGAAGTCCGATCTGAGACATTCGGCGGCCTACGCTCCGGCGGCGGTATCGATCAGATCGACGAAGGTCGACAGCGGTTGCGCCCCCAGTACCGGATCGCCGTTCACCGAGAACGCCGGTGTGGCCGGTATACCCAACGACTGTGCCTCGTCGGAATCGCTGGTGATCGCGGAGTCGAAACTCGTTCCGGTGGCTTCGGTGGTGAAACGCTCGAGGTCCGGGACGCCGGCTTGCTGTGCATAGGCTTCGAGCGCCTCGATCGTCAGGTCGGCATGACCGGTCTCGGGCGCACCGGCGTACACGGCGTTGGTGAATTCCCAGAACTTGTCCTGAGCCGCGGCTGCTCGGCCCGCGCGGGCGGCATCGAAGGACTGTTGCCCGAAGATCGGCAGATCGCGCCATTCGATACGCAAGGTGCCCTCGTCGACGTAGCGGTCGATCAACTGCGGTTCGGTCTCGCGACTGAACTGGGCGCAGAACGGGCAGCGGAAGTCCGAGAAGGCGATCATCACCACCGGCGCGTCGACGGCACCGATGGCCATCGGATCGTCGACGGTGCGACGCGAGAGATCGCCCAGCGGGCCGGTTGCAGGTGTCGTGCCCACCTCCGGTTCCGCGCTGGAAGTCGCTCCCGCCGTCGCCTCGGGTTCGTCACTGTCGTGCATTCCGACCACCAGAACGCCGACGAGGACGGCGGCGACCAGTACCGCGATCCCGAGAAGCCAGGTGTCTCGACGGCGGGTGGATCGTGATGACGAAGTCATGCAATACCTTTCGGTAGTCACGAATACTGACAGCTATACCCTTGCGGGTATACTCTTGCAGAGTAGTGTCACTCACACAACTACGAACTGTAGGAGACCCATCCGATGCCTGAGCCTGCCATCTCCGAACGCCCTGACGTCGATCCCGACGGTCGAGCGCTCACCGAGGCCGGTCTCTACAGGCGGTGGGGGCTGCGTGTTCTACGTGGAACGCTTGCCGGGATCGCCACCGTGCTGGTCGTGGGTATTCCGACCGACATTATCGACACCCCGATGTTCGGACGAGAAGTTCCGGTCCGCGCGTGGGAACTGCCGGTGCTGCTGGCATCTGCTGTCCTGACCGCGGTATGGTTCGGCATCGACAAGCCCAGACAGGTCGAGCGAACCGGTACCCCGGCCGCACTCGGTGTCGCGCTGACTTTCTTCGCGGTCGGATGCCCGGTGTGCAACAAGCTCGTACTGCTGGCGCTCGGCACCTCGGGTGCGTTGGGGCTGTGGGCGCCGATTCAACCGATCCTTGCTGGAGTATCACTGACGATGCTGGCTGCAGCCGTAGCTTTTCGGTGGCGTCGGCGAGACTGCTCCGCAGGGTCCTGCGCGGTGTGAGCCGACTTGTCGGCTCGTGCCGTACTCGACATTTCTTGAGGCAGACAAGGACAATTCCGACGATGGAGAATCGAACATCATGACCGAACTTGCGATCAGTATTCGACTGGACATGCCCTTCGCGGAAACCGTGGACGCGACCCGTGAAGCTCTCTCGGAGCAGGGATTCGGAATCCTGACCGAAATCGACATGCAATCCACCCTGAAGGCGAAGATCGATGCCGACATCGAGCGCTATGTCATTCTCGGTGCCTGCAATCCCCGGCTGGCGAAATCTGCGATCGACACCGACCGCCAGGTAGGACTGCTTTTACCGTGCAACGTCATTGTCCGCGCTGACGGGGGAAGCACGATCGTCGAAGCGATGAACCCGCAAGTGATGGTCGGACTGTCCGACGCGCCCGGACTCGCGGATGTCGCCGACGAAGCCACAGCGCTGCTGCACGCGGCCATCATGGCACTCAGTGGCGAAAGCTCCTCTACCTAGATGCGCATGTGCCGTATTCGGTTGGTGAGTGCGGCGGGTGGAGCATGCGCGGTGTTGATGCTCTGCGCATGTGATGCGTCCTCGCTCGTGAGCGCACACGGGTCGATCACCGGAGTGGTGGAGAACCCGTCGTCGTCGCAGCTGCTGTCGCCGCCCGGCTTCGGCGACAGCCCACTGTGGTCGGTGCCCTTCGTCTCGAGACCCCATGTCGTCGATGACGGATTCGTCGGAGTCCTCGACACGGCACCGTCATCCGATTCGGCAACGGTGCAGGTCGTCAGCGACACAGGCTCATCGCGGTTCGAGGTCGACGTACCGAAGAACCGCACGCAGTTCGCGGTCACCACTGCCCACGATCGCGAACTACTGATCACGGAAGACGTCGACCCCTCTGACTCCGGGCACGCTGCCTCCCTCACCGCTCGCGACACCCGAACAGGCGAGGTCGTGTGGGGCCCGGTCGGTAGCGCCGGGTGCCTGACCGGGACCGGGCTGCTGATCGATGCCGGATGCAGTAGCGAATCCGCCCCGCCGGAGGCCGCGATATCTGCCGCCGACGGGCACACCACCTATCTGAGTGGGGCAGTGTCCGAATCCGGGGGTTACGCGGTCGTCCGCGATGGTGATACCGCAGAAATCGTGACTGTCGATACTGGCAACACGGCATGGTCGACCGAGACAGTGGCACCACCGCCCGCCGCACTCGCCGGTAGCGCACGGTTCGTCCAATCGGCTGGTAGTTCCGTCGTCGTGGCATGGACGGTCCCTACCCGCCCTGAACCGATCCAAGCGGTCTATCGCCTCTCGGACGCCGGGATCCGTTGGGTCAGTGGTGCTCGGACCCCGATGGCGGTGACAGCCGATGCGGGTAGCGGATCGACGATGATCACCACCGGGGACCTCGGCGACGACGGAATCGCCGTTCTTTTTCCGCGATACGGCAACCGAGGTTTCACAGCCGATCAGTTTCCCGGTGCCGATCGTTTCACGCTCGTCGGCGGAATCGTCTACGGTGCTTCTGGTTCGGCCGTGACCGCTATCGATGCGGTCACCGGCCGCGTGACAGGCACATCACTGGGCGAGGCTCCGGTAGCGATGACACCCAACGGTGTTGCGCTCGCCGCGGACACCGACGGATACACCGCATTCAAGGTGATACCCCATTTCTGAGGTCGGCGGTCCCGAGATCGAGTCCTCCTCCTCAGGATGCCTTGGGCCGTCCTCGCAGTTCCACGGAGAACAACGGGCCGAGCAGACACACGTTGACTACTCCGGTGAGGACGAAGACTGCCCCGATCACTCCTGCCAGAATGCCGACGGCACCACCGACGGAGAAGGCGAGCGTGATGAGGGCGATACCCACGACGATGCGCAGTACGCGCCCGGCTGTGCTGCGCATGAAATCGACGAGAGGAATCGTCAAATTCTGTGGATTAAGGTGTGTCAGGCGACCTCGGATACCGGCGTGTCCGGTGACGGTTCCGGGGTGATCTCGACGGGTCGTTCGAGGAGCTTGCCCTTGTGGAACAGCGCACCG
>NZ_JAANTF010000025.1:0-16610 GCF_011290655.1 Rhodococcus sp. D-46 | reverse complement strand
CGGTGCGCTGTTCCACAAGGGCAAGCTCCTCGAACGACCCGTCGAGATCACCCCGGAACCGTCACCGGACACGCCGGTATCCGAGGTCGCCTGACACACCTTAATCCACAGAATTTGACGATTCCTCACCTTGCGTGGATGGTAGATCCTCACCTGCAGACCTTCCTCTTTCCACAATCGGTGCACTTTCTTCTTGTTCACCGCCATCGCCTGATCGTGTCGCAGATGCGCCCAGGCGCGACGGAAGCCATGCAACGGGTGTGTTCGCGCGTAGTCACGCAGAATCGCTCTCAGGACCGCATCGGGGTCGGCGGGAGTCTGTGCGATCGGCGTACGGGCGTAGGTGGACCGGGCAAGCCCAACTGCTCTGCAGGCCAACCGCTTCGACACTCTCATCGTCGTGACGAGCATGTCGACAGCGCCGCTTGTCAGCCGGGCTCAAAATTTTCCCTTCGCCACCTCCCGCAGGGCGTCCTTCTCCAGTTCGGTGTCGGCGAGTAGTCGTTTGAGTTTGCCCTGCTGCTCCCGCAATTCCTTGAGTTCTTTCGCTGCGTCGATATCCATGCCGCCGTACTGGCGGCGCCAGTTGTACAACGTCGCTGCCGAAACCTCGAGCTCGCTGGCGATCTCTTCCTGCGTTTTCCCCGCCGCGGTGAGCTCGTCTGCTCGGCGCAACTTGCGCACGATGTCCTCTGCGGAGTTCCTCTTCCGTCCAGCCATGTTCCTCATCGTCCTATCCGCCCACGTCACGGGCAACAAGACTCTAAAACAAGATGGCCCCGTTCACTGGGGACATGCCAGTACAGCTCGCATGATCCATCTACCCGTTCATGCGTAGTAGTTGAACCAGGTCGAAATCTACTTCACCGCTGTGCAGCGCAAAGGCCCTCACGCCCGACGACTTTTCTGCGATCTCGACGAGGTGGCCGGCCGCCTACTCGCCTTCCAGAAATGTTATAACGCTACTGCCCACCCCTTCGATTGGACCTTCACGCGGCTGACCTTCACGAACTTCTCCACCGCCTCGGCGCCACGATCCTTATGCGCTATGGTCGTTCGGCGCGTGACCCCCGATTGGCTAACGGGCGCACACACACTAGAGCGATTCGGGTCGAAGCGCAGCGATGAAGTGCGCCAGATCTACGACAATGAAGACGCCAATGGCGGAGGCCACTACGTCTCCGGCGCCTTGCGCTCGAACTTCGGCAGCAACGTGCAGCTTGCGTCCATCACGCGCTTTCAGCGTGGCACTTACCTCATAGGGCACTTTCAGGCGAACCGGCGCGAGGAACTCGACATCGAGCTTACGTGTAACCGCCATGTCCCCGATCACATAAAGAAGCATTCCCACCATGTCATCGAGCACGGTGACCACAGCTCCCCCATGCGCGATGCCCGGAGCACCTCGATGCCGACTATCGAACACATGCTCCGCCACGACGCCGTCGCCGCGACGTCGCGCCAGTAGATGATGACCGTGGGGGTTGTCCGGGCCACAGCCGAGACACCATGGGTGGTGAGGCGGGAGAGGGTCGCCATCGGCCAGTGTGTCTCGCCGCTCCTCGAAGCTACTCCACCAGTCCGTCACGAGCGCGATCTCAACCTGGCCTTCGGAACAATCTTGATAGGTTTCAAGCGGTTCTGTCACGACCAACCCACTGAGGCAGGGTTCAGCCTGTCGACGGCATCAAGACGATCCCGGTCACCAAGCGGATCTCCTTCACCGGCAACCCCCATTTTATCAAAGCGTCGTCTGAGCATCATCACAGAATCAGCCGCATCGTGTCAGTCTCCTCGACGAGTTTCGCGCCCATCATGTATCTGTCACCAGCATTCTCTTTTGACGGATATTAGTACCACCGCAATGAAACGCACTCTCCGTGTAATGCCCTTCTCTGCACCAACTTTCGGCTTACATAACAAGCTACCTGATCTATTTCACGAGACGAACGTGGTTAGCGGTCTTCAGTTACCAACGAGCTGGACGCAACCTCTAAAGCCTCGACAAGATCCCTTTCGGCCCCGGGCAATCTACCAGCTGACAGGACAACCGCGTTCAAGCGAGCTCGCATGTCAACGTCACGCTGGATGCAAGCGCGCGCGGTCTCGGTCCAGGCCTGCGCACAACGGTCGGCGACTTGCGCGAGGCCTTCTGTGGCGAGGTCGCCGGTCAGTCGTGCGACCTCGGCGCACCCCTCGGCGAGTAAGCGTCGGAACAACCCGCCGCCGGTGCCTGCTTTCTCGATGAACGCGCCGAGACCGAACAGTAGGATCTCGAGTTCGTCGTCAGGAAGGTCTGCCCAGGTGTGGACGTCGGCTGCCAGCGCTGCGGCGGCTGCCAGCCCCTCAGCACCGCTCGATGCGGGGATATCGGCGATTCTTGCCCCTGATGGCTGACGCAAGTTATCAGCAGACTGCCGAAACGCTGCCGCTGCAGCGTCACCGATCACGGGAAGGTCGCTCGGCCAGGTAATCCGATACGTGCAGTGGCGCGTTGGCTGCGGGAACGACGTCGAAGACCTGGCCCGGGCCAGCGAGTCGAAGGGAACCTCCTGCACCTCGGCCCGGTCGTTGTCTACGACGAACGCTACGCCCGCGTCCTCGTCGTAGCCGATCACGACGATGTCGTGGCGGCTCATCTTCATCTGGACCCTCAGATACGGTAGCTCGGCGATGTCGCCCCACACCAGGCTTGGTCGACCGGAGTCGATTTCGTCGCGGACCCACGACCATCCCTCCTCTGGATCGTCGGTGGTTAGGACCTCGACCTGCCCGCCGAGTCGGCGCGGTAGGTCGACTTCGAAGTCGGCACCTCGTCCCACCAGATAAAGCGGTGGAACGAGGGCATTCGATCGAAGATAGGACAACCCCAAGGCACCCCCGAGGGTAAATGTCAGCCCCTCGCTGGGCGGTCCATCCCACCCGAGACCGTGCCAGTGCAGCAGATCTCGCATCGCGCCTGAACCACAGTGGCCCCCGATCTGATGGGGGTAGCCCTCGATGAGGGTTTTGTGCGGCATATGCGATCCTTTCCGAGTGGCGGGGCGTGGGGGTGTCGAAGACCAGTCAGTTGCCAGGGATTCGTTCCAAGTGGGCATGCGTAGCCCATGGGTCGACGTTGCTTACGAACACTGAAGTGGTGGCCCACAGTTGGCACCGAACTGTTGCGGGTCTCGTTGGATCGAGCTCAAGCTCGGAGGGAAGGGTCGATTCGCGAGCCGCCGATAGAAGCCGCAGTTTCGTTAGTGGGCGCGCCGAATGAGGTTTGGACCTGTTCGTCCTTCGAATTGCGTATCGCTCGCCGACGTCATATCGATCGAGCTCAAGGCAGAGTCGCCTCACACTGCACCGGCGAGTGACAGTTCGGCGCGGTCGATGGGGAGCTGCTGCGAGATGACCCGCTTGCTGAACATGAAGTCGCGGGGACGATTGATGCAGTCCGCCGCAATCAGCTCTGCACTGCGTAGGTAGTAGCAGGTGAAGTCGCGGTCACGGGTCGGGTTTCCGCTGAGGACGACTTCGTCGTACCCAGTGTTGAGCCCGGCGATCTGGAGCTTGAGATCGTATTGATCCGACCAGAACCAGGGAAGCGCCTTTATCTCCTTAGGCTTTCCGCAAATGGTCGCGGCAGCGACCTTGGCCTGCTCGGCGGCGCTCGGCACGGACTCCAGGCGAATGCGACGTCCGTAGCGGGCCATGTCGTGGCTGGCGCAATCCCCGGCGGCCACGATGTTGTGATCACTGGTCCGGGCGTGGTCGTCGATGACGACGCCATTGTCAACAGCAAGGTCCGCGGCGGCGGCGAGGTCGACATTGGGCTCCACGCCGATTCCGACAATGAGGAGGTCGGCAGGGATTGATTCGCCGCTGGCCAGGACCACTTCGCGGACGCGGCTATCGCCGGTGAGCGCTTCGACCAGGGCTCCCGTGCGGATATCGACCCCTTCACTGCGGTGGATTCGGTCGAAAAATGCGGAGACTTCGGGAGCGGTGACCCGCTCGAGGACGCGTTCGGTCGCCTCCAACACGGTGACCTCCAGACCCAGTGCACGCAAGGAGGCGGCCGTCTCTAGGCCGATGTAGCCCCCGCCGACGATCACGGCTCGACGTCCGGGGGTCGCGGCCTTTCGAATCAACCCAACATCCGCGGCGGTGCGTAGGTAGTAGACGCCGGCCAGGTCGGCCCCCGGGGTAGGGAGCCGCCGCGGGCGGGCACCGGTGCACAAGGCGAGCTTGTCATAGGTCAACGCGTCGCCAGTGCTGAGCGAAAGGCTTCCTGCTGAGCGGTCGATCGCCTCTACAGTCGCGTCCAGGAGTTGGATCCCGTGCTTGCTGTAGAACTCGACGCTTCGGATCTCCAGGTCCTTGAGCGTGCTCTTCGAGGCCAGGTAAGCCTTCGACAAAGGAGGGCGTTGGTACGGCAGCGCTGATTCATCGCCGATGAGGACGATCTCTCCGGTCCAACGTTCCTGGCGCAGGCTGGCTGCGAGTTGAGCCCCAGCATGGCTGGCCCCGATGATGACGGCGCGCTGTGCGGTCATGCGTCGGATTTCGGGGTGAGGCGGACCGTCATCTTGCTGATCCCTCTCACGAAGTTGGACTGGACGTATTCGGGTTCGCCGATGACATCGATGTTCTCGAAACGAGCGAGCAATTCCTCCCAGAGGATCCGCAGCTGAAGTTCGGCCAACCGGTTACCCATACAGCGGTGAACACCGAAGCCGAAAGAGATGTGGTTGCGCGCGTTGGCCCGGTCGATGATGAAGTCGTCGGGCCGGTCGAACACGCGTTCGTCGCGGTTGCCCGACGCGTACCACATCACGACCTTGTCGCCTTTCCGGATGAACTGCCCGTTGAGCACCGTGTCGACCTTGGCGATTCGTCGCATGTAGGCCAATGGTGTCTGCCACCGGATGATCTCCGAGTTCATGTTGGAGATCAGGTCGGGATTGGCCTTGAGTTTCTCGAATTGATCGGGGAACCGGTTCAGCGCGAGAACACCGCCGCTCATCGAATTGCGGGTGGTGTCGTTGCCACCGACGATCAGCAATACGAGGTTGCCCAAGAATTCCATCGGTCGGCTGATCAGGTCCTTGGTGTCGGCGTTGCTCTGCAGCATGGTGATCAGGTCGAACCCTGGTTCTTCTCCGGCAGCGGTCCGGGCCGCTTTGTCGTGCCAGTGCTCGCTGAGACCTTGTGCCATCTCGCGCATACCGACGAACGTGTCGTCGAGGTCTGAGGGGCCGCCGTTGGTCTGCTCCATCGAGGTTGCGAGGTCTGACCATTCGACGAGTTTATGACGCTGTTCGTATGGAAAATCGAGAAGGGTTGCAAGCATTCGAGCGGTCAACTCGATAGAGACGTTCTGTACCCAGTCGAATGGCTCATTCCTTGGCAGGTCATCGAGCACCTCCTGGACTCGCGAACGAATCAGCCCCTCCATCTCACGAAGATTCTTCGGCGCGACCACGCCCTGGACGGCGGCCCGCTGCCTGTCATGGCGGGGCGGATCCATCGCAATGAACATTGTGATATCTAAAAAACGCGGCGGGACCCCGATGACGATTAGCGGCTCGGCGGAGAATGACTCATGATCCTTGTCGACGGCCATTATGTCGGCATGCCGCGTGACCGACCAGAACGGCCCGAAGGGACTGTCCGGTAAATAGTGCACCGGCGCCTCATTGCGTAGGCGCTCGTAGTAGGACTGCCAACGCCCCTGACGATAGAGAAACGGGTTGCTGAGGTCGATGTCAGCGAGCTCGACGTCTTCGACCGGTGGTATTGGGCTCTCTACGAACAGCTTCTTTCCGTTCGATCCGGTCACCCAACGTCGGGTCCTGTCGTACAGGTGTGCGCCGCGGATTTGCAGGTCGATCGGGATGGCAGATTGAACTTTGTCAGTGATCACTTCAGAAACCTTCATTACGTCTTATCCGTCACTCTCGTGGGTCACATCTGAAATTCTGGCGTCTGGACAATCAAGCCGTCCCACGCCGCCGAAACGAGCATCTGGCAAGACAATCGGGAGGTGGGTTGACGCTCGGGGTTCATCGCAAGCATCTCCTCCTCCTCCGATCCTGAACGTCCGACCAACTCGGACCACTGCGGGTCGACGATCACATGGCAGGTCCCACACGCGGCTTCACCCCCACAGTCGCCATCAATACCGGGCACCGCGTTGTTGGTTGCGATCTGCATCAACGACGAACCTTCCTCGAGAGACACCTCACGCTCCTCGCCGTCGCGAGAGACAAAAGTGACAACAGCCATAACCAACTCCTGATGCAGCGTATTGATGGGATTTTAAATTCTGACAGCAACTGACCATGTCGGCTATGTTCGCCAGAGTCAGATGGTTGTGAATTCGACTCAGGGGGGAAAATGAAACGCAATGATGCGGGCGTGCCTCCTCCAGCTTTCACGCAACGAGTCATTCCAGTTCGACCTAGCGAGCCTGAACTCGCAACGCTCAATCCGAGAATTCGCTCATCCCCGAGCCTTGATGCCATTTGATTTACGGCTCCCCACTTTTGGTTGACGAAAAGTAGGTCCCCCCGGCGCCGAAAACCTTCAGGATCAGCGATAACAGGGGTCATTCGAACGGCGGGCACCAACCCGTTCACAGAAGTTTCCGTAGCAACTTGATCGTACGTTCAGTATACGGTGGATAAATCAGACGCAGATCGGGTTTGGTGGATTTGGACAGCACTGCTCTGCGGTGGCTGAGAGCCTCGAACCCCCATTTGCCGTGATACTCGCCGAGGCCGCTGGCACCGACACCACCGAAAGGCAGCTGCGGAATTAAGCAGTGCAATGCGACGTGATTGATGACGGCACCACCGGACGGGATGCGGTCGATCAGGTCACGACCTAGCTGCGATGAAGTGGTGAATAGGTAAAGTGCTAATGGCTTCGGGCCGGCGTTAATACGGGTTACAGCTGCGCTAATCGAGTCGATCGTGAGGATTGGCAACACAGGGCCGAAGATTTCACTGGCCATCATCGCGTCGGTGTCGGGCGGATTCACAATGACCGTCGGCTCGATACGCAAACTGTCTCGGTTGAAGTGCCCTCCGCTGACGATGGTGCCCTGGGTGGCGGTGAGTAGTTGAACCAAGCGGTCGAATTGCCGTGCATTGACGATCGGCAGCGCGAACTCTTCTTCGGCAGACCGGAACTGGACGATGTTCTGGACGATCTTCTCCACCAGTTCGTCGACGATCGACTTATCAGCCAGAACATAATCCGGGGCGATGCAGGTTTGTCCAGAGTTGAGCAATTTCACCCACGCAATCCGACGCGCAGCGACGTCGATGTCGGCGTCGGCTGCCACGACGACTGGGCTCTTCCCGCCCAACTCGAGCGTCACCGGAGTCAACGTCAGCGCGGCAGTGGCCATAATCTTCTTACCGATCTCGGTGCTTCCAGTAAACAAGGCGTGATCGAAACCCTGGAAAAGCAGATCCTGAGTCGTCTCCCCGTCACCCTCGACAACGCGGACCGCCTCCGCATCAACATATTGCGGCACCAACCGGGCAAGCAACTCGGAGGTTGCAGGCGCAAGCTCGGATGGCTTGATCACTGCGCAGTTGCCGGCTGCCACCGCCGCCACCAAGGGACCCAGATTCAAATACAGGGGATAGTTCCATGGTCCGATGATCAGGACGACGCCCAACGGGTCGTACTGCACCCACCCGCGACCGGGCAATTGACTCAGCGGCAACGACACTCTCTTATGCCGCATCCATTTCTTCAGGTGCTTCCGCGCGTAGCGGGCTTCAGTCTTCGTGGCGTTGATGTCGCCGAGCCATGCCTCTACAGAAGAGCGGCCTAGGTCCTTGGACAACGCCAAGGCGATTTCGCTCTCACGTTCGGAACAAAGTCGCTCGATCCCTGTCAATTGGTCCAGTCGCCACTGCAGATCCCGTGTGCGGCCTGAATTTGCGACACGTCGGACCTCGTCGAGCAGTTGCTTGCGGTCGCGCCTGCCGCCCTGCGCCTCCATTTGTAATGGCATGTCAACTGCCTTTCTAGTAGCTCGGGCGATTTCTCTGGTAAACGGGTAGACATCATCGAATCGGGGTCCCAACGGCGCCGACCACGACAGCCGAGGCTTTCTTCATGAGGGAGATTTAGAACGACATCGGCCGGTCACCATCAAGGTATTGCCGGAGTCGTTGCATTTGTGGGCGAGTTTCACGGAAATGCCCCTAAGCCGGTGAGGGCTCCACGGCGCAGTACTCGATCTGCAAACCTCGCCGTTATTTGGGCTCCGCCACCCGACATTCACCACTGACTGCGGGAATTTGTCCCCGCGGTGGCGTCAGAATCGAATGAGCCCTCGGATGTTGCGGCCTGATCGCATGTCCTCATAGCCCTCGTTAATCTGATCGAGAGTGTACTCACGGGTGATCAGCTCATCGAGCTTGAGGTTTCCGCCGTTGTACAGTTCGACGAGGCGAGGGACGTCATGCGCAGCGTTCGACGAGCCGTACAGGGAACCGCGGATCTGCTTTTCGTAGAGTGTCAACTCCAACAAAGAGCCCGACATAGTGGTCTCCTCGGGATGCCCGATCGCGGTGACAACCACTCGCCCACGTTTGCCAACGAGTGATAGCGCCTCGGAAGTATAGGACCCTTCGGCGACATCCGTGGTCAAGATGCAGACGTCGGCGAGTTTGCCGCGAGTAATGTCACTGACCAGCGCCCACGCTTCGTCGATCGAGGCAACGGCATGCGTCGCGCCGAACACGCTGGATTGCTCCCTTTTGAATTCCACGGGGTCGACGGCGATGATGTTCAACGCGCCGGCGATCCGTGCGCCTTGAATCGCGTTCATGCCGATACCGCCGGCTCCGATTACGACCACTGTGTCCCCGGCGCGCACTTCGCCTGTGCGCACCGCCGACCCGTAACCGGTGGTGACGCCGCAGCCGATCAACGCCGCCTTATCCAGCGGTGTTCCTGTATCGATCTTAACCAGCGACGCCCTCGGCACGACCGTGTACTCCGAGAAGGTGCCCAGCAAGCACATCTGGCCGATGTCCTCGCCGCGTGCATGGAAGCGGTAGGTGCCATCGAGCTGGGGTCCCATCATGACGGCCGCGCCTGCGTCGCACAGGTTCCCTATACCGCGTGCGCAGTAGGAACAGTGCCCGCACGACGGAAGGAAGGTGAGGATGACCGAATCGCCCTCGGCGATATCCTCGACTCCCGCGCCGATTTCCACCACGGTGCCGGCGCCTTCGTGACCGCCGACTACGGGTAGAGGGAAGGGCAAGTCACCGGTCACGAGATGTTCATCGGAATGGCACAACCCACTCGCGGTCAGCCTGACGAGCACCTCGTTGGGGCCGGGCGGATCAAGCTCGACTTCCTCTACCTCCCACTTCTCTCCCAGGCCCCAGAGAACAGCAGCGCGTGTCTTCATGATTCTCCTTAGATCAATAATTCGGTTGCCGTGAAGGCCGATTCAGTCGAGCGTCTCAACAATGAAGTCACCGTCGGCGTATTGGCGCCGCAACTTCTTCTTGTCAAACTTGCCTGTCGAGGTCAGTGGAACTTCAGTAACGAATGCCCATCGTTCAGGTAGCCACCACTTGGCCACACGGTCGCGCAAGAATCCCGACAGCTCCCTAGCCGTAACGGTGCGTCCGGTATCGAGGACAACCACTGCCAGCGGTCGTTCCTGCCACTTATCGTCTGGCACACCGATCACAGTGGCGGTGCGCACCGCAGGATGAGCGGCCAATTCATTCTCCAGTTCGACTGACGAGATCCATTCACCTCCCGACTTGATGACATCCTTGGAACGGTCGGTCAGAGTGATGAACGCATCTGCGCTGATCACGCCAACATCTCCGGTACACAACCATCCATCCGGCGTCACCGCCGCACTGTCATGCTGGTAGTACGACCCGGTGATCCATGGGCCGCGAATCTGAATCTCGCCCACCGACTTTCCGTCCCAGGGCTGCTCAGCATCAGAGTCGTCGACGATGCGGGCCTCCACACCGGCCACCACCCTGCCCTGGGTTCCGCGTACCTGAAGGGACCTCTCCGGTGAGTCGGTGTCCCGCGGGAGCGCGACTGCAGCAAGCGGCGAGGTCTCGGTCATTCCCCATGCCTGTACGATGCGGATACCCAGCTCGTCGTAAGCGGTTATCAACGACCGCGGAACGGCTGAACCCCCGCAGGCCACCATCTTCAGCGAACTGACGTCATGGCCTGGATTGTCACGCAGGTAGTGCAAAACGTCGGTCCAGATCGTCGGGACCGCTCCCGCCATCGTCGGTCGCGCTGCCTCGATCATCTCCACCAACGGCTCAGCCTGTAAAAAGCGGTCGGGCAGCAGCATCTGCGCGCCTGCCATCATCGCCGCGTACGGCAGTCCCCACGCATTGGCATGGAACATCGGCACGATCGTCAATACCGTGTCGTCATGACCGATGCCCAGCGCATTCGAGGCGCACGCTGCCTGAGAATGCAGCCACGTCGAACGATGGCTGTAGATAACGCCTTTCGGATGGCCGGTGGTGCCGCTGGTGTAGCACATCGCAGCGGCCGACCGTTCGTCGACGTCTGGCCAGTCGAATGAGCTCGGCTGGGCGGCGACCACATCGTCGTACCGAAGGACGTCCTTTCCACACCCCTCAACAGCGGCAAGGTCGCCAGTACCGGTGACGAGCACCGTGCGAACCGAGGTCATCGAGGGAAGAGCCGACGCCAGGAGAGGAAGGACCGTTCCGTCGACGATGACCACCCGATCGTCGGCATGGTTTGCGATCCACGTCAGCTGTTCAGTCGGCAGTCGCAGATTCAACGTGTGCAGCACCGCGCCCATCGATGGCACCGCCGAATAGCATTCCAGATGCTCCTGGTTACTCCATTGGAGGGTCGCGACGCGCTCATCTCCACGAATCCCGATCGCGCGCAATGCATTAGCCAACTGAGCCGCACGTTCGCCCAGCTCTCGGTACGACACCCGGGAGATCTGCCCGGGTCCACGCGCGGTCAACACCGCACGCTCGCCATGAATCCTGGAGGCATGCCGCACTATCGACGACACGGTCAGCGGAACGTCCTGCATGGTGCTTTTCATCGCGCCACCGTCCTGCGGTCAGCGGTCAAGCGGAAGTCACGCATCGATCGGTAGTCACGCATCGATGAGATCCTGTCGATTCTCGCTCTGCAACATCGACTTGTACTCGGGAAACAGGTTCTTGGCCTGTGGGATCAGTTTGAGCAACTTGGGCACCGGCCCTTTTGCGCGCACGGTTCCCTTGGCCATCGCCATTGTCAGGTTCACCTTCCCTAGCCAGAACTTGTTCCCGGTGTCCGAAGACATGAACAGTTCGACATTGGGGACTGCGGTACTCGAAGCTCCGGTCTCCACCACTTTGTTCGGCATATCCACCGTCACCACCGCATCCGGATCGGTGTAATACACCCGCAACACCACCCCCGAGCCCGCAAGCTTGTCCGCCAGCCCCTCGATCTCCAGGCCACGCCGAAATATCCCGGCCATGTAGGCGTAAACCTCGTCCTCATTCTTGAACACAGCCATCTCGAACCTCCACCAATCTCGTTGTAGGTAATGCGCGGTCGCGAGCGACCAGGGACGCTCAATCTGCGATAGTCACCGCTCCCGTCAAACAAGTCATCGGGGGTGACCGCCTCTCAGCCGAACTCGTCGTTGCGAGGCATGCTTCCCGCCCACACGAGGGTGCGTGTGATGTTCACCATACCACCTTTTGCTCAAATCGTTACCTTTTTTTGTTTTTGTAAATACCCTGAGGTTACTCACGCGGATGCGTCGGGTTGCGACAAGAACATGATCTGCTCGGAGCGGACCGTGGAAGTCCGACAGTGGAATACGAGACGCTGCGGGAGTCGCAGCGCATTTCAAGCCAAAGATGACGGCATACGCATCGGCCACGATCACAAGGAAACAAGATTGGGTCTGCTGCACGGATAGGTGACAGTTGTAGTCACGCAGCCGGTGCGGCTGGTGTGTTCATGATGGTCTCGTATTCGATGGGGGTCAATCGGCCGAGGGCGGCCTGGCGTCGGCGGCGGTGATAGGTCCGCTCGATCCAGGTGACGATCGCTGTTCGGAGCTCCTGGCGGGTCGCCCAGGCCTGACGGTCGAGGACGTTCTTTTGCAACAGCGAGAAAAAGCTTTCCATTGCAGCGTTGTCGCCGCAGGCTCCGACTTTGCCCATCGATCCGATCAGGTCGTGAGTAGTTAAGACGTTAAGGAACTTTCGGGACGAAAATTGAGAGCCTCGGTCCGAGTGAACCACGCATCCGGTGACGTCGCCGCGGCGAGCGAGGGCGTTGTTCAGAGCGGTGACCGCCAGGCGGGCTTTCATCCGCGAGTCGATGGAGTATCCGACGATCCGATTACCGCAGGCATCTTTGATCGCACACAGATACAGCTTCCCCTCACCGGCTTGGATTCCAGCAATCGTCGCAACACCTACTGGAAGGTGTTGCAATGGCTGGCAAAAAGTACACGGATCAGCAGAAGGAAGAATTCTTCCGACTACTCGATAGAGGTGGCACGGTCCGCGCCGCAGCGCGTGCAGTCGGCGTTCATGAAGACGCAGGCTACAACTGGTTGCGGAAGACAGGGCTGACCATGGCGCGGGCCGCGCCGCGCACCTACCCCGCGGAACTCAAAGCTGAGTTCTTGCGGCTCGTTCGCGAGCGGCAAATCATCTCAACTGTTGCTCATGAGCTGGGGATTCATCGGCCAACAGCCCATGTATGGGCGCGGAAAGCAGGAATATCGACCAGCGAGGCACGCAAGGTCAACCCGCGGCGTGAAGAGTTCCTACGTCTACGAGCGGCGGGACTCACGCGCGTGGAGGCGAGGGCTCGCGTCGGGGCCGATGCCCGATCGGCGACCGACTGGGACAAAGGCATCACCATCATCAACCGAGGGCGTGTCTATCCCGACGGCCGGGTGGTGCGGTACCCCGTAAAGAACAATGATGTTGTGCCAGAACGAAGAACTCGCGCGATCGGCGGAAGTGTCGACCTCAATGTGGTCGAGAAGATCATCCATCCCCGTTACCTCAGCCTGCTCGAACGGGAGCAGTTGCAGGATCTACGGCGTGCGGGGTTGTCGATCCGGGCGATCGCGTCGGAGATGCGACGCGCACCGTCGACGATCAGCCGAGAACTCAAGCGCAACACCGTCTCGGTGAGGGGATATATGCCTCATACGGCGCATCGGCTGTCGGTGAAGCATCGGGCCAGGCCGCGGAGGGCGAAGCTGGTTGCCAATGCCGAGCTTCGTTCCTATGTCCAAGGGAAATTGGCGAAAAGGTGGTCGCCGCAACAGATCAGTCACCGACTGGTCAAGGACTTCCCGACCACGCCGGAAATGCGTGCGAACACCGAGACGATTTATCAAGCGATCTACGTGCACGCCCGAGGCGATCTCACACGTGAACTCGGAAAGCAACTGCGCCGCGGTCGAATTGCGCGCAAGCCACATAGGCAGTCCGATGCCCGTCGGCCGCGGTTCGTAGACCCGATGAACTCGATCAGCAATCGGCCGGCAGAGGTTGACTCGCGAAAAGTGCCAGGTCATTGGGAGGGCGATCTCATCATCGGTGCGCTGGGTGGATCGGCGATCGCGACACTAGTCGAACGCTCCTCCCGCTTCGTGATGCTCGGGCACCTCGGACGTGAACGGACTGCCGAAGCCGTCCGCGACTCTCTCATTACCACCGTCCGTCATCTGCCCGCATCGCTGCGAGGAACTCTGACCTGGGACCAAGGCGCCGAGATGGCCGAGCACCGGGCATTCGCCGCCGCGACCAACTTCGACGTCTACTTCGCAGACGCGGGCGCTCCCTGGCAGCGCGGCAGCAACGAGAACACCAACGGGCTTCTCCGCCAATACTTCCCGCGCGGTACCGACCTGGAAGCGCACAGCGTCGACAAACTCTTGGCCGTCGCGGAGGAGCTTAACGACCGACCCCGGAAATCGCTCGACTGGGACACCCCTGCCGAGCGCCTGAGTGCTTTACTGGAAGTCTCGTAATTACGAGTGTTGCGACGATTGCTGGAATCCAAGCGGTGGGGTGCTCGGTGATGTCGGTGAGCCACAATCGGTTCGGACGCTGCGCGGTGAACTCGCGTTGCACCAGGTCCTCGTGCACGGCCGGCCCGGAACGCACCGACTTCAGTCGGCGAGGCTTCTTGCCGAACCTCGACCACCAGGTGTTATCCGAGCAGATCCGCCACGCCGTCCGTGCCGCCATGACCTGACCCGCGGCCTCGGCTTCGTCGGCGAGAAACCGGTACCCGAACTCAGGGTCGTCCCGGTGGGCATCGAACAACGCGTTCGCCCGATATGCCCAGGTCAGATCTGCCTCGGTGACCGCATCACGCAGCCACCGATAGTACGGTTGGCGGGAGAGCTTCAAGACCCGGCACGAGACCGCGACGGGGATTCCGTCGACGGCGAGCTCCTTCACGAGCGGGTACATCATTTTCCCGGCAGATTCGCCTGCGACAGATACGCCGCAGCTCGCCGCAGCACCTCATTCTCCTGCTCCAGCAGCCGAACTCGTTTCTTCAACTCCCGGTTCTCGGCCATACTCATGCTGCTCAGCCCGGGTTTCGTACCGTCATCGACATCGGCTCGTCGCATCCACTTCGACAGTGTCATCGGGTGCACCCCGAAATCCGCGGCAACCTGATCGATCGTCACACCCGGTTCCCGGCCGCGGGCCACCCGGACTACATCCTCGCGAAACTCCTGTGGGTAAGGCTTCGGCATAGCTGCATCCTTCCAGGCCACCCCGAAGGTAAGCCAGATCAGATGTCACCTATCCGTGCAGCAGACCCATTCGGATAAAGTTATGGGTCAGTTGGCGGTAGCGTGACTTTCTCCGTTCCCACACGCACGTCTGCGCAGCGGAAACCAGTTATACCCGTCAGCGGGACCCGGTATACGATGTACTCGCCGCTCCGGCGACACTGAATCGCCCTCCCATAGGAGGGCGATGGTTTGACAAAGCCACTTGGCCTACCTCTGATGCCGCGGCCATCGAAGTGAGTGTTCAGGCTGGACCCCAGCAAACCACTTTCCTGCGAATGTTAGGTGAAGAGAGAGAACGCTGCGTTCGATTCGGTCTTCCGCCACACGATGTCGACACGAGCGCACCAGTGTGCTCCGCCTTCCCACACAACGACAGCTGTCGCGGGATGTCATGCGGCGAAAAATCGTGACTGGCGGAGGGACTAATGCCCATTTACCATTGTCGACATCTCGTTACCGTGCTACGACGCCACACGACCCAGTATCGCAGTCTACGAAGGTTACGAAGCCTACTCTGCGGGCTCGTTCTACCGAAGGCCAAGGTAGCGGAGCACCGAGAGTGAAATCTGGTCTGCTACGGCTTGGTTGCAGCGTTCCATAGAACCCGGGAGCACCAGATGACTGACGGTGAGGCGGATCCAAACATCGACCGCAGGGACAACGTCGGCAGCACGATCACCTCTGAGATGGGTCTGAATCCACGTCACCAATTCTTCGGTGGCGGACTTCAGCATGTTCGTCGATGTAGCGAGTAACGGCAACACCCCAGTGCCCATACGGGTGAGGTCATCCGAACGGCCAAGCTGGACGCCCAACAGGGGACTTTCAACGGCTTCGTCCAACGTGTAACGAACGGCTGCCGTGATGGCCGTCGGTACGTCGGCTGCGTTTGCGTCGAGGACCTTCCGGATTCCATCCAGAAAGCGGTGAGTCTCGCGCACGACTAGTGCGTCGCCGAGGGCAGCTTTACTCGCGAACTCGCGATACAACGTAGGCCGGGATACGCCAATCACAGCGGCGATTTCACTGAATCGCACTTTCTCCCAGCCCTTCTCGATGGCCAACTCCTGAGCTGCTCGCAAGGCTTCAGCGCGCAGCTGCAGACGAAAGGAAACCCGGACGGGCTCGACAACCATGACTAGAGTGTAACGGCTGATCAAGGAACCGGTTCAATGCCAGAACATCGCCGATCATTGAATCCCGGGTCATGTCGTTGCCGCCGACGATTAGCAATACCAAGTTGCCCAAAAACTCTCCCGGCCCAGCTAATCAGTGCCTTAGGTCTCAGCGTTGCCCTACACGTGGAGGTCCAGATCGAATCCGGCTTCTTCTCCGGCAGCGGTCATGTCCGCTTTGTCGTGCTAGTACCGCGGAAACGAACAACTGACAGACGCCGCGCACCGGACCTGCCGTGCGTGCGCCGATCCGCAGTGGCCTGAGATGGTCGGGCGCCCCGCAGGTCGCCGTCGATGCCGGGCACTGCGTTGTTGATTGCGATCCGCATCAACGGCAGCCTTCCTCGAAGAGGCGTCTCGCCATTCTCTCGTCGTACGATACAAAGGTCTCACCAGCCATAACCAACTCCTGATGCTGCGTTTATGTGATCGTTCAAATTGTGGTCGAAGTTGACTGCGTCGGGAGGAATCGTCAAATTCTGTGGATTAAGGTGTGTCAGGCGACCTCGGATACCGGCGTGTCCGGTGACGGTTCCGGGGTGATCTCGACGGGTCGTTCGAGGAGCTTGCCCTTGTGGAACAGCGCACCG
>NZ_JAANTF010000024.1:0-21302 GCF_011290655.1 Rhodococcus sp. D-46 | reverse complement strand
CGTGAGCACGGGCGTACCTTCCCGCCAGCGTTGGCGCGCTGGACTTGATCAGAATCCTGTTCGTGTACAGATCATCATCCGGGAAGGTGCGTCCTCCCGGGATCCACAGGTTTCGATCATTCCTCCAATCGACGAACGACATGATCGGTCCTGTCCTGTAGACGGTCTTTCACTGTTGGACGGACGACCTCGCCGATCTGGACAGGTCGGCGAACAGGCGAGCGCCCGCGATGGTGGTTCCGATGCTCTCGGCGACGAGGACTTCGCTGTCGAACTGTCGGTTCAGACCCCGGTTCTCCGCAGAATCGCGGGGGGGTATGACCCGCTCACCAGCCGACGCGGACGACCTCGTGCAGGATGTGCTCGAACGTGCGTGGCGTGGCAGGCGCAGTTTCAGGGCGGAGTCCGCTCTGTCGACCTGGCTCTACCGAATCGCGATCAATCGCGCCCGGGATCTGGCAGCGCGCGCGGATTCGGCGCGCACCGTGCCATCGGGCATCGACGATATCGACTTGCCGGTCAGCCGTCTCGATCATCCCGAGGTTCTCGCCGAGTCGCTGGCCGACGAGCAGACGGTGCGTGCCGCTCTGGCGACCTTGTCCGTCGAGGATCGAATGGTTCTTGCGCTCCACGACGGTGAAGGATGGACCGCACCTCGGATCAGCACGGTTTGCGAGCTCACCGTCGCATCGGTCTACAAGCGGATTCATCGCGCGCGGATTAGACTGCTGCGAGCACTCCCCGCCGTATCCGCGAGCGAGAGTGTCGATTCCGAATTGTGCCGAAAAACCCTGGTCCACGCGTCGGCCTATCTCGACGGTCACCTCGATGTCGAAACATCGACGCGGATCGACGAACACCTCAGACAGTGCCCCCGCTGCCCACCGATAGCTGGGGCACTGGTGGGAATCAAAACTGCACTCGGGCAGCGCCCGTGGAGTTCTGCGATGCCGCCGGACTTCGTCCGTGCCGTCGACACATTGGGCAACACCAACCGGTAGCACGCGGTGGCCATCCGGCCGCCTCGGCCCGGCCACCTGACTTTATACCCCTACGGGTATAGTTGCCTTCATAGTCGAAGAACTTGAGGAGATGCCATGTGCAGAGCTGTCACGTGCAAGAAGTGCGGAAAGACCACCTGGGCGGGTTGCGGCCAACACGTTCAGCAAGTGATGCGGGGCGTTCCCGCGTCCGCTCGATGCAATGGGCACGAGGCCGATCCGAAATCGACCGGATTGTTCTCTCGCATGTTCTCCAAGAAGTAGAGGCAGTACGCGATCTCCACCTGCCCCAGATTGCACGGGCTCGCGGACGCACCGGATGCCGGCGGTCAGGTTCGGTTTTGAGAAGGCATCCGGTGGTGTCGTCCACCGTTGCGACGTGGTCGCGTCGAAGGCATTTCGCACACCGAGCGAGCCTGTGTCGACGTAGACCGGACTACGTCGAAACCTGTCGGATCGTGCAGATGAGTGTCGGCATCACACCACCAACACGGGCATTCCAAGGACCTCGTCCCGAGAGAAGCGATGGCGCGCGTCCAGACTCGGAGCGGTCATCGGTGGTTCGTGGCCCGAACACCGAACGACGGTGTCGTAGCGGTATATCGGTCGGCATCGTTGCGTGCCGAAGCCTCTCTCGTGTCGTCGCGCAGTTGGCCTCGATCGGGCTCGTCAGTGCCGCCACTGCTCAGGTGCCTCGGCGGGCGGAGGTGCACTGCCGACCAGGGTCATCCTCTGACGACGGTCGGGGTCGACCCAGACCGAGATGATGCTGCCGACCACGAGTTGAACTGCCATCGAACGTGATACGTGGACTTCGGACCGATATGTTCCCGATCCTGGAACAGTCACTTTCAGCGCCACGCTCCCCGAACCGATGTCGACGTCCAGGACCACTGCCCACCCTTCGACGACGCCGATCGGTGCCGATGCCGCCCGTCGTGGTGTGCGCGCTGCGAACATCATCGCGAGCAGGAGAAGCACCGCGAACACCACCACCACAGCGGCGGTCACAACTGTCTCAGAACGTGCCGACAGACGCGGAACGAGGCAGGTGAACACCACGATCAGCGCGAGCACGTAGAACCCCATGACGCAGGCAATGGCGTACGACCCTCGGCCCGGCAGCAGCACATTCGCGCCCACTCGATGGCCGCAACGATCTCTCGTCACCGGGTGTCGCTCTCGCTGGCGGTGTCGTGTTCGATACCGTCGGCCACGACTTCGGAGGGGGCCCGGACTCCGGCCGTGTGGCCCATCAAGCCCACGTGCGCCTCGGTGCGCATCCGGTCGACCATGTGCGGGTAATGCAGCTCGAATGCCGGCCGCTCGGAACGGATCCGGGGGAGCTCGGTGAAGTTGTGGCGCGGCGGTGGACAGGTGGTGGCCCATTCGAGGGAATTGCCGCATCCCCAGGGGTCGTCGACGATAGCGAGCTCGCCGTAGCGGTAGGACTTGAAGACGTTCCACACGAACGGCAACGTCGATGCTCCGAGGATGAACGCTCCGATGGAAGAGATTGAGTTCAGAGTGGTGAAGCCGTCCGAGGGTAGGTAGTCGGCGTAGCGGCGCGGCATCCCTTCACTGCCGAGCCAGTGCTGAACCAGGAACGTCATGTGGAACCCGATGAAGGTCGTCCAGAAATGCCACTTGCCGAGGCGTTCGTCGAGCATGCGGCCGGTGATTTTCGGGAACCAGAAGTACACCCCGGCATAGGTGGCGAAGACAATGGTGCCGAACAGCACGTAGTGGAAGTGCGCGACGACGAAGTAAGTGTCGGTGACATGGAAGTCGATCGGAGGGCTAGCGAGCAGTACCCCGGTCAGGCCGCCGAAGAGGAAGGTGATCAGAAATCCGACGCTGAAGAGCATCGGCGTCTCCAAGGTAACCTGCCCTCGCCACATGGTGCCGACCCAGTTGAACAATTTTACCCCGGTCGGTATCGCGATCAGAAAGGACATGAACGAGAAGAACGGCAGCAACACTGCGCCGGTGGCGTACATGTGATGCGCCCATACGGTGATAGAGAGGGCAGCGATGCCGAGAGTGGCGAAGATCAATCCCTTGTAACCAAAGATGGGTTTGCGACTGAAGACGGGGAAGATCTCGGAGACTATCCCGAAGAAGGGCAGCGCCACGATGTAGACCTCGGGGTGTCCGAAGAACCAGAACAGGTGCTGCCAGAGCATCGCTCCCCCGGTCGCGGGATCGAACACGTGACCGCCGAAGTGGCGATCGAATGCCAGACCGGCCAGTGCAGCGGCGAAGGTCGGAAACGCCAGGAGCACCAGGAGTGAGGTCACAAGAATGTTCCAGGTGAAGATCGGCATCCGGAACATCGTCATCCCCGGTGCCCGTAGACAGACGACGGTGGTGACGAAATTGACCGCACCCAAGATGGTGCCGAGCCCGGAAAGAATCAGGCCCAGTACCCACAGGTCGGCACCGACACCGGGTGAATGCAGTGCACTCGTCAGTGGGGTGTAAGCGGTCCACCCGAAGTCCGCCGCGCCTCCCGGGGTGATGAACCCGGCGAGCACGATCAACGACCCGAACACATACAACCAGTACGCGAACGCGTTGAGCCGCGGGAATGCGACATCGGGTGCGCCGATCTGCAGCGGAAGAATGTAGTTCGCGAAACCGTAGGCCACCGGTACCGCGTAGAGCAACAGCATGATCGTACCGTGCATGGTGAAGAGTTGGTTGTACTGCTCGTTGGAAAGAAACTGCAGCCCCGGCACCGCCAATTCAGCGCGCATCAATAACGCCATCAGACCGCCGATGAGAAACAGACCGAACGAGGTGACCAAATACATCTTGCCGATCGTTTTATGATCGGTGGTGGTCACCAACTGGAACAGTGTCGAGCCCTTGGGTTCACTACGCGCCGGATACGGCCTGGCTGCTTCTCGGCGGGGAATCAGTGCGGTCATCGACGATCTCCTCGATCCAGGTGTGGGGTGCGCCCGCAACTGCGTGCGTAGAAAGGGGCTCGGTGGGCGACGCCGGCGTGCATCACAGGGCCATGGCGGATTGGACAGTGACGTAGACGGCCACGACGAGTAGCAGGGCTGCGAAGCTACGGGTGAGTGTGGTGACAGAGACTTTGTCGGTGATGATTTTTCCTGCGAACGAGCCTGCGATTGCCGCGAGAGTGAACGGAACGACGATCTCCCACGGGATTGCGGCACCCGTGCCGAGGCGTTCGGTGAAGGCGCCTGCGCTGGTGATGGAAATGATCACCAGCGATGTTCCGACAGCGACGGGCATCGTATAACCCAGTGCCAGAACCAGGGCAGGGACGATGAGGAATCCGCCGCCCACTCCCAGAAAACCGGTAAGGAAGCCGACGACGAGCGCGGAGGTGACCAGCTTGACCACCTGTGAAGTGTTGATCTTCACTTTCGCGGGCTTGGTGGTGACCGCGACGGCGCTAGGGTGCATCTCCTCGGTCTCGGCCGGGTTCGGCGTCGGTACGTCGGCATCGTGTCCGCGCCGTGTACGGCGCAGCATCGCGCCGGCTGCGACGATCATCAGTGCAGCGAACGCGAGCAGCAAGATCTGCGGGTCGACCGACCGATTGAGGATCGATCCACCGAAAGCGGTCACCGAGCCCAGGATTCCGAACACTCCGGCTGCCCGCCACCGCACGTGACGTGCTCGCGCATGGCTGATGGCCGCGATGATCGAGGTGATGCCGACGATGATCAGCGAGGCGCTCGTTGCCGATTGCGGTTCGACCGCCAGGAGATACACCAGTGCAGGAACAGTCAGTATCGATCCCCCACCACCGAGTGCGCCGAGGGAGAGCCCGATGAGTATCCCGGCGGCGACTGCGATCGCGAGGGTGGCGACCATGTCAGATCACTGTGCCGGGGGTGCCGTCATCACGGACCACGGGGCGGCCGTCTTGGTGCCACGCTTTCATTCCGCCGGTCAGGTTGTGGGCCGTGCGTCCCGCCGCACCGAGTACCGCCGCGGCTTTGCTCGACCGGGCTCCGGAACGGCAGACGACCACCAGAGGCTGGTCCGGGGTGTAATCGGAGGGGTCGAGCGATCCGAGGGGGACGTGTACGGCAGCGGGGGCATGTCCGGCAGCCCATTCGTCGTCCTCGCGGACATCGATCAGGATGGCTCCGGATTCGGCGATCAGTGCGTGTGCGGCAGCTGGATCGGCTGCCGGTAGTGCTCCAGTCATGAAGAACGCTCCTTGGATCGGTGGGTGCTTACAGGGCGTGCAGCGGCATGGCCGGCACGAAGCGATAGCCCTCGCTCGATGAGAACGTGGCCGACACGGTGAACCGATCTCCTCGAATCACTGTGTGCCGTAACTCCACCGGCCGGGAGTTCATGAAACCCAAACGGCGGATCGACAGCGCGGCGGTCTTCGCATCGAGTTCGAGTGCTGCCGCATCCTCTGGATCCGGGACGACGGCAGTGACGTCCTCGCGGCCACCGGTGAGGCGGATGCCGCAGCGTTGCTCGAGCTCGATGTACAGAGCTGTATGAGTGAAGTCTGCGTCCAGGAGGTCGTGTGCCAGATCTCCTGGCAACCAGGCATAGTCAAGCGCCAACGGCATCGTCCCTGCCATACGGATGCGCTCCAGGTAGAGCAGTGGGGCCTTGGGGCCGACCTGCAGAGTGGCAGCGACCGCGGGGTCGGTGCGTAGTTCGAGTGCACGCACCACGCTGTGCTGGGCAACACCCGTGGCTTCCACGGCAGCGAAGAGACTGTAGAGCGCACCGAGAGGTTGCTCGATCACCGGCGGAGCCGCCAGCCGAGAAGGCCGGCCACGCTCCGCAATCAAGATTCCTTCGTTCCGTAAGCGCCGCAGAGCCTCGCGGGTGGTGTGACGACTCACGCCGTAACTCGTGGTCAACGCATGCTCGCCCGGGAACTCGGAGCCGGCGAATTCGTCGTCGCCGATCCTGCGGACCAGATCGGCATGCAGTTGCGCCCACAGCGGCATCGCACTGGAGCGGTCGAGCGCGGCACTGCGATCGTCGTCGACCATCAGAGGCTCTCCTGTCGATCTGTGTGTCGGAATCCGAATTCGAGTCGCCACATGCTGACACTCGTGGGTTGAGTCGCCACATGCTGACGCTCGTGGGTTACTGTACAACAAATGTACGTACATCCGTACGGGCGATCAGGGAGTGATGCTCAGTACACGTCCGAAGTGATCTCCATCGAGGACCTCGGGGACCGCAACTCCTTCCGTCCACGACGGAACAGCCGCCGGCCTCGCAGACCCGTAAACGAGACACCGATCGCATCGAGAAAATTCTCGCCGCGAACTCACGCGCGCCCAGTCCCATTCCGCTCGTATGCCGACCGCTGAACTACCCGCTGCCACACAGGTTTCACCCATCCGCGGTGTCGACGCGCCGAGCACGAAGGAGGCCCTGTTGGAGATCGCGTCGAACCTGGTGAATATGTCGGCGTAGCGACGCAGCATCACGTTACTTCCGAGTCGGTACCGGATCGGGATTGTCGCCTGGGGTCCGCTCCGCCATCGGTGGCTCGACGAGCCTTATAGACAAGCTAAGCAGCGAACCGGGGGCGGACGGTACGACGGGCCCCCTGTTCGGGGTGTGTCCGGTCAGACTGTTTCGAGGTTGTGCTCGGCCCAGGCGGCGTAGCTGCCCTCAAGTTCGACGACATGGTAGCCGGCGCGACGCAGTGCGCTGGCTGCGACCGCGTTGCGGACGCCGCTCTGGCAATAGGTCACGATCGGACCGCCCGTGGGTAGTCCGTCGAGGTTCCACAACAATCGGCCGCCGCTGAGCTGTTCGGAGCCAGGTATGTGGCCGTCGGCGTGTTCGGTCTTGTTGCGCACGTCCAGCACCATTGCCGGGTCGAACGAATCCAGCTCGTCCGCCCCGATCGTCTCGGGCGTCGTCATGGGGAGGCCTCGTAGACTTGTGACGTACCCGGTCACCGTATCGATGCCGACCCGCAGCAGGTGATCACGTAGCTCGTCGGCGGCATTACAGTCCTCGGCGAGCACCACCAGTGGAGTGTCCTCTCGCTCGGGGTCGTAGACCCAGGCACCGAACGAGGCTGCCTTGCTGAGGCCGGGGATGTTGAGCGCTCCGGGGACAGTGCCGACGTGCACCTCATCTTGGCCGCGGGTGTCGAGGAGGACGACCTCGTCGGAATCCAGGGCGCGTGCCAATTCTGCGGAGTCGTACTCGTGCAGTGGAGAGAGTGGCCCGAGAACGACCGGGCCCTGCTTGTTCTGACGCTTCATCCGGCCGAAGTAGGCGTGTGCGTCCGGTTGGCCGTCGAGCATCTCATCGACGAAGCCCTGCTCGTCGTCGCGCTCGACGTACCCGGCCCACCAAGCGAAACGGCGTTCGTAGCCGACGCTGGTCGACGGGAGCGCGCCGAGAGCTTTTCCGCAGGCGCTGCCCGAACCGTGACCCGGAAAGACCTGGATATGATCCGGCTGCGTGACGAACGATCGCTTCAGACTGCGGAAGATCTGTTTGGCACCCTCGAAACGGGTGTCGACACCGTCGGCGGCCTCGTCGAGTAGGTCCGGCCGGCCGAGATCGCCGGCAAAGACGAAGTCGCCCGTCAACATGTATCCCGGAGCGTCGGCGAAGGCACCGTCGGTTACCAGGAACGAGAGGTGCTCCGGGGTATGGCCGGGCGTGTGAACGGCTTGCACGGTGATGTTGCCCAGAGTCAGCGTGTCGCCATCGTGGAGGCGTTCGGCTTCGAAGCCGTACTGCCAGTCGTCGCCGCCCTCTCCTGAGACGTAGGTGGTCGCGCCGGTGGCCTTGGCCAACTCGCGGGTGCCGGACAGGTAGTCGGCATGGATGTGGGTCTCGGTCACGGCGGTGATGGTCATGCCATGCCGATCGGCCAGGTCCAGGTACACACCGATGTCGCGGCGGGCGTCGACCACCACTGCCTCTCCCTTGGTCTGACAGCCGATGAAGTATCCGGCTTGGGCGAGGTCTTCGTCGTAGATGCGTTCGAGAAGCATCGAAATCTCCTTGTCGATCGTGGCGGCGGTCGTGCAGGTGTCAACAATCCATGGTACCCAGTGGGGTATTTTCAGGAGGTTCTGTGCGCCATGGCGCACGGGCCTGATCTCGCGGGTGAACGTGCAGCAGGTCGGCATACCAACGGACACCCAGGGGCATCGCACCCGGCCGATCCAGCGAGGCGCAGCGGACTCACGGCGACACTGCAGCGATCGTCGACCATCACGTCCTCCTCGGGCCGTCTGACATTCGTCGACTCGGGGCGGGAGAGGAAAGTTCATCCGCCTTGAGTGTGGCGTTCGTGGTACTCGGCGACTAGCCTTAGCCCTAATGTACGTACATCCGTACGATCAATCAAGGCGAGGGTGCCTTGCACTTCCGCACTTGCATTTGCACACCAGCTGCTCGAACGCCGGAACGAACTTCCAGCACGACTGCTGTATGCGCAGTACGCCAGCCGGAATGACCACACCTTCGTCATGACCTCACGGCACGCGCCCACACCGACGTCGAGCTGACCCATCCCGCACCAACCGAATCGAGACCGCGCCTACCGAGCTCGTGTCACGAACAGGAGGACGACATGTCCGCGCACACCATCGACCACAAAGTTGCGATCATCGGCGGAGGCAACGCCGGTCTTTCGCTTGCAGCACGTCTACGGCGAGCAGGAATGACCGACATCGGCGTCATCGAGCCGGCAGGGACCCACTACTACCAACCGCTGTGGACTCTCGTCGGTGGTGGCCGGGCCCCGGCCGCGGAAAGTGCGCGCAGCGAGGCGTCGGTGATGCCGCAGGGCGTCGGCTGGATCAAGGATCGAGCCGAGGGGGTCGACCCCGAGGCCCAGACGGTCAGCACCTCCTCTGGAACCACCGTCCACTACGACCACCTGGTGGTGTGTCCCGGTATTCAGCTCGACTGGGACTCCGTGCCCGGAATGACCGAATCGATCGACACCCCGCAGGTCTCGAGCAACTATCGCTACGATCTCGCACCCAAGACGTGGCAGATGATCCAGAAGATGCGTTCGGGCACCGCAGTGTTCACGATGCCGTCCGGCCCCATCAAATGCGCGGGTGCCCCACAGAAGATCGCGTACCTCGCAGCCGACTACTGGCGCGAGCAGGGCGTGCTCGACGCCATCCGAGTTGTCCTCGTCCTGCCCACACCCGGAATGTTCGGAGTGCCGGTCTTCGCCGAGGAGCTCGAGCGGGTGGTAGCGCGCTACGGCATCGAGGTGCGTAAGAACAGTGAGGTCACCGCCGTCGATCCTGACGGCCGATCGGTGACGATCACCGACAATGCTGCAGGAGTGAGCGAAGAGCTACCCTACGATCTCCTCCACGTCGTACCGCGGCAATCTGCACCGGACTGGATCAAGGCCAGCCCCATAGCGGACCCCGACAATCCAGCCGGATATGTACAGATCGACAAGAACACTCTGCGGCACAGTCGATTCGACAACATCTTCGCACTCGGTGATGCCGGATCCTCGCCGAACTCCAAGACCGGTGCCGCAATTCGCAAGCAGGCACCCGTCGTCGCCGAGAACCTGCAGGCGAGCATCGCCGGCCGCCCGCTGACCGCGCAGTACGGTGGCTATGCCTCCTGCCCCTTGACGACCTCTCGGAACACGATGCTTCTGGCCGAATTCGACTACACGATGCAGCCCGCACCCTCGATTCCGTTCATCGACACCACCCACGAACGCCGCGACATGTGGTTCCTGAAGAGGCGCGGCCTGCCGGCGTTGTATTGGAACGCCATCCTCACCGGCCGGGCGTGAGCTGCCGAAAGCCGAGGAGTCACGGCGTCGACGGCGAGCTGAGCACGTACCGCTCGGTGTTCGACGCCATAGAGCGACGGGTGCTGCCCGAGGTCGAGTTCGGCAGAAGCATGCCGATTCTCATCGCCGCGATAGCGACCGCAATCCTGGGGTTCGCGCTACCCCACACCGGTTCGGCGCATGGATATGACGTCTTGCTCCGTACATCACGCGCCGAAGCGGAGTCCGCGGGAGTTCTACCCACTCTGTTCGTCGTCTTCAGCGCCACGTTCACGGTCACGGTGGCCGCAGCCGCTCGCTCACTTCGGCGGTTCCGATGGGCAGGTTTGGCGTTGGCTGGGAACGGAGTAACCACGGTCTTCGCCGTACTGGCAATCTGGTCGAGGCAATCGCTGACGCCCGATGCCGAGTTCGCGGGCCCCTCCATCGGAATGTACTTGGGATGTGCGGCGGCGCTGTTGTCCACAGCGTTGTGGGCCCGTGCGGTTTTCACCCATCCACACGGGCCCCTCGGAGCACCCTCACACTGCTGACGCGAGGTCGGCGCACCGTCGCGGACCTCAGGCGAGGGCGAGAAACAGCTTCTCGAGCTCCGCTTCGCTCATCTTCTCGCCCGTCTCCGCTCCGGTGATGCACTCACGGAGCCCGGTGGCGACGATCTTGAAGCCTGCCCGGTCGAGGGCCTTCGATACCGCGGCCAGCTGGGTGACGACATCCTTGCAGTCACGACCGCTCTCGATCATGGCGATCACTCCTGCAAGCTGACCCTGCGCACGCCGCAGACGGTTCAATACCAACGCGATGCTTTCGGTGTCACCGGTCATGTCGTTCAGTCCTTCGTTCGATGAAACTCCAGTTTACCCCTAGGGGTAAGAGCGGTCATGGTGGCCGAAGCCGGACGGCCTCGGCCACCACTGTGTTGCTCGAGATCGGTGACACTCAGCTGTGTGAGAAGCCGATCTTGGGCAACACCGCTCGTAGCCATGCGGGTGACCACCACGCGGCGTGGCCGGTCAAGCGCAACAACACCGGCAGCAGAACCAAGCGGATGAGAATCGCGTCCAGCAATACGGCGACACCCAGAATGATTCCCATCTCCTTGGGTGGCAGTGGTTCGGCGAGCGCGAACGAGAAGAACACCGCGATCATCACCGCTGCCGCCGCGAAGATCACCCGTCCCGAATGCGCCATTCCGTCGACCTGAGAACCGTGCGGATCACCGGTGTTCTCGTAGTGTTCCTTGACGCTCGACAGCAGAAACACCGTGTAATCCATCGCAATTGCGAAAATCATCGCGAAGAAGAACACCGGGCCCCAGCCGTTCAGGAATCCCTGCGGCGTGAATCCGAGCAGCGACGAGCCGTGACCGTCTTGGAAGATCAGCTTCGCCACACCGAATGCCGCTCCGGTGGACAGCAGGCTGACCACGGTCCCCAGCAGGGCGATCAGCGGTGCCTGCAGCGCGATCAGCAGCAACAGGAATCCGAGCACGAGGATCACCGACACCACGATCGGCAGATACTCGTTCAACGCTGTCTGCAGGTCCAGGTTCTCCGCGGGCGCACCGCCCACGATCGCGCCCTCGGGCAGCTCGGCACGCAAGGCGTCGAGTGTGGTCTCGAGTGCGGGGTCCGACGGATCCACGTTCGGGATGGCCTGCAGCATGACGAAGTCGGATCCGTCCATGGCGGGCATGGGCGGCGTCACCATCGATACGCCGTTCACGCTCGCTGCGATCTGTGCGGTCTGCTCTGCCTCCGACGTGGGGGCGATGATCTGCAGCATTCCTGGTGCGCCTTCACCCATCTGTGCCTGAACCAATTCGTAGCCCTGCCGGACCGGAGCGTCCTCGGGCACAACCGAAATGGACGGCATGGCGACCTTCAGGCCCAGTGCCGGAATCGACAGCGCCACCAGAATCAACAGGGAGCCGATGGCGAACGGCCACGGATGCTTGTGCAGCAATTGACCCCAGGACGCGAATTTCGGCGAGCGATGCACCTGCCGCTTCGCGTACGGGAGGGAGCCGGCATTGACCTTCGGTCCGAGCTTGCCCAGAACTGCGGGGAGCAGCGTGAGGGTGGCAGCGAGAACGAACACCACCGCGAGCATGATGCCCACGGCCATCGTGCGCACCGCAGGTGCGGGTACCAGAAGCACGGCAGACAAGCTGATCAGCACGGTCAGTCCGGACAGCAGGACGGCTTTGCCTGCCGTGTCCATCGTTTCTGCCACTGCACGCTGCGGGTCGATCCGACCGGTGTCGATGGTCTTACGCAGCGCATCCCGGAACCTCACGACGAGGAAAAGCGCGTAGTCGATACCGAGCGCCAGGGCGAACATCATCGCAAAGTTCATCGCCCACACCGAGATCGGCGTGATTTCGTTCAGCAGAACCAAGCCACCCGCGGATGCGACGAGACCGGCCAGTGTCAACAGCAAGGGCAGGCCTGCCGCGACGAGTGATCCGAACGCGAGCACCATGATCGCCAATGTGACCGGCCAGGAGATGATTTCGGCCTTGATCATCGCGTCGTGGTTGGCCTTGTTGAAGTCACTCCACAGCGCCGATGCTCCGGTCGGGTAAACCTCGATCGAGTCCGTGGAGGCTGCGGTCAAGTCGCCCTTGAGATCGTCGACGGCCTTGACCATCTCGTCGGTCGTCCCGTTCGCTCCACCGATGAGAATTCCGGTGTGCCCATCGGCACTGATCGACATCCCCGGTTTCGGGGCGATCACCTCGGAAATCCGCGAGTCAGCAGCCAGAATGTCGGTGACCTCGGAAATGACAGCCGCGACAGCGGGGTCCGTCACCTGCTCGGTGTCCGAGTGCACGACCACCTGTATCGCCGCAGAAGAGTTCCCGCCGAAGTGCTCCTGTGCGAGTTCGCGAACCTGGACCGACTCCGATCCGTTGGATTGCCAACCGGCACCGGCGAGAGATCCGAACACAGACGGGGCAAACGCTCCCAATCCGATGATGACCACCAGCCACGCGGTGACCACCCACTTGAAATTGCCTGCCATGCGCGCACCGAAGCGCGCCAACGGCCCCCCAGTGATCCCTGGCGGCGAGCTGTCTGCAGAACTCTCGTCGGTTCGAACGTCCGTAGAACTCACTGTGTGTCCTTCATGGTCGGGAGCGGTGTCCGAACGGTAGCACGTACCCCCTAGGGTATCTTGAGTGTAGTCTATCGTCTACCCCGTGGGGTATACCAGTCGAACCGCAACATCTCACAGAACCGAGGCTCTCCGCATGTCATGCAACGACACCCTCAACGGACCCGCCGGTCTGAGCATCGAACGCGCTGTTCCCGCACTCGCGGGCACCGTCGTGCTCACCAGCCTCGCGCTCGCCCGTCTGCACGACCGCCGATGGCAAGCACTGACCGCGTTCGTCGGCGGAAACCTCGTGTTCTACTCGGCAGTGGGATGGTGCCCGGCCAGTCTGCTGATGCGGCGATTGGGGATACGTCAGAGCGGCAGATTCTAGGGGCGTCGCAACACGATCAGTCTTTGTTGGTCACACGCAGTGCATGGCCCTGGTCGTAATATCTGCCTGCGACCGATGGTGCCGAAGCCCCGAAGACGCTCGACCAACCCAGACGAGGGGGTGCTCAATCGCTTTCCATCGTTTTCATTTCAGGAGTTGTGAACGACGGTCGAAACCTGGTTCTTACCCAATTTCCGTACGACTCCACCTTCGAGTCGCGGTGCCGTTCCGGTAGGACGTGGATTGTGCGGGAGATGATCATCGTCACTACGGCATTGAAGATGGCGTTGTAGCGACGCGATCACGGCGGTCATAAGATTGGCGATGGACTTGATCCATCACAGCGATGCCAACAGTAAATACACATCAATTGCCTTCACAGAAACGCTTGCGCTGGAAGGGATTGCGGCTTCAATTGGAAACGTCGGCGACGCCTACGACAACGCCCTTGCAGAGTCGATAATCGGACCGTTCAAGACAGAAGCAGTTTCCAAGAGCAGTCCGTTTCCGCAAGGGGCGATCAAGACGATCGACGACATCGAATTCTTGGGCGATGGAATGGGTGGATTGGTTCAATACCCGCCGTCCGCACAGCACCTTGGACTACGTCACTCCCGACGAGTTCGAAGCCGTCTATTATTCTCAACTATCGATTCTCCAGCCGGAGATGTCGCCGGCATAGGAGCGGCAAGAAACCCGGCACGGTTCACAGTCCCAGTAATGTCTACTTATCGGTAACAAGCGAGTGCATGGAGTGGGCATGGGATCTTCACGGGCTGACGAGAACGCGCGATCAGAGTTCGCTGCCAGGTTTGCACTATTGTATGAACTGGCTGGAAACCCGGTTTTGAAGAGAGTTGCTGACCGCGCCAATGCCTCGATCGTCAGCGGGGCTTCCCGCAGAACTGTCTACGTATCTGCGCAGCGGCTTTCCGACTGGCGGGGTGGCCGAAACGTACCTGCCAGATTCGAGGGTTTGTCAGCGGCCTTGCATGTTCTTGTCGCTGCGGCACGCGCACGGGTTCCCGAACCCCCGGTAGAGGGGCTGTACTCACTATCACAGTGGCAAAAGCTATGGATGCGTGCGCAGCGAAGCAATCACGTAGTCACAACTGACGTGTCTCACCAAAGGCGCTTCGCACCTCCAGGGAAACCCGAAATCCCTTGCCCGTACATAGGTTTGGCAGCATACGGACAGGGAGACAGCACATTGTTCTTTGGCCGCGACAAGGCTACAGCGGCACTGATGTCCAAAGCACTCGACGGCGGAGACGATGTCGCACTGACATTTCTGGTGGGCGCTTCGGGGACTGGGAAGTCGTCGCTCTTGCATGCTGGCCTACTACCAGCCCTCAGCCCCAATCGGTCAGCGGTACAGCTGAGTCCTGGCGCAGACCCCCTCGGTGCGTTGGATGCTGCGTTGATGGCGCGACCAGATGGGCGAGTCATCGTGATCATCGACCGTTTCGAGGAACTGTTCACCCAATGCCACCATGGTGTCGTCAGGGAACAATTCGTCGAGCAACTGGTGACACTGGCAAAGGCCCGAAGGTTTGAGGATAGCCCCGTGGATGCAGTTGTTGTTGCGGTGCGCGCAGATTTTTATGAACAATGCTTGAGGATTCCGGAACTCGCCCGGCGTCTGGAACAAGATCAGATGGTGCTGGGCGCGATGACGCGCGAAGAAATAGCATCCGCAGTGATCGGGCCGGCCAAGCTGGTCGGCGTCGACGTCGAACCCGGCTTGGTCGATGTCATCATCCGCGACCTCGGGGTACACAACGGCGTAACTGGCGCAGGATATGGACATGGGGGCGCGCTTCCGCTGCTCGCGCACGCCTTAACAGAGACGTGGAATGCGCGTTCTGCGCAGACCATGACGATTGCCGCCTACGAATCTGTTGGTGGTGTCCACGGGGCGTTGGCACGTACAGCTGAGGAAGTATGGTCGACATTTACTCCTCTCCAACGTCACGCTGCCAGGCAAATGCTACTGCGACTGGTCACGGTGAACGAGGACGGGCCCGACACACGACGCCGACTTGCGCGACACACACTGCTGGAAAGCGTCCCCGACGTCGAGGCCGGACTAGCCGCCCTTGATGCACTAATCGACAGTCGGCTTGTGACATGCGATTCCGCCGGAATCGAATTCACCCACGAGGCTGTATTCGAAGCCTGGCCCCGGTTCGCAGAATGGTTGGAGGACAATCGCGCGGATACAGTTCGACGTCAACGTCTGGACCGGGATGCGGACGAATGGAACCGCAACGATCGCGAAGTGTCGCTTCTCTATCGAGGGCTTCGGCTCGAGTCTGCATTGGCATTGACCAGGGAGCCCTCCGCTAAGTTCGCGACCACAACACGTGAGTACGTCGACGCCGGACACCGTCAAGCCCGTACCGCCTTGTTGCTGAAGCGGTGCATGGTCGGCTTGCTGAGTCTCCTTACGGTGGTAGCGATGGTCCTGGCGTTGACCAGTCATGCCCAACGCGTATCGTCCGACGTTCAGCGAAACGACGCTCAGTTCGCCGAGGTGCTTGCACAAGCCGGGCGCACACAGAACTCCGACCCCTCGTTGTCAGCTCAGGTGTCTCTTGCCGGCTCAGCGTTGCGACCTCTCGACCCGGCCGCACACGCGATGGTACTTGCCAGTCAAAACGCTCCGCTGGCAAGCCCGATGTCCGGACATACCGGAGCTATCTACGACACCGCAGTAGCGGGAAACGGAATTGTGGCCACCGCCAGTTACGACCGCACGATTCGGCTATGGGATCCACTCAGCGGCAAACAATTAGGTGGTCCTCTGGTCGGGCACACCAGCTGGGTCACCAGTGTCGCCTTCAGCCCGGACGGGCACTATCTCGTAAGTGGAGGGGGTGACGGAACTCTGCGCCTGTGGGACGTTCGAGATCCGGACCGTCCCAGTCCACTAGGTTCCCCCGTGGTCGGCCATTCCGGCGCTATTTACATGGTCGCGTTCAGTCCTGATGGGCGCACAATCGCCACCGCCGGAGACGATACGACGGCACGCCTGTGGGATGTGGATAATTCGGCCGCCGTGACGCAACGAACCCCCCCTCTCCGCGGACATGAGGCGCCAGTCCGCACCGTCGCGTTCAGTCCGGACGGCCGTACCCTCGCGACGGGAAGTGATGACCACACCGCAATACTGTGGAACGTAGAAGACCTCGCTGGACCGGTAATCCCGTGGGGACCGCCGCTACGGGTGCACGCCGACACCGTCCACTCCGTGGCATTTAGCCCGGACTCCCGAATGCTGGCTACGGGCAGTGACGATCACAGCGTACGGATCTGGATGGTGGATAACCCGAATACGCCGGTGATGGGGCAGACCCCGCTGATCGGCCACACTGCCGCAATCTGGTCGGTGTCTTTCAGTCCGGATGGGCAGTCGCTGGTCTCGGCGAGTTGGGACGGCACCGCTCGTGTCTGGTCTGTGATCGATCCCGACCATCCCACTGTGCTCGGCGGCCCGCTCGTCGGGAGCAGCGGTGGACTGACGACGACAACTTTCACGAACAACGGAACGAAAGTAATTACCGGTGGTCAGGACGGCCTCGTTCGCGTCTGGAGTTTGCCTAGCGCGGTACTCGCTGGGCACAGCCGCAGGGTCGCCACACCGGCAATCGATCGCAGCGGACAAGTGATGGCCACCGGATCACTCGACGGTACGGTCCTACTCTGGGATATCACAGGAGGACGGACCCCGACAATCCGGGAACGGCTTCGCGCTCCTGACGGACTCGGGATCGAGAACCTCGCTCTCTCACCGGACGGGTCCACTCTTGCGACAGCGGGCCTCGGCAGCACCGGTGTCCAACTGTGGACCATTACCTCAGGCGCAACCGCGGCAGCGGGTCCTGTACTACCAATTTCCGCACGCTATACCCACGAGCTAGCTTTCAGCCCCGATAGCTCCATACTCGCGACCGCCGCAGACGACCAGTCGTTGATGCTGTGGCGTGTTGACGATCCCAGCCGACCCGACCCCATAAGGGCCGCACTGACCGGCCCGTCGGGCTGGATCAATTCCGTCACATTCAGCCCGGGAGGTAACCTCATCGCCGTAGGGAGCAGCGACAACACGGTCCGCATCTGGGATGCGTCGAACCCTGCAATGCCCGTCCCCCGACGGAACGCGTTAGTTGGGCATACCGGCGCTGTGAACTCAGTCGCGTTCAGTCCCGATGGCCAGCTCCTTGCCAGCGGTAGTGACGACCAATCGATCCGCATATGGAGCATCGGGTCAGACAATGACACCGACGCCAACCCGGAAGTCTTAACTGGGCATACCAGTACTGTAAGGTCCGTGGCCTTCAGTGCTGACGGAGAGCACCTCGCTAGCGGTAGCGACGACCAATCGGTGCGAATCTGGGACGTCGATGGCTTACGGATCCGCGGCACGGGGACCTCGATCGTGCCAACTGGAACGGTGCGGTGGCGCGTAGCGTTCGACCCGGCGGGGAGCAGAATCATGGCCGCAGGCGAGGGTGGTGCGATGCGCGCGCTCACCCTCGACGCTGATGCTGCTGCCCACCGCGTCTGCCACGCGACGCGGGGAATTCTCACATCGCAGTTGTGGGATCAGGTCTTGCCCGGCCTCGACTACCACCCGCCCTGCGCCTGAAATCGGGAAGGCTGAGGCGGGTAACTGTGACATGACCCCCCATCAAGTGACCGCATGATCCGTGCCCCTCAAAGTGAACCATCTATATGAGAGATGAGGCAGAGCGGTCCATAGGAGGTCACAGTGCCCAAGTCGTATCCGAACTCAGTCCGGCGACAGATCTCGCACCGTCTGCGAAGTGGTGACACAGTCGCCGATATCGCTACGGAAACCGGCATATCGCCGGCGACGTTGTTCCGGTGGAAAGCCCAAGCCCTGATCGATGCGGAGGTGCGCGGCGGTGTACCGAGCGTTGAGTCCGACGAGCTCGCATCGGCCCGCGCCCTATCGCTGCACTCGAAGCTGAACTCGCATTGACTCGCGATGTGTGCGCCTTGTTCGACGATCAGTCGGTGGCGCCCCCAAAAGGAAGATCGCGATCGTCGAAGGACTGATCACACGAGGACATTCCGGTAGATCGGCATGTCGCATAACGGGTTTGAGCAGATCAACATTTCATGCGGAGGAATGATCGAAACCTGTGGATCCCGGGAGGACGCACCTTCCCGGATGATGATCTGTACACGAACAGGATTCTGATCAAGTCCAGCGCGCCAACGCTGGCGGGAAGGTACGCCCGTGCTGAGGAATCGTCAACATCTGGCCGTCATCGGCCGTATTCGACTCGACCCGAAAACCCAGGTTTACGTGGAGAAGAAGATCAGCGAAGGCCATTCGAAGCTGGAAGCGATCAGGTGCCTGAAGCGCTACCTGGCTCGCGAGATCTACTACCTCCTCAACCCCGGACAGCGAGGAATGATCGGGCGATACGAGCGGCGTCGAGATCGTCGGTCTTACCGACTCCTCTGCGATCCGCCGACCCCATCACGGAGGGTTCGGCTACCGGGAATCCCGCCGCGAGAACGCGGTCGGAGAGTCCGGCGCCGTAGGAGCCGATGCCTTCGATGACAACGAGGGCGGCTTGTTGACCTACTCTGTGTGCAATCCACGTGCGGGCCCGATCAAGACCCGCCGGGCTTGCTGGAAAACTTGCTTTGTCCTGCACCGCACCAGTTGCGGCGGCCACGACGCACAGCGCGTGGGCGGCGGCGTGAGTATCGACCCCGATGACGATTTCGTAGTTATCTGCGACGATAGGCATAGCGACGGATGTCCTTTCCGATGGGCGACGTCGTTGTCGGCGTCGGCCCGGAAAGAGCACTTCGAGGCAGGCCTGTAACGGGCCACGACCTCGCGGCAACGAGGTCGGGCAGGCTTCTAATCAAGCCACCGAAGCAAGACCGGACCGGCGTCGCCACCACAACAGAGTGGACAAACCCCGGCCAGTGCACCACGAAGGAGCAAAGCGATTCATGAGTCACACGGCGTTGTAGCGACGACACCTATCCTGTCAGCCGGCCCCGGGCCGGCCACTACAAACACTTACATGCGATTCAATCACACGCAGTTGGTTGATGATTTCGACCGGGTAACGGCGGCCTTAGTACGACAGCGTTCTTCAAACAATGTGACAGTTCCCAGCGGCCCGATGCGCATTCGACCGCTGCTGGTCTGATCAGTTCACTGATCAGACCAGCAGCGGCCTCTCACGAAAAATCGAGGCTGACGCCTAGACCGCAGGCTTCTCGACCGACTGGTCTGCAGAACCGGTGCCGAGTGTGGAAATTAGTTCGACGACTGTTTTGACGATGCTGATGACGTCCCCAACTGAACCCATGACTGTCTCCCTCTGTGTGTTTGATTCTTTCTGTTGGTTGCGCGAAAGACTGTCCCTTACATGCATTTTTGGCCGCATAGAGCACAATCTTCAATACGCGCAATCCAGAGTGTAGGCCGCTGGTTCGGCATCGGCATGAGGGTCGGTGAACCGCTCACTGAAATGATCCTGGGGCAACCAGATAGCTGTATTTGACCTGGAAGGAAAAACAGACAGTATGTACTGCGCATCTTATGATTAGCCAGCCAAGAAACTAGTTGAACGGAGAGTGAGCGACATCACATTTCGGGCTTGATGGCGTTGACCTGACGTGAGTTTCGATTCGGCCAGTATGCCCATCGAGCAGATGGGAACCCACCCCCCCATAAGTGAATCTGCGAAAGATGTAGATGTCCCTTGCGGATCGATCCGCAAGAGCGCCGCGCCGAACCGCGAAGAGAGCGCACGACCTGCACGCTCGGCGGGATGCGGAATTCGAGCATGGAGACGAGGCGTCAGTGACGGCGGGGCGCGTGACGGAGGACGACGTTCTCCAGGCCCGCCTCAACGAGTTGTACGGCGCGCCCGATCGGCGGCTCACGAACGCTGCAGTGTCGAAAGGTGGCGCGCGGCGCATTCCGGATTTCCGCACCGTACCCCTCTCAGTTGCGTACCGGGGTCCGCGAGAGCCCGTCAGATGAGGTGGAGTCGCGTTGGCACTCGATTTTTGTGCACGATACTGCTGAAATGGCGTCGCGATTGCAGTCGGGGTGGCATGACCCCCGTGAAGTGACCCGTACGCTATGAGAATCCTTCCGCCCTGCTCAAGGGCATGAAAGGCTTCATCTCATGGCTGGACGTAAACGACACACGCCCGAACAGGTCATCCGAAAGCTGCGCCACGGCGACGAACTCGCCGCCACAGGTGGCAGGTCCCCGATAGTCGGACCACCGCGCTTTAGAGCCGCGGTTTGATTGGTTTCAGTCGATCTCGCACCCATCCACCGGTTGGTGGGTGTGGGAGCACTGGGCAGCGTACTCGGCCGGCGTGAGGTAGCCCAGCGACGAGTGGCGGTGCCGATGATTGTGGTCGTCCTTGAAGTCCTCGATCACCACTCGCGCTTCGAGCAGGCTCGTCCAGTGGTTGCGGTTCAGGCACTCCTTCCGAAGGCGGTTGTTGAAAGATTCGATGTGCCCGTTGTTCCAGGGAGTTCCCGGCGGGATGTACGAGATTCCCACACGGTTCACGCAGAACTGGTGTAGCGCACTAGAAATGAATTCTGGCCCGTTGTCCATCCGTAATACCAGCGGCGGCCCGCCCCACAGCGCGAACGTCTTGCCTCGTTCCTCGACCAACCGCTGCGCGGGGATCGAACGCTCCACGATGTTCATCAGCGACAGGCGCGTGTGCTCGTCGATCATCGATGCAATCTTGACGGCTTTGCCGTCGACGGTGGAATCGAACTGGAAGTCCATAGCCCACAACACGTTCGGGGCGTCGGCTTCGGTCTGTGGGCATGAGCTGACCCCGCCTCGTTTGCGTGGAGAGGAATGATCGAAACCTGTGGATCCCGGGAGGACGCACCTTCCCGGATGATGATCTGTACACGAACAGGATTCTGATCAAGTCCAGCGCGCCAACGCTGGCGGGAAGGTACGCCCGTGCTCACGAT
>NZ_JAANTF010000023.1:0-23054 GCF_011290655.1 Rhodococcus sp. D-46 | reverse complement strand
CCCTTCAGCTAACCCAAATCAGAAAGCGGGTGGGGAAAAACAACTGGCCGCCACCGGGGAGAACCCGTGGCCACCAGCGGGGAGAACTACTGGCCGCCTACGGGGAGAACTTCGTGGCCATTGACACCCGAGAGTGTGAGTGGTGGTGCGATGGCCGTTCTCCCGATTGTCGTCACGCTTCGTCGACGTCAAAGAGTGGAATGCCAACGAGATCCGTTCCACCACATGAGCGACTGCCTGGCTGAGCGGTCCGAAACTACGGGCAATTGTGGCCTGTGGGCTGTCCAAGTCCGGGAGGAGGGCAGCGCCAGCTGTAATGCCGGCGAATATGAATGCACCAGGAATGGACGTCGGACCTCCCCATTCGGGCGGTAATACCGCAGCTATCGCCAAGCCTGTGGCTGCGCCGCTCATTGCATGTGTCGGGCCCATCACCATGTCGTGTGCCTTTCGTCATCTCCGATAGAGGTGAGCCTAGGGACATGACTTCCGGTGATAGAGAAGAAATCGTCGTTGCCGCTATCGCCTGAAAATGGGATAAAAATCGGACATTGTGGGATTTGGGGACAAGTACCTGCGGTTTTGTCGATATTGGGACAACTGCGGGTCGTCAGGGAGCGATTAGTTCGTGCGGGGTGGTTCGTGGCTGGCGATCTGGAGGAGTCGAAGGACGATCGACCTACGGTACGACCGCTGCTTTGGTCTGGATCTTCGCGACCCAATCAACGATTGGGTCGCGAAGATCACGCGACTTGGGTCGCCCTCAGAGGTTGCGACGAACACTTGACGCCAATCACTCACTTGGGCAACCGATGTGTATCGCTGAACCTCAACTTCGGCTCACATCAAAACGTCAACGTAATGCCGGCCGCCCGGAGCCGTGCAAGGGTACGGGGTATCGACCGCCCAGAACGAGTCCCATTCGACGACATACCAGTCGCCGCGCCGAACGAGCTTCCGAATGTAGCCCTCGCCGTACGCCATTCCGTCCCATGTAGTGACTGCGAATGTTCGGGGCTGCATACGGGCTTCGTTGTGTTTGAACCCAGAGTTGCTCTGGTGGAGTTTCACTTCTCCGCAGATCGCAGCGTCTTTACCGTAAGAGTTCATTGCGATTCGCACTGCAGGATTGGCTGAGGAACCGGGCATTGCGTAACGGCGTCCGCCTGAAACCTGGTGAGATCGGAGTCCCGATTCGATCGTTCCGCTGGGAGAACCGTCGTGGCGGAGCCTGATTGAGTCCGGGATGCCACACGCCCTCGCGAAGTCGTTGACGTCGAATTTCGGATCCGAATAGGCCATGACCTGCGCGACATTCCACATAACATTTGTCTTGATTTTGGCAGTTTCGTCCGCAGGTAAGTTTTTGGTCCGCTTGGAATCGCTGTCATCGTTTCGGCTGTGCCCTGCGCGGTCGATCCTGTAGGGAGCGTCACTCCAGTCGTGGGCGGCGATCTCTGCAGCAAGATGGGCAGCTGTTGAGTTAAGCGGCATTCAATTACCTCCGATAGGTGCATTGTGCTGCACGGTAGTTCCCCCCGATGGGGCCGCGCTGCTACGAATGCTACTGCAATTACAGCTGATTGGCCCGAATATGAACTGCGCGCCCTCTGGTTATGCGCCATCGCCAGTAGCGGAGCTATTTCGCATGGGCCTGTTTCGCAGGTGCCAGTCTCCCGCGTGCGCCGAAGACCTACGGTCGAAAATGACCGCAGGTCTTCGGCACCGTCGGGGATCCCTCGGCTCGTTGGGTTCGATCTTCGCCAGTTGACGTTTCTGGCCCGTGCGCCTGGTGCCTCTTCAAATCAGTCGCCGAAAGATCGCTCACCTGATTTGCCTTTCGGTGCAGGTCGATTCGCCAACGCCTCCAATTGCTGCTTGAGCGTAGGTGCGGAACCGGCGGTGAGGGTGTGGGAGATCTCGGAGTGTTTGCCCGCAAGGATGTCCTCGCGGACAGTGCGCTGTATCTGTTCTTGCGACGAAATTTCGCGGCACTTTCGGTACTCCCGAGAGCCTGCCTCGTGTGGGCCGTGGCCGGAACTTGCATGGGGGCATGGGACGGTTCTTGACATTTGATGTCTCCCTTGTGATCGACTGGCTGGACACTTCGACGGTAGTGCAAATAAACAGCTGTCTACCTGGGGAAACAGTCATGACTTATTGGTTGGCGCTCTGATCTGCAGGTATTCGTGAAGACACGCCATCAGCGTGTTTGTCGGAAAAATTACTCCGAGACGAGGGCGGTTGCTCCTGCGGAGACGGCTGGCTGAGTAACTCTCCTCAACGGCACCGGATGCCCGCCTCCCTGATGCGCTGTAGCCGTCTAAGCGGCCCACGACGCGGGGCATGTCGCATCGCCTGTCCACTCACATCCCGGGGATGGGGGAACCGCGCTGAACTGGCCGGCCGGATCGCTGGTCAACTCTTCCCGAGGTAGACGCCCATCGGTGGCCGCGTCTACCTCGCGAGCTGCCCTCGATGGCGGGTCTAGTTCGGCGGGGGAAGCTCGTTGGCGTCAGGAATCTGGTCGACCAGGCTGGTCACCAAAGAGATCAGTTTGGGAATGAGCATGACCGTCGTATCGCGGATGCCACCGAGGATGCTGCCAGCGATGTCAGCGACTGACTGGCTTCCATCGCCAATATCGATGGTGCCCTTCACAATTCCAATCACTACGAGGATTGCGAGTGCATACCCGATCAGCTTCATGACGGCACCACCGAAGGTCCGACACCCTCAGATTCACGTGGAGCGAACCCATGCGAAGGGCTGGGGGTGGGAAGTTCGATAGTGAAGTTCGGTTCAGGAAGCTTGTCTCGAACAGTGTCCTCGCTCTTGTTTACGAATCCGGACACTTTCTGATTCGTAGCCTGAAACCAGCTAGGCGAGAACATCAGTTGCCCGTCCCCGAACCACGTACCTACCCCCCACAGAACTCCCAGCGTGACCACAACCGCGATTATCCGTTTCATGTCCTGCCCTCCTTCAATGTGGTTTGTTCGCTACTGATTCCACGGATCGACATCATCAGAATCGTTCAATTCCTGGTCGCCGAGACCGGCACCAAAATCCAGTTCAGGCTTCGTGTCTGAGGATTCGGAGTCGTGCTCCGCGTTGGTGGGAACGTCGATTGATGGCCACGCATCGTCGTTTTCCACCCTGATCCACCGCGGCTCGATACCGCCATCGGAGTTGGTGATCGATGTCTGCGCAAACCCGAGCTCAATCAGGCGATCCCGCGCCAACTCTTTCGACCCCGTCAACATGATGGAGGCATCCCACGGGCACACCATCGAGTCATCGGGCAGGAACATGACCTGAACTTGCCTATAGCCGTTCTTGGGGTCGTACGCCCACGATCGACCCTTCGGTGTTCCCTCTTCCGGGAAACGGGTGCCATGGTCGGAGTTGAGGATTTGCTGCGATTCGTACTGGTCGAGAGGACCGACACCGAGCCTGAAGCCGAGCTGGGAACGCAGCTGTGTTGAGATGATCTTTGCGTCCGGCTTCTGAGCGGCCGCAACGATGTTCACTTCGATCGCCCTGCCCAATCGAGCAATGGACTCCAGGTTGGCGCGTGCTTCGTCTTTCAGCTCCTCGACGTCGCTGTTCGCGCCCTTCGCGAGGAAGTCGGCGAGCTCGTCGAAGAAAAGGATCAGGCGGCGAGGTACAGGTCCGTGTGCCTTCTCGAGCTCTGGATCCGCAGCGTACTTCTCTCGTAGCCAGGACAGCTTCCGGACTTGTAGCTTGTTCAATAGCGTTTGGCCGGCATCCATCCTCCGTTTGGCTCGCGCCACGGCGTCAACGATCTCAGTGTCGGTCGCAGCGAAGTGGACGACACTGGGGAATTCTGGAGTCCAGGTGAAGTCTGTGCGCTTCGGATCACAGACGATAACTTCGTAGACGTCCGGCAAGAGCATCGCGTAGAACAAGACGATCGACAGCGCTACAGATTTTCCCTGGCCGGTTTTTCCTCCCACTAATCCGTGCGGTGTTTCGTTGAGGTCCCAGTCGAGCCAGCCGCCGCCCTTCTGCGGGCCGAAACGTAGAACTCCCTTGCGGGCCAGCGCGATCGCTTCGTCGAATGCGGTGGTGCCAGGCATCGGAAATGCCAGCTGATCTGGTAGGCGCGGAACCGCGGTCATCGTGACTATTCCATCTGCGGTGGACCATGAGTATGCCCAGTCGTTGTTCGTGGTGAGGGAGTCCCAGTGATCTTGGAACTCGTCCCTGGTTTCGCGTTTGTTGACGTCGATGGATCCGAAGTTCACTCGCGCTCGCTGGGGGAGGGCTTCGCCTGTGGGCGATAGGCCTTCCTGCCATTCGATGATGTCGCAGTCGACTGGCGTACTGGCTTTTCCGAACTTCGACTCCACAACATTGCGGAGCTTCTTTTCGACCGATTTCTGTTTCGCTCTGACGTCGTTGTGATCGACAGACATGATTGCGAGTTGCGTTGAACCGCCCTCGAACTTCCAGTCGAACAGCAAGCGGACGTCAGGCCAGCGCGTGTGTATCGAGGTATCGAGGCTGTCCTCGAGCTTGTCGCGGAGGCGGCGTTCACCGAGGGGGAGTGTTCCGAAGTCCACGTCTATAGTTGCCGGCTGGTCCGATTCGTCGTCGGCCCAAGTCTCGACGACGGCGACGACAGGGTCTTTGCCTGGTTTCGTTATAGCGGAGCGGATTTCGTCGGCGAACTTTCGTTCGTTGAGCTTCCTGCGAGCTTCCAGAGATCCTTTGGCGGCCCTGCTGATTTCGAGGGCCTGCTCGTCTTTGTTCCACAAGTAGATCCACTCGCCCGGGCACGACACAGATCGGTCGAAGCTGCGCTCGAGGGTGTCTCGAAAACCCGGATCAGTCAGGTCTTGGCTTCCAGCTGCGAAACGAAGCTGCGTCGGTATCGGAACGATTGCGCCGTCTGCGCGAGTTTCGTCAGCCCATTCGGCGATGTCGAGGGCGTATCCATCTGCTGCATTCCGGTCGGTGATCTTGAAGAGGGACCGCAGAGTCGCAGTGATCTTCCGGGCCATCAATTGTTTCGCGACCCGTGGATCGTCACCGTTGACCGCTTCGAACTCGACAGTGTTCGACTTAGTCCAGTTGAACACCCACTCCATGTCGGCCGGTGCAGGAACGCTCTGCTCAATGGCCTTCTCGACGATCAGTCGTCGCATTGGTGCCCCCACCGAGGCACTGCTGGCACCAACGGACAGCTGGGCTGCGCGAATGGACTGCGATGACGACCATCGAATTGCAGTGATGTGTTTGGAGGGGGTCGTAGGTCGGCTGACGGTCCCTGATGGAAGCCCCGCCGGTTTCTGCAAGCCGGAATAGATCGCTTCAAGTGTGTTGCGGCGCCGTGGCATCACGATGCTGGCACGCACGATAGTCACCACCAACCACGCGGCCGCGGCGACGCCGATCCACATCAAGTGCCCGTTGGTCAGGAACCCGAATGCCGAGATGCCGATGAGGAAAAGCCAGTTCAGTGCAGTGACCGTGACGGGACCGACACGGGCGCTGTCAGCTGTCCAGGTCAACACCGCCCAGTCGTTCAATAGTCGTCTTGCCCATGTAGCTAGTTGCTGTTGCAGTTGGGCAGAGAAGGCGGTTCCGCGGCGTGTGCGTGGCACCCTTCCCCCTTTCGTGGTCTCCGATAGGGGAATGATTGCAGTGGCAGTTCCGGTGTCATGGCTGTCGTGACAGCTCTTCGGCGGTGTTGGGTTGGGCAATGTGCTGTGGCCCCGACGGATGATGTCGGGGCCACAGTGAGTTTCGTACGTCAGAAGGGCGGTTCGTCGCTCGCGGGGGATGTGGCGGCACCGGCACCCCACGGATCTTCGTTGGGGGCGCCGCTTCCCCATGGATCGTTTCCGGCGTTCGGCGGGCGCGATGTGGACTGGGATGTGGTGCTGCCGTTGTTGGTCTGGCCGCTGTTACCACCTCGGTTGGCTTTGACGACTTTGGCGGTGGCGTACTTGAGGCTGGGGCCGATCTCGTCGACTTCGAGCTCGACGACGGTACGCTTTTCACCCTCACGAGTTTCGTACGAGCGTTGCTTTAAGCGGCCGCTGACGATGACGCGTGAACCCCGGGTCAAGCTCTCGGTGGCGTTCTCGGCTGCCTCCCGCCACAGATTGCAACGCATGAACAGTGCATCGCCGTCTTTCCATTCGTTGGAGTTGCGGTCGAACGCGCGGGGCGTCGAGGCAACCGTGAACGAGGCGACGGCTGCGCCGGCCGGAGTGAAGCGAAGTTCGGGATCTGCGGTCAGATTGCCGATCACGGTGATTACGGTGTCGCCTGCCATGGGACTACCTTTCTGTAAACGCTGGGTGGGTTGGTGCTAGTGGGTTCGTAGTCGACGCTGTCACAGACGATTTCGGTGCGCGGCACGACGAGCGCCTCGCGCTGTGGTCACGCTGACTGTCGTGCGACGGGCTGAGAAGCCCGGTAGGCGCTGGCGGCGGCTTCTACGAACCGCTGGGGTTCGGCCTCCCACGCTGACAGTCGTTCGCTGAACAATTGCGCCTGGATCTGTGCGAGATCAGCGGTTCCGCAGGCAGCGGCGAGGAACGGCTTGACGCGGTCCTCGTGACCGGTCAGCTTGCACTGCTGCAGGAAGGCGTTCCAACGCTGCATGAGTGCGTCGTCTCCGGTGGCCGCATCGCCGATGGCAGCATTCGTCGACGTCATCTGAGCGCCGGACGTCGAGGTAGCAGCGTTCCCCTGTTGCGCCTGCCTACCGGCCTGCTCCCGGGCCTTACGGGAAGCATCGTTGATCGGCGTCGGCTGGTCATACTGCCCGTCAAGGTAGCTTTCGACCGAATGCAAGGCGCCCGCGAACACTGCAGTCGCCTGAGCGACCACTGTCTTGCGCCACATCTCGCGCTGTTCCGAGTGCTCTTCGCTAAGCATCTCAAGAGTGATCGGGACCAGACGAGAAGCGATCTGGTGGACCCACTTTCCGGCCTCACCGTGTGATCGATCCATCCGGTTGATCCGGCCGACAACGGCGGTCTGAACCTGATCGGCCATGGAGAGAAGTACTTCGGTCAGATCAGTAGCCGTCGATGCGAGGGCAGAGCTTTCCAGCAGGCAAGGTTCCCTACCTGCGCGCTCAGCTGCGTCCTGTTCCTCATATGCGGCTGTCGTCAGCAGGATCATGGCGCCAGACCAAGTGTTTCGCCAGCTTGCGGTCAGGTAGGAACCTGCATTGGCGCGGCCGTCGGAGTTGTACGGCTCCCACGGCTTCGCTTCCACCGAGTGCGCTTCCCTCAGCGCAGGACGTCGAACCGCTCCGGATACGGCGGGCGTTCCGTTGGTGGGAGCGGCGCCGTGTAGACGAGCAGCGACGGCTTCGGCGAGAGCATCGACGTCGACCGATGCCGGCGCGGCGGCTGGGGCGCTCTCGGCGGCGGTGATCGCTCCAGTCGGATCACCTTCGGGTGTGTTCACGCGTACGAACCCCGAAGGCACCTGAGTGCCATCGTGATTGCTCCGGAACGTGGCCCACTTCGACGGGTCGCTGGTCACTTCGTCGGAGATCAAGTTGGTCGTGGGAGCGTCAGCAGGGCCGATCGCTGCGATCACGTTTGCGCAGTTTTCACGGGTCGCGGACGCCGAGCCGCCCTTTCCGTCTTTCGTCGCACCACGCAGTTCGTTGATCGGCGTCAAGTACGAGATGATCTCACCTGCGCTGTTCTTGTATCGCCGCTTCGTTTCGATCGCCACGTACACCGCTTTTCCTGCGGTGAGTGCATGCCGAACTGCTTTCTCAAGGTCGCCACCTGCTTGGATCGACGCACCGAAATTCTCTCTGAGACCGACGGACTCACCGTCTGGGTTCTTCGCGGATCGGGCATTGAACTTGACGTACAGAGTCGGCTGGCGCTGACTGGTCGCCCGAGCGTCGTCGATGCTGTCGATCTCGATCGAGATGAACTCGCGAATCAGAACCTGCGAGTGCACAGGCACCGTCGAATCCTGACCAGCAACCTGGACCTGAATGGGCTTCGACGCCGACTTGCTGTACGCGACATAAGAGGTGTTGTGCGTCTGTCGGGTGAATGTGCTCTGCATGGCTTTCTCCTGATTCGCTGCGCCGTAGGTGCCTTGGCGTGGTGATCTCCGATGACCAAATACTGACGCCACCGACTGACAAGTGCGGCACGAAGCAACATCCGAGCAGTTCAACCGCACATTCTGAGTCCGATCCAACACCAACCGGTTACGGTCACCGGCCCGCCACGTCGCCTCTGCGGCGACGTCGAACGCATCAATCCCGCCCGAACACCGGAACCGGCAGTCATAGGGTCCGCATCATGAGCATCAACGCCGACGCGCTGTTGTCCAGTGGATCGCACCGATACTGCCCGGCTTGTCGGGCCGCACTCATCCCGATCAGCCGGACGCGGTGCAGCAGCTGCACGCACGTCCCGGAGAAAGCCCTCGCCGCGGTACCGGTCGCGGTGCAAACAGCGTCGTCGTCGAAGACCCCCGAGGACTCCGTCGTGCGCGAAAGCCATCGTGGAGGCCTCGCGCGCCTGCCTGACCACACGATGTGGCTTGTCGCTGAGGGGAAGCCAATCACCCAAGGATCAATGAGAGCCGTCGCGGCCGGCGTGATCAAACACGACAAAGGCCCAGCACTGCGTGCCTGGCGTGACACCATCACCCGGGAAGCACTCCGGATCGGCGGAACCGAGTGGGTACCCATCGACGGTCCGGTTCGACTGCATGTCGCGCTGACTGTGCCGAAGCCCGATCGCATCGGGACATCCGCTGTTATTCCCGTCTCGGAGCGGACCACGCCCCGATGCCCGCCGATGACGAAACCCGACGTCGACAAGCTGCTGCGTGCTGTCCAAGATGCGCTGTCGCCGGCTGAACACAAGTCCGGCAGCTCGGCGTCGCGTCGGTTCAAACTCCTCACCGACGACTCCCGGATCGTCGACTCGTTGGCCGCGAAAACGTATCCGACACCGTGGCACACACATCCGTGGGCATTGCCGTGGCCAGGAGCAGTCATCAGGATCTCGTCGCTCGACGTCGACACCCCGATGTTTCCCAACTCGACGCTCCGGATGCCCGGAGAATTCCCCTCTGATGTCGGTGACCTGGTGGACATGGTGGGTACGCGACTATCCGTGCCGCAAGCGCGCACCTGCGGGAGCAAGGTGAAGGTGTGATCGAAAACAACTCTGCCGCTGAACAAGTCCTACTTGGACGTCTCCTCGAAGGCGACGACGAAGCGTTCGTGGCGTCGACCGTCTCTGCACTGTCACCGCATGCGTTCTCGACAGACAAACACAAAGCTGTCTTCGCAGCGATCAGCACGCTGGTCTCCACAGGCCACCCCGTGGACCTCACCTCAGTGGTGACGGAGCTGAGAAGGCGAGACCAACTCGACGTCGCAGGTGGTCCCAGCGGCCTCTCCGCGATGACCCACGCCTCCCTGTCAGCATCTGCACGGGCCCCGCAGCTTCATCTCGAAGCGATGGCAGGTCGAGAACAACTGCGCCGCCTGGAATCAGAGATGGAACTCGCCCTCGATCTGATTCGGGATGGTCAACTCTCATCTGTCGACGAAGCCCGCTCACGACTTGCGAAACTGTTCGATGCCCAATCATTTCAGTCGACGACGCTGCCCGACATCCGATCTCAAATCGAGGAACTGAAACACTCACTCGACGTCCGACTGGTCAACGGGGTCGACGGCATCGACGGCGTACCGACCGGATGGAGAGACTTAGACGGAGGCAAAGACTCGATGGCTCTGGTCAAGGGCCTGAAAGACGGACGGCTGACCGTCCTCGCGGCAAGACCCGGGACAGGAAAAACGACCGCGATCATCGACTGGGTGAGAGCCGCCTGCGATTCCGGGGCCGGTGTAGTTCTCTTCTCCCTCGAACAGCCTGCCGAAGAGATCACCGAACTACTCGTCGTCGCAGAATGCGGAAACATGCACCGCAACAAACTGCAAAACCCCACCGAACTAACAGATCTCGGGTGGGACAAAGTTTCCGAAGCCATGGCGCGAGTCGCCTCGTGGCACCTCGTCATCGACGACACAGCACGTACCCTGCCTCAGATGCGTCGGGTCGCGGCTGCAGCGCGCACCAAGTTTCAGGCCGAAGGCACAGACTTGCGCATCGTCTTCGAAGATTACATCCAGCTCACGGAGGCCGGCGATCAACAACAGGCATCTCTCAATCAGGCCCAACGGCTCTCCGAGATCGCGAACGGTTTTAAGGCGATGGCCAAGGACATGAGCATCGCCGTGGTCGTTGCAGCTCAGTTCAACCGTGGTCCCACTGAAGGCGACCGGCCTCCGAAACTGAGCGATATGAAGGGTTCTGGCGGCCTGGAAGAAGCCGCGGACCTCGTCATCGGTTTGCACCGGCCGTACGCGATCGATCCTCAGGGATCATCCGAGACCCCAGACGATTTGCATGTACTCATTTTGAAGCATCGTCAGGGGCGTGCTGGTGGCATTTTGTCGCGCTCCTTCCTTGGAGAGTTTGCCCGCACATCGGAGCCGAGAAATCGCCAAATCGGTTCTGCAGGTTAGTAATTCATCGGCCCACTACGTTTTCGCCAGATGGGATCGTGCTGCGGTCCCACCATCGCGAGCACTGGCCCGTCAATCCACGACGCCATGGTGGTCGACGTAGGTTTGGTTCAGGCGCGCAGCGAGAACGTCATTTGCGAGTTTCGCAGATGGAAAGATCGGCGGCAGGGTATTCAGGCTTCGAGAAGGAGTTCCTGCGCACTTCGGCAAACGATGCGACTGTCGAAGTGCTCTCGTCGATCTGACCGTCGGTGATGATTTGCTAGAGAACCCCGGCCTCTTGCATACCAACGAGCTTGCCTGCCTGCGCTCGCCACACCACGTCGAACTGTGCAATGGCTTCGTCGCTAGGCTGTCCGACAAAGGTGAAATCGACCTGGACGGTGATCCCGTCAGCGATTCCCCATCCGGTCATCGTCGTCATTGTTCGGTCGCCCTCAAGTGTGGCGGTATAGACCCTGGCGTCGTCGAGTCGGTAGAACTCGGGGGTAACGGGAAGCGATGCTAAACGCAGTTCCTGATCACCGGCGCCGTCCACCACCAAGTGGGTCTGCGCGCAGGAAGACAACCAATCATCGATTACATCGGGGTTGGTGTTGGGGGAGTTCGACAACTGAACATTCATGATCTGCGCTCCGCCAGGATTGACGAACTTGTTTCCCGACCAGCGCGACCCCGACAACACCATGGACTGAACAGCGGTCTGGAGTTTCCCCCCGGGCACACACTGTCCGTTGTCTGGAGCGCTCATCCTCTCCGGTACCGGAGAGTTCTGAGGTCGAACGTCTACGGCCTGCTGAGACCAGCCGATGAACTCTCGGGCAGGGATGTCGTTGATCGAGACGATTGGCACAGCGTAAGCCTGCATGTCGACAGGGTCATCGCGCTGAGCGACGACGGAGACGATGCCGATGATCAGAGCTGATACCGCGACAACGACACCGCCGATTGTCAGCGGCCTCCGATGTTCGCTGACCCACCTCCCTGCAGTTGAGGCCAACTCGCTCATGCTGTTCCCTTCTCCCGCTTACTAGTTCAGGACGGTGTGCACTCGTCACCTTGCGGCGCCCGAGGAACTTCTCTTGCACCGCCAGTGAAGACGGCGAAGCCCTTCGCAGACATCGTGGCAGGCGGGGTTCCGGTCATCGACGCGGAAAGTGAGCATGAGCACCGGAACCAGGGTCTGCATGATGACGATGCGCGTCATTACGGAGAAGGGACAGCGAGTGAATGCACAACATAACCCGCAGATTCGGGACCGCTCCGGATCGGCGGGCCGAGGCCAAAGCCGTACGGCAGCCCTGGCCACCCGCGCTGAACTCATCGCTGCCGCCAACATCGTCGACGTGAGTGTGCCCGCGATGTCGCTGCCTCGCCTGATCCGCCTCTCGACCGCGCATTACAACGAACTCAACCCCGGAAAGCGTGCAGCAGATTTCGCCTCCGACGAAGCCTTCATGACCCGAATCTGCGTGAACTACCTCAGGCACGCATGCAGTGGCTACGACAGCCACCGAGATTTCATTCGTCAGATGGCTAGCCCGAAGGACCGCGCCGAGATCGGTGCGGTGATCAAGGGCCGCGTTCTCCGATCCATCGCCAACACCTACCCGATGCTGATCGAAGAAGCCCGTCGCCAAGCGCGTCGTGAAGACACACCACCACATCGGAAACCACTACACGGGAAGGGGAACAGTCGCAGATGAACCGAAACCACACCTGGAACGTCCTGGTGAATCCGGACCGCGTCGACCACCCCATCGACCGCCGATACGCACGGCTGTCCGGAGTGCATGACAGGTTCGATACCTATCTATTTACTGCCGCTGTCATATGGGCTGCCATCAGCGCGGGCATACTCTCCCTGCTCGTGCCCGCTGTGGTGGCCGCCCCGATCATGGCGATCATCACCATCGCCGCAGTACACGCAGCACGAGTGAAGTACCGAGCGAAACTCGGCGAAGCCCGCGCCGCCGCCAGAGAACTCGACGACACAATCGGGCCGATCGAGATCACGCGCAGCAGCATCCTCGACCCTGTCCTGCGATCGCACGCGGACCGGGCCGTCACCGCACAGAGTCGGATCATCGGCTCGGTGGCCTTCCAACACGGCAGTCTCGGAGATCAGGAACCGATTGCGAGGAACGTCGCCGTGACGACGTGGCGAGCAGTGTCGACGGCCGCCGCGCTAGACAAAACGCTGATCGCTAGAGCGAATCTGTCAGCGACACTGAACGATCGACAGATTCCAATGGAAGCGGTGGAACTCGAATCGCGAAACGCAGAGCTGTCGATTACCGCCCGACAGACATCGATCGACACGGCAACCAGCGAATTAGTGACCCTCGCCGAGAAAGTCACCGAACTCGACAGTCGACTCCTCACGCCCGCAGCGCGCGAACACCTTCGCAGCCTCGTCGACACACCGCCCACGACGGCTAGCGGAGGCGATGAACTCGCCGCACGCATCTCCGCTGCACACCAAGTGCTCGACGCTGGCGGTTCCACCCCACAATCCCTACCGCTGCGCCAACAGTAAAAGACCCGCTCAACACCGTTATCGCTGGTCGTCGCCGGGCTGACCGCACACGCCAGCCCTGCAAAAACACCGCGAGCCTGTCCGGCCCAGTCGCCGCCGGCCAAAGGATCCCACCTGCGGATTGTCGACGCTATTCGATTGCGCCCGTGCCGCACTCACTACGAGATCTCAATAACTTCATGGCATCGGAGCTGCACACACCGCCCCCACCGGGGCCGATCCTTGGAGGACATCATGACCGCATCGACCACCCTTCCCCGCCCCGCTCACCGCCTGCCCGCTCAGGCCGTGCTCGGCACCGATGTCGCCGGATCCCGCGACACTGCAGAAGCGTTGCGCACCGCCGGACTGGACTGGGGCCTGACCGTGCACAACACCGACCACCTGACCCTGATGGGCGAGTCCGGCCTGATCAACACCTCCCTTCCGGGGCAGCGACTGATCATGCGTGACGACACGTACCAGGGGCTTGCCGTCGTCGGTTCCCGCTACACGCCGGTGACCAACGCCGACGCGTTCGCAATCGCCGACAACGCAAGGGATCTCGGTGCCACCTTCGCCCACGCAGGGTCGCTCGACCACAGTCGTAAGACGTTTCTGACGATGGATCTCCCGGAGGCACGCGTTCGTATCGGAGGAAAGGACGTCGTGGACTTCGGGATCGTTATCCGGACTTCGCACGACGGGTCAGGTTCCATCTCCGGTGAGATCAGCGGAAAACGGCTGGTGTGCATGAACGGCATGACAGTCGGTATCGGCGAAGCGCAACGCTGGTCCATCCCGCATACCGCCTCCGCGCACAGCCGCATGGCCGAAATCCTGCTGCAGGGCGCGTTTCGATACGCGAAGAGTTTCGCGGCGGTCGGCGAAATGCTGATCTCTCAGCCGATGACCAGTCGAGAGTTCGCGGACTACATCGATGCCCTCTACCCGAAGCCGGAAGAGTCGCAGAAAGCCGCACGCACCCGGTGGGAGAACCGTCGAGGCGAACTCATGCAGTTGTTCAACATCGCCAACACCCAATCCGAAGGCCGCGCGACGCGGTGGGGCGCACTGAACGCAGTAGTGGAGTGGGAAGACTGGGGGCGCGGCGTCCGCACCAGCACCGGTGAAAGCGTCGACCAGGCTCGAGCCGCCCGCCAGTTCACCAACACCGACTCGGCGGGAACGAAACAGGCCGCTTATCGCATGCTCACGCACGCATAGGCTCGAGAACACCAACCCACCCCGGGCATAGTCGCCGGGGTGGGTTTCTTGCGTTCACGACCCTTACTGCTGCGACCAGCGCAGGCACCAGAAGCGGCCGAACCCGAGAACGGACGAGACCCGGGCCATAAGGTGAGACGCACCGACGCCCGCCGCACCTCGAAAGTTGCCGATGCCAGCACTCGACACATCCGCCGACGACGACAACGCGCACGCGCTGGCAGCACTGGACCAGGAAATCGCCGAAACCCGGGAACGAATACAGAACCGGTCCCGCGACATCGCCGACGCCAACACACGCAGTCAGCGACTAGCCGAAGCCCACACCGCCGCACTCGCAGAACAACGAGCCACCCCCGAAGGCCTGTCCACCTCCATGCGAACACTCGAGCTCGCGCTACTGCACCGCCGCCCTCCCGCCGAACTGCGGAAGCTCCAACGCCTCCACGTACAAGCAGAGATCGACGCAGCAGCCGAATACCGTGCGCGCGTCGCCCGCTGGGGCCACAGCCCCGGTGACGGCCCCCTGCAGGCCTGCCCTCTCGGAGGCTGCGAGTCGTTCGTCTCCTGGGCCCTGCACCTGAATATCCTCGGTACCTACCGTTACAGCATCGACCACCCATCGGATTCCATGGCCGTTCGACTCACCCGCCCCGGCGACGGAAGCCGAAATCTACGAACGAAGATCAACGTCCGAACAGCTCTGATCGATGCAGAAGGGTTGACCTTGGCAGTCGTAATCGCGGCAGCATTTGCCAACCCGATCGAAGACGCGAAGCTGCGTCGCTGGCTCGACGAGCACTACAACCCGATTAAACGGAGCCTGTCCGCCTGACCCGATCTGCCGGCTCGGAGGAGCACCGTCACCGCGGTCCTAAGTTCGACCGCGGTGACGGCGGAGCTGCGGTGCCTGCGAGGTGGCTGATGGAATCGCGTCAATATACGGACATTTCGCGGAAGCAGTATCGTTGAGGAATGGCAACACTAGTGACAGCAGTCAGCACGGGCTACCCCGTGCTAACTGCTGCTCACTATCGAGCCTTCCATTCCGCGGAGCGGGCACTGCGTATACCTGCAGTCGCTGAGGTCCAGCGGAGGATGAGCCAACAGCTCTTGGATCCTTTCCGCGACGCGTACCGTTCTGTGTCTCAAGCTCGCGAAGATGCGATCCGTGCTGTGTCGCCGTTGCGCCAGGTTTTCGATCAGCTCATGGAAACCCGACGGCAAGTCGGATCGTGGTTGTCCAAGTACAACCCATTCCAGCCGCCGAAAGTCACCGGCCTTGACGAACACCTCTCTCAGTTCAGACGCGGGAACGTCCGAACCGAGACTGTAAGAATCGCCCGCTTGAGATCCTTATTGGTTCGCCGTGCCCAGCAGGGCGAAGCACCAGGCCGGACAGTCACTACCAAGCCGCAGGTCACTCGCGGCCCCAACAACACCCGTAAGTCGATTGTTTCCAATCCACTTACGGGCCTTCTGGACGTCTAAACGACGGAGACAAGGCCCGCCGATCACGCAATCTGCGTGGAAGGTAGTCCTCCGTGAAATTTCTAACCGCACTTGCCGAGGCAATGCCCAATTCGCCTGCGGCCTTGATCATCTGGGCAGTTGCTTTTCTCTTGACGCGGTGGCGAGGCATCATCATGCTCACCGTGGTCCCGTGCACACTGCTCCTTGCCCTACTCGGGTCCGCGGATCGTTCCGAGCGCGCCTTCCGGCTCTTGGACGTCCTGCTCAACCGCCTCGGAGGAGGTGGCGAGCAGTGAGCGGCCGTGTCGGGCGGCCGATGCTCTGCCCTCTGCCCGTACTCCGCAGAATTCTGGTGCTGCGAAACGAGGGGAAAACCATGCAATACATCTGCGACGAACTCAACGACGAGGGGATTCCCACACCGGCAGGAAAAGTGGTGTGGGGGCGGAACAACATCTCTCGACTGCTCAAGACAGCTGTTGCAGAGGAGATCCGCCAGGAATCGCGAATGACTGAGGTCACAAGCATCTTTGGCGAAGAAGTGTTCCGGGAAAGCGGTGAGCGCCGAGCTGCCTAGCTCGAGGACGGTGACAGCGGCCCCGCCCGGTCAAGCGGCTGTCACCGTCTGGGCGGAGGCCGCCCTCCACCCCGCCCCCGTCCGGCGCAGATCGTGAGAGGCAGATTCCATCGCCGCGCACACCCCGCTGTCTCACGCATAGTCGCCTTCCAGCCCAGCACCTCGATGACCGGAACCGTGCAAGTTACGTTCTCACCTATCGGAGGAGCGACACAATCCGCGTCCAGATCAGACCGCCCCAAGCGAGGTGGTCTGATCAGGGCGCCGAATTGGGGGTGAGGTCAGAGTGTGCATCGGAGCCAACCAACCGGGAGGTCCACGTCGGTGCTCGGCAGATGCAGCTGCCCGCTGCAACCGCACCGGTAGAGCCGCCACCCACGCGGCCGCGTATGCCGACGCGCTGTCCGCCGAATCGGTCTATGACACCGAGCATCTGGAACTTTTAGAACTGCAGCGCAAAGCCGTGATGGGGGAGACCCTGACCGACGCCGAACAAGCCCAGCTCCGTGCAGGCGCTCAGCCACCCGCATCGGCGATCCCCGATGGAAGCGAGTTCGGCCGCGACTACGCCGCGGAGTACCCGAAGCATCGCCAGGACATGATCGACGCAGGCTTCGAGCCGAGCACCCTCGCCGAGTACGCGAGCTCCGAAGACGCTGCCGAAGCAGCATACGAAGAATGGCGAGACGACCAGTTCGAAGAAGAAATGCAGGCGTCGTATCGCGAGTGGACCGCGGACACCGCCTCCGGTTACTACCTGCGACGTCAACGATCCGACGAACTGGACCAGGCACGCGAACACGCCGCCACTCTCGACGTGGACGAAGCCCGCGCAGTCCTCGACGAACGTGCCCAATCGGCAGAGCATCAACAGCTCCTCAAAGCACGCGACTACGCCCACGCCGCGGAACACGACGCCGAAAGGGGCTGGGAAGCGGCGAAAACCAGCACAGACATCGAAACGGTATCCGCGGCCCGCGACTGCCTTCACGACGCGCACTGTGACCGTCTCATCGCCGACGACGACCTGAACGCCTACGCCAACGAGAGCGCGCAATACGCGGCCAGAGTCAGCGAACTCTCCACCCCGCCCGAATATTCCGGGACCACCATCGGCGACAGCATCAATATCGGCACACACGTTCCCGGCAGTGAAGCTGAACTGCGCGCCCGGCAAGACGGAATCCCCGGCACCCACATCGGTGCCGCCGCCGGCGTCAAGGACCCCAACAGCCCCCACACCGCGACAAGTGCGAAGCTGTCCGCGATCAACGCTGTCACCGACGACGACATCAGCCGCGCTCACCTCGCCCACACACAGCACACCGGACGTGAAGGCCGGGCCGCAGCTTGGGAACACACCACCGCAGCGGACTTCGCGGCCGCCAACCCCGGACTGTCGGTCCAATCAACCCCCGGGATCTGGCGAAACAGTGAACGCCCCTGGCAGCAGGCAGAACTGACAGCCGTGACCAGCAGCGACGGAAACACCCCCGATGGTGCGTTGATCGTCAAACATGCCACGGCAAATGACGGCTACGGAGCGGATATCCCACCACACGTGCGCGCCGAAGCTGCGAACGCGCTCGACGCAACCGGGCTCAAACACGCCGACATCGCCGTCAACATCGACGGTCACACCTACCGGCAGTACCGAATCCACGCCGATGAACCCCTCACCGGCCTCACACAACCCGCCACCATGCCCGAGCTACGCGAAAAACTCGACAACCGTTGGAACAGTTGGCAGACCGAGAAGACAAACCCACCCCAACCCGCCCACAACGACGGCACCTTCACCTGGACGAAAGCACCGCGCGCAGAATCTGGACACGCGAAGAACCGGGCCACCGCAGCCGAACTGGCCGCCTACCGTGGCATCAGCACCGCACAAGCCCACGAGATGATCAGCGCCGAAGTCGCATCCGGCAGATCCGCGGACGACGCCGTCCGCAGCCTCTACAAGTCGTACAACCCAGCCGCAGATACCCGCCGTCGTTTCGTCGTTGCCGACATCGAAACGAATTCTCTGTCAGCGGGACGTGGCGAGATCATCCAAACCGGCGCAGTCGTGATGAACGGGCAAGGCAAGGTCGTTGAACGAATCGACGAACTTCACGGAATCGATGCTCGCACAGCACGAACGATCGGAACGGGCGCCAAAGACGTTCACCGCATCAACTACCAGGACATCCACGGTAAGCCGCCATTTGCGCAGTCCCAGGCTAAAACAAGACTGCAGGAACTGTTGAGCGATCCAAACACCACGATGGTCGCGCACAACGCGAGTTTCGAACGCCAATACTTCGCCGCAAACGGGGTCTCCGCCGACCGCGTCATCGACACCATGGCGCTCTCCAGGCGATTCGACCACAACAGCACCGGTGCTCGCCTCGCTGACTTCACTGCCGCACACGGCGTCGAGTACCGCGATGCTCACAACGCATTCAAAGACGCCCATATGACAGCTCGAGCCCTACTCGGGTTCTGGCGTGATCAACACAAATAGAAGCGGAGCCATTCGTGTCCGAACAATCGACGATCGAGTCGAACCTTCCCGACTCCCACCCTCGGCGTCCGGGGACTGTGAGTCGGGCTGTCTGCGCCTCGATCGCCAGCTTCGCTGTACCAGCAGCGATACTGACTGCCGCATTCTCCGAGTGGCTGCGGGACCGAGTGTCTTTCGACGAGACCACCACCGACGCGTGGACCCGATCGCTCTACAACCTGTCTACATCCCTGACCTCGTTCGCGGAGGAGACTGGCGCCAGCACAGCAGCAGTCGACAGAGTCGGCGCAGGCATCACTCTCGGCGCATTCACAGTTGCACTCATCCTCTCCGTCGCCACATACGGCCTACGGGCACGCGTATTCACGGACTTCGCCGAATCCTGGCGCAGATTCTCGCTGCGCCTCAGTCGGACGGTCGGCCCCGTGTTGCGGTGGTATGTGGCGCTGCTGATCTCGACGGCCGTCACTGCCGGAGGCGCCGGCCACTCTGTAGCGATCCTGACAGTGCAGGGAGCCGTGTCAGCGATCGTGTGGGTGCTCCTGTTAGTCCTGTGCGCTTACCCATCCCAGGCGGGATCACTTTTCATGCAGACGATTACGTCGATCATGCGCAAAGTCGTCTTGCGCGCTGAGTCCCGACACATCGCCACCTAATCGACTGTGTCCCGCCCCGCCCCGCCCCCTGCCCCCGTCGCCGGCAAACGCACTAAAAGGCTAGTAACCCACCACCAGCCAGTCCCATTCCGGGGCCGACCTCGAATTGCACACCGAGAACAGGAGAAAGCCCAATGTCCCATCCAACAGAAACAGGGCCCACCACACCCGCAGAACTATCTGCTCGATCCACGAAGAGTCCGTGGCCACAAGCCACGAGGCTGGCTGCAACAACGGCGCTACTCACGTTTCTCTTCACCTTCATTCTCGCGGGATCGTGGTGGCAAACCCCGACCGCCGAAACGAGCTCGCAGGGCATCAACGCACTGGAGGACTTGGCTTCCGCCCTCACCAGGACCGCAGAAGTTGCAGGTAGCAGCGTCAATGCAGTTGCAGTCACTACCTTGCTGGTCGTCGTGTCACTCGTCGGTTTGATCGCCGTCGTGGCCCTCATAGCTACGGCGTCGAAACTCATCTCGCGCGCGCGGAGTAAAACTTCCGCCACTGGGAGCGATCTCGAATACGTCATCAGCTGGGCGCGGACGGTGGGATCCATGTCTCAGCGACTCTTGTCTTTGTATGTGGCAGTTCTGGTTTCGACGGCCCTCGTAGCGCACAACGCTGGGCTTCCGATCGCCCTGTTGACATCGACGTCGGCGAGCGACGTGATCCCAGCAGCGATTGTGCTGCTTGCTACGTCATTCCCCGTTCAGGTCATGTCACGATTCGCGAAGGTATTCGGCCCACAGGTCCGCAAGTTCAACGACCGATTCGACGCAATGGGTCTCCGCCGCAACATTTTGCGTAGCGGAACCAAGTAGCTCGCAGGTCGTCGACCCACCCCGATCGGTTCACCCCGAACTGTACAAAGGAGCACTAGAGGCGCCCAGTCCGACGGCGCCGCTCACAGTAATGACTCCGAAGGTAGTGAAGGCCAGGATGTGCGGTTTTCGAGGTCTACCGATGCGAGAGGGATCCACACAGGAAGCCCACGTCAGCAGAACGAGTTCGCTTCTGCTGACGTGGCCTTCACCATTCCGCTACTACGCTGACCACGACGGTGGACCGAGCTCCGCAACAACCTCGGGAGCAGCGATCTCCAACAACTCGTACGCAAACTGTGCAGCCTCCTGCACTTCGTCGGGGTACGGCCCCCCTCTCTGCTCACACTCACGCGCGGCCGTCAACGCTGATCGCAACCGCGGCGCATCATCGTCGGATGCCAAGTCCTGCGCCTGAAAGAGGAAACTGGATGCTTTGGTCATATCCAAACGCTATCGGTCAGCCCTCCCTCTAGGCGGCATCCACGCCAGCGCCTGCGAACCACCAAGCGCCCATGGTGTGTTCCACAGGCGCCTTGCCGTCCACCCACGACGGTCGAATCATCAGAGATCCCGCGAGCATCAAGACCCACCCGCACCGACCGCCGCGATCGGAACCCCGCCACCCGTTCAAGACACAGCCGAGCACCACTACACCGGAACAGCGCCCGATAACGTCCGACCTGGATACACAATCCGGAAGGCACTCTCATGACGAAGATCAGAGCCACAGGAAGAACGACGCTCACCCGCACCGAACTCGAATGGTGGTCGAACACCGCCGCCGACCTGCAGACGGTGAACCGGAGGTACCCGAAGGTGGCGTCAGCGGAACGCGTCCCCGTCGGCGAAACCCGCGTCTACCACCACCGCGTCGACGGTGAGCCCGTCCCCGTGCTCGCCGTATCAGCGACGGACATCGACACCCACACCGACACTGCTGCGGGACGCTGGATCGTCACGAACACCTTGTCCTGGGCGCAATACCCTCCGCGCCAACACAAACCCGGATACGGCACACCGCTCGGGATGCTCGCCACTGTGCTCATCCTCTTACCTGCTGCATTCAGCCACGACGTCGACAGCAGTTCCAGACTGACCGCACTCGTCGCCGCCGCGATGCTCGTCCCTGCAGGTCTGTGGCTTCTGCGGTATCGACGCCGGCGATTCCAAGACAGGACATGGGCAGCTGACAGCGAAGCAACCAGCGCTGCAGGCTTACCTGCCGCCCAACGACTCCTCACCACCACAGAACCAGCGCTCTACAAGACGATCGTGCACACCTGGATCAACCAGCGACGCACCACAGCGCCAGCCGCTCGACTACAACGCCTACAGCAGCGTGAGCGGACCCCACGAGACGAACGCTCGACGAAATAACCAGATGGCCGGCCCTCGGACTCGCTCTGACGACACTGCCCGAGCACGCCGAGATCACCGTTGAACTGCTCCAACACGAATAGGGAACGTCGATGAGAACTCAGATCTGCACGCTACTGCTGCTCGACCTGATTGCGGTCGCGGGTTTGACTTGGATGCTCGCCCTGCCCCCTGTCGAACAGCTCGAACCTGCCGCCGAGTGCTACACAACCCTGCTGGGCGGCAACGGATCTCCGATGTGCCCGACCACTATCCAGACCTTCTTGACAACCCACGCCGCTGTGCCATTGGCCATCCTTGTCGGCATATGTCTTGCGATCGCCCACCGTCACGTATTCCTTGACCACCGAGCCCTGCCCGAACGTGTGAAAGGCGAACCGCTCGGATACGACTCAACCCGAACAGGAATGCCAGCGGCAATGTCGGCGAACTTCACCTGCGACGCGTGCGGAACAACGGATCTTCGAGAAGAGATGAGCGAAAGCTACTGCACTGGAGACGAATACGAAACGCAAGCAGGGTGGACCTGCGCCCGCGGTGAAACCTACTGCCCGATATGCGCCGACGTACGCACTCAAACCTGGGGCGAGCATCTACAAACCAGCGAAACCGAAAGGCTGGAGCGCTGACTGACCTCGACATTATGCCGAAGCGCGCTTACCTCCCGACTCATCTGCGTGTTTGAACCCATCAGTTGCCGAGCGATCAGCCCGCCGAATCGTGCGTGCCGCATCCACCACCTCACTTGATGAAACTCATCAACATACAACTTGATACTGCCCAAACCTGATACGTAACAAACTTCACCGAAAGGACCTTCAGTGTTCGGAATTCGACACTCACCCAAACCGATCCGCCGTGTAGCGATGCCCTTCGTGGCCGGTGCCTTCGCAGGCATCCTTGCGTTGGCGATCAGCGGTTGCGAGTTCAATGCGCCCATCGCCGCTGACCCGGGCATCGTGAATCCTGTAGAAGCAGAGGTCGAACCGAGCGCATTCACTGCCACGAGCGACGGGTCAGCATCTCGGAATTGGCAGCTGACCGGCACAGAACTCGACCGCGCGACGACTCTTCTCGAAACGCTTCCCGTGAAGGGGCGCGCACCCAAGACGGGCTATTCCCGTGATCAGTTCGGGGCCGCATGGACAGATGATGTTGACGTCGAATTTGGCCACAATGGTTGTGACACTCGCATTATCTGCACGCAGTTTTGACATATCTCAAAACCTTGCTGGTAGGCCCCCATTGTTCGATGTCGACGGTGTGAGTTATGTGAGTGACGATGGTCAGTTCGTGTGACGGTCGACCGGTTCGACCGCA
>NZ_JAANTF010000022.1:0-23698 GCF_011290655.1 Rhodococcus sp. D-46 | reverse complement strand
CGCGGCGCTCCTCCCGACGCTTCGCGTCGGGAGACGGAAGCGAGTCGCTGCGCTCCCCGCCAGGGAGCCGCTGCGCGGCTCGCAGTGGGTCGATTGCCGTTGCCGTCGATCGAGTCGCTTCGCTCCTCTGAATTCCGAATCTTGTTTCTTACCAAACGAATTCATCGCAACGCCTGAATCGGTACCCGACACCCGAACGAGGCTGGGGAGGAGGGGAAGGGTCACGAAAAGCGCCCCGTCTCGCGTCCACTGCCTCGTCATCATCGTGCTCCCAATCATACACCCCCACCCACCAAACCGCAAAACACCCCGAAAACATGAAACACCGAAACCCTCACCACCACAACAACATTCGACGTTCACGAAAACACCACCGTGCACACAACACACGAAACTAGCACAACACCAACTGAATACCGAAACCTACTGACACACAACAACATTCAAAAACACCCAAAACGAGCCCTCGCAACACCCCCGCACGACCCGGCACCACTCCCCCACACCACCCGACCCGAACACCCCGCCGGCCCCCGCCGGCACCCAAACCCGCCGGCGCCCCACACACCCGAAAATGATCGAACCGGTATGCCGGCACCTTCGCCTCGCGCAGAATGGGAGTCGGCGCACACACGCACGACCCCGGGAGCGGTGCAATGATCCGACGACGACTCCGCCACGCAGTGATGGCGATCGCGCTCGCCTGTGCGATCGTCTCGACCGCGCCCGCCCAGGCGCAGGTGCCCTCGCCAGACGCGGCGCCGGGAACAGTGACCGCGGCAGATCCCCTGCCACAATCCTTCTGGATCGCCGGCGCCGCCGACGTCTTCGCCCTTATCGGGATTCGCGGTGACTCGGACCGTCGCCGCGGCCCATCGTGATGCCGATGCACGCGCTTAGACATCCCCTGATCCAAAGATCCGGAACTCCTGACCAGCGATGTCGATACCTACCTCGAACAAGGCCCGGAAAGCGACCGCAGAACACGACACGGCCGGCCGTCGTCCACGATCACCGTGCCAGCCGATGACCACGCCATCCAACGGCTGGTCCGCACGCCTGTACTGGCAGTGGATTCTGTACAACACCATCGCCTTCGTAGTCGTGCTGACCACGGTGGCGGTCCTGTCGTGGATCGGCGCCGACATACTGCAGCTGTCCTGGGCAAACCGGAGCCCGGTCGCCGCGCTGCTCGTGGCAACGACTGGGGCCGTGCTGTTCGGTTGGGTGCTCGGGGCGCTGCAATGGCAGATCGTCCGCCAACGCGTGCCGGTCCCCCGGCGGAAATGGATCGTCGCAAATGTCGGCCCGGCGCTCCTGGGCTGGCTGCTGGTGATCATCCCTGCCATCACCACCGCGCAAGACTCGGGCACCAGCGTCACCGGCGCCTACCTACTTGCCGCCAGCCAAACCCTGGCACTGGGACCGTTGCTCGGGCTGTCCCAGGCGTTGGTCCTGCGAGCCCATACCCGCCGCTGGGCCGGATGGATCGTTGCCAACATCGCATCCTGGGCCATCGTCGACGCCGTGTTCTTGCTCCTTTCGTCCTGGCTCGACACCTTCGACCTCACGCGTCACGACGGCTCCGTCGCGGAGGTATACCTGATGCTCATCGCCACCACACCCCTGACCGGTCGCATGCTCCTCTGGGTGCTGGCCCCCGCCGCTACAACCACCGAACACCAGCACCCGTAACCGCCGCAGACCCTCCGCGCGATCACCGACTAGCGTTGCGCAGCACGCCCCAGCCGTTCCCGGCGCCGACGCCTCGTTGCCGTACTGGAACAGCGGGCCGACGAGCGCGGCGTCCGCGTCATGAGCACCGCCTTGCTGCTCAGGTTGTCGTCTGTGTGCCCGACCAGTGAACGAAACACCCATCACCGTTCAGAAAAACGGGGCGGCACACCGGGACACGTCCGGCCGAAATCAGTGACCGGTACCCGGACCGTTGCGATTCACCGTCACGACAGTTCGCCGGATCGCCGCGAAATACCCGGAAGCACACCATGTTGCGCACCCCTCCCGACTGACCGAACCGGCCTGCTGCCCAGTGCTGAAGCTCGAGCCCGCGCAGGGGCGGGGATCGGTGGCGTCGGAGGCGATCCGGAGGACGCCACCGACAGCCCGTGACCGGTCCAATGTTTACCGATCTGGTGTGGTGTCGACCCTGGTTATCACCGGCCCGGGCGTGCTTGGCTGGAATGGCAGGGGAACCGCGGGCAGGAACCCATCATGGCCGAGGATGACGCTCGTTACCGGTCCCACCCGCGCAGTTGCCCGGAGGAATTTCATGGGACAGGCCAGCGAGTTTCGCAACCTCGACCCGCGCGATCGTCGGCGCCTGCTGCGCCGCGGGCTCGTGCGCCCGGTCGCGACGGTTGCGCTCTGCGGCGTGGGCTACTTTGTGCTCCCGTGGACCTCCGTCGACGGCATTTCCACGGTCATGCTCCTCGTGGGGGGACTGCTCGTCGTGCTGGCGGTTGCCGTGTGGCAGATCCGGCAGATTCTGAGGTCGGACGTGCCCACCGTGCAGGCCATAGAAACGCTGGCACTGATTCTTCCCGTCTATCTGCTCGGCTACGCCGTGGGATACAGCCTGATGTCCCAGAGCTCCCCCACATACTTCTCTGAACCGCTCAGTCGGATGGATGCCCTGTACTTCTCGTTGACGGTGTTTTCGACCGTAGGCTTCGGGGATATCACAGCGACGACCGATCCGTCGCGCGCTGTCGTCAGTGTCCAGATCATCGGGAATCTGATTCTCATCGGCGTCGGCATCCGCGTGGTGGCGGCGGCCGTCGTCTGGGCCCGTGGACGGAAGTGACTAACGGAGCCGACGTCAGCAACAGTTCGACGTTGTGCGCTAGTTCCAGTAGACCCGTCCGATGACATTCCCATCGCCTGGGTGCCTCCGTGACGAACTCGATCGCCGGAAGCCCTGCGTGTCAGCATGAGTTGAGTCCACTGGTTCACAGCAACCCCGTCTGCAGGGCGAGATGATGTGACGCGATCGCTATGCCTTACTCAGTGCTGCCAGGGCGGCTTCGCCGATGGGTTCTTCGGCGAGCATCGGGACGATGGCGGTTCGTTGGCTGTATTGGCTTGTGATGGTGCCGATTTCGGTGATCTCTCCGGCTGCGCGCTGCTGCAGGAGCGGCGAGGTTGGTTCGGCAGCGGCGAGAGAGTTGTTGACCACCCACGCCCAAGGCTCGATTCCGGCTCGTTGTAGGTCGGCTTGCAGACCGGCGGCCTCGAGGACGGGTGTGGTTTCAGCGAGGGTCACGAGCAGTACCTTCGTTGCGTTTGGGTCCTGGAGTCGCATGAGTGGGGTGGTGAAGTTCGTGTTCTCCCCCATCTGGCGGGCGATTTCCCGGTGATACGAGCCGGTGGCATCGAGGAGCAACAAGGTATGCCCGGTCGGGGCGGTGTCGACGACGACGAATTTGCGACTCGATTCGTGGATGACCCGCGAAAACGCTTGGAAGACTGCCACTTCCTCGGTGCAGGGTGATCGGAGGTCTTCGGCGAGGTTCGCGCGTCCGCGTTCGTCGAGGTTCTTGCCTTTGGTGGTCAGGACTCTGGTGCGGTACTGCTCGGTGGCTTCGGCGGGGTCGATTCGGGAGACCTGGAGGTTGTCGAGTTCCCCGTTCAAGGTTTCTGTCAGGTGTGCAGCCGGGTCCGTGGTTGTCAGGTGCACCTGGTGGCCGCGTTCGGCGAGGGCGACAGCGATGACGGCGGCGATGGTGGTCTTGCCGACTCCGCCTTTGCCCATGCACATGATCAGGCCGTGATCGTCGGTGTCGAGTTCGTCGATCAGGGATGCGAGCGGAGAACTGGGTAGCTGCAGGGACGGGTCCGCTGAGGCGGCGGACACCGGGCCAAGGTCGGGGGTGAAGAGGCTTTCGAGTGCGTCGATGCCGACGATATTGGTCGCTTTGAGCGGGACCTGATCGGTCGGCAATTGCGCCAATCCATCGGGCAGGGCGGCTATCGCGGCTTGTTCACGCCGGTAGATCGCGGTCGCGAGCGGATCGGTGTCGTCGCCCGGGTCCGGGAGGACACCGTTGATCACGACATGCTGATGGGTCAGTCCGATGTCGGCGAGTTCGCGGTGGGTGCGGGTGATTTCGGCGAGCGTCGAACGCTGGGCGCGCGAGACCAGTACGAGGCGGGTCCGCTGCGGATCGGCGAGCGCGGCAACGGCGTCAGCGTAGATGGCGCGCTGCTTCTCGAGCCCGGACAACGGACCGAGACACGATGCGTCGCCCTTGCCGTCATCGAGGAACTCGGTCCACGATCCGGGGAGTTGGAGCAGCCGGATGGTGTGCCCGGTCGGGGCGGTGTCGAAGAGGACATGGTCGAAGCCCGCGGTGATGTCGTCGCGCCCGGAGAGCAGTCCGGTGAACTCGTTGAACGAGGCTATTTCTGTGGTGCAGGACCCGGAAAGTTGTTCGGAGATCGCCGCGATGTCCTTCTCGGGGAGTAGCCCGCGGACGGGACCGATGATCCGCTCGCGATAGGTGGCGGCGGCTTGTTCCGGGTCGATCTCGAGCGCAGACAATCCGGGAGCGGCGGAGATCGGGGTGATGGTGTTGCCGATGCTCACACCGAAGACCTGCCCGACGTTGGAGGCTGGATCGGTGCTCACGAGCAGCACTTTCTTGCCGGCGCGAGCGAGGGTCATCGCGCTCGCGCAGGCGATGGAGGTTTTACCGACACCACCTTTGCCGGTGAAGAACAGGAATCGGGGCGCGTTGTTCAGGAACCTCATTGCGGTGTCGACGCTTTCAGCAGCAGGTGGTGGAGTCGGCGTCGTCGGTGGAGCAGCATGCCGAAGTGTCGGAGAGTCCGAGCATGGCGATCCCGGCCGGCGCCTCAGCCGTTCCAGGTTCGGTGATGCCTGCCCATTTCGCGAGCTGGTTGCGGGTGGGATATGTACCGGTCAGGGCGGTGACTCCGTCGACGAGCGCCAGCGGGAGTCCTTCGGAACCTGAGATTTTGAGGAATGCTGCGACGGTGTCGTTTCCGGCGAAGGCCAGTGGGTCGTTGGCGAGGTTGTGGCGGGTGATGGTGCCGCCGTTGCTTGCGACCCAGTCGAGGTCGGCGGTGAAGGTGATCAGCGCTTGGTCGACGTCGTCGCCGCAGACGCCGGTGTTGCAGCACAGGGCGGGTTCGAATACTTCGATGGTGCTCATGGTGATGTCCTCTTTTCTTACTTCTCGGGTCTTTCGATTGCGCGGCTAGCGGTTCCGATATCAGCGGACCGCTAGACGGGCAGCAAGGGCGTCGACGCGGGCGGCGATGTCGTCGCGGACCAGGCGCATTCGTTCGATTCCGTCGATGCCGCGTTCGGACGGCTCGTCGGTGTCCCAGTTCTCGAAGTCGGTGCCGGCTACGGGATCGACCTTCGCTTCGTTGCCCAGGGTGACGACGAGGTCGACATCGCGCACCAGTTGCGGATCGATCAACGTCGGGGTCTGCCCGGAGATGTCCACCCCGACTTCGAGGAGCGTTTCGGCGGACAGGGCGTTGACCGCGTCGCCGGGTTTGGTGCCGGCCGAGTACACGTCCACCTGGTCGCCGGCGGCTTTGCGCATGAGGCCGGCGGCCATCTGGGATTTGCCGCCGTTCTTGACGCACACGAACAGCACTGAAGGCTTGCTCATCGAAGTTCCTTTCACTGGGTGTGGGAGTCAGACGGCGTCGACGGTGTGGCCGGCTGCGTCGAGCGTGTTGGCGGTGATGTCGCCGCGGTCGGCCAGCCAGCGTTCGGCGTCGATTGCTGCGGAGCATCCGGTGCCGGCAGCGGTGATCGCCTGACGGTACGTGTGATCGACCAGGTCACCGGCAGCGAAGACGCCGTCGACGGAGGTCGCGGTGGAACCGGGAGCGACGCGCACGTATCCGGCGTCGTCGAGATCGACCTGGCCCTTGACGAGTTCACTGCGCGGGTCGTGGCCGATGGCGACGAACATGCCGGTGATCTCGAGTGTGGAAGTTTCACCGGTGACGGTGTCGCGCACGACGAGGCCGGTGACGCTGTTCTCACCGAGCACCTCGACGGGCTCTGCGTTGGTCAGGAAGCGGATCTTCTCGTTGGCCTTGGCGCGCTCGAGCATGATCCGTGAGGCGCGGAACTCCTCGCGGCGGTGCACCAGGGTGACCGAGCGAGCGAAGCGGGTGAGGAAGGTTGCTTCTTCCATCGCGGAGTCGCCGCCGCCGACCACGACGATGTCCTGGTCACGGAAGAAGAAGCCGTCGCAGGTGGCGCAGGCGCTGACGCCGCGGCCGAGGAGGCGTTCTTCACCGGGAATGCCCAGGTAGCGGGCTGCCGCGCCCATGGCGAGGATGATCGCGTGCGCGGCGTAGGTTTCGCCGTTCGCGACGACCGTCTTGATCGGGCCGCTGAGATCGATCTCCTCGACGTCCTCGGTGCGGATGTCGGTGTCGAAGCGCAGTGCCTGCTCGCGCATCTGTTCCATCAGATCGGGGCCCATGATTCCTTCGCGGAATCCGGGGAAGTTCTCGACCTCGGTGGTGGTCATGAGGGCGCCACCGAACTGGGTTCCCTCGAAGAGCAGGGGCGCGAGCTCAGCGCGCGCGGTGTAGACACCAGCGGTGTAGCCGGCCGGTCCGGAACCGACAATGATGACGTCGTGGACCGTGGACGGGATGGTCATAGTGTCTCTTTCACGGGATCGAATACGGGAAGCGTAGGCGGTTAGCGCGATACCGACGGGGCGGTGAGTTCGCTGATCAGAGCCTGTACGCGAGTCTTGATCTCGTCACGGATCGGGCGAACCGCATCGATGCCTTGGCCGGCGGGATCCTCGAGGACCCAGTCGCGGTAGCTCTTGCCGGGGAAAATCGGGCAGGTGTCGCCGCAGCCCATCGTGATCACGACATCCGAATCCTGCACGGCGTCGGTGGTGAGGATCTTCGGGGTCTGGGCGGAGATGTCGATTCCGAGCTCGGCCATCGCTTCGACCGCGGCGGAGTTGATGGTGTCCGCGGGGGCAGATCCGGCGGAACGGACCTCGATGGCGTCACCGGCGAGGTGGCTCAGGAAACCGGCGGCCATCTGCGATCGGCCGGCGTTGTGGACACACACGAACAGGACGCTGGGCTTGTCGGACATGAGAAAGAAGGTTCCCTTCGAAGATGGAAGTTAGAGCTGAGGAAGAGGTCGCTCAGACGGCGACGGGTGTGGTCAGTTCGGTGAGCAGTGCGATCACCCGTGCATCGAGGTCGTTGCGGATTGCCCGCACCACCTCGAGGGGTTGGCCGTACGGGTCGTCGAGAGCCCAGTCGAGGTACCGCTTCCCTGGGTAGACGACGCACGCGTCGCCGCAGCCCATCGAGACGACGCAGTCCGCTGCGGCGACCACGTCATCGGTGAGTGGTTTCGGGAACTCGTCGGCAAGATCGATCCCGATCTCGGCCATCGCCGTGATGACGGCGGGGTTGATCTCGTGGACCGGCGCGGATCCTGCCGAGCGCACATGAACCCGGCCGCGGGCGTGGTGATCGAGTAGTGCCGCCGCCATCTGCGACCGGCCGGCGTTGTGGACGCACACGAACAGAACTTCGGGCACGTCCTTGGCGAGTGCTCCGCTGGACTGGGCCAAAGCGGTGAGGCGGTCGGCGGCGAACCGCGCCGCGAGCGAGGTGAGATGGGTGTGGATCTTCGCGGTGCGGCGCAGCGCCGTGTAGGACTCGAAGACGTAGCGTTCGACGGTTTGCGCGGAAAAGACCCCGACGTACTTCGCTGCCAGGTCTTGCGCGGTGCGCGAGAGAACGGCCTGCGGTGAGAGGAGATCGGGCTGGGCGCGGTGCTCGTTCATCATGACTCCCGAAGAGTTGTAGGTGACTTACGTAGCGGTGGGTGCGGGTGAAACCTCTTTGACGGCAAAGCGTTTGCGTAGAGCAAGGGAGACATAGACCAGCCCGACGAGCACCGGTACCTCGATCAGCGGGCCGACAACACCGGCAAGAGCTTGCCCCGAGGTGGCGCCGTAGGTGGCGATGGCTACGGCGATCGCGAGTTCGAAGTTGTTGCCCGCGGCGGTGAACGCCAGGGTCGTCGTGCGTTCATAGCCCAATCCGATTGCGGCGCCGAGGATGTAGCCGCCTCCCCACATGAGCGCGAAGTACGCCAGCAGCGGCAACGCGATCCGGACGACATCCCAGGGCTGGGAGGTGATCTGTTCGCCCTGCATCGAGAAGAGCACGACGATGGTGAACAGCAGACCGTAGAGCGCCCAGGGGCTGATCTTGGGGATGAACTTGGTGTCATACCAGTCGCGGCCTTTGGCGCGTTCACCGAAGAAGCGGGACAGAAAACCTGCCAGCAGCGGGATACCGAGAAAGATCAGGACCGATTTCGCAATCTGCCAGGGCGAGGTGTCGATGGTGGTCTGTTCGAGGCCGAGCCACCCGGGCAGGACCGAGAGGTAGAACCAACCGAGCACGGCGAACATGATCACCTGGAACACCGAGTTGATGGCGACCAGCACCGCGGCGGCTTCGCGGTCTCCGCACGCCAGGTCGTTCCAGATGATCACCATCGCGATGCAGCGAGCGATACCGACGATGATCAAACCGGTTCGGTATTCCGGCAGGTCGGGCAGAAACAGCCAGGCGAGGGCGAACATCAGCGCCGGGCCGAGAACCCAGTTCAGGAACAGGGAGCCGGCGAGGAGTTTCTTGTCCCCGGTGACTGTGTCGAGGCGGTCGTAGCGGACCTTCGCCAACACCGGGTACATCATGATCAGCAGGCCGAGGGCGATCGGCAGGGAGATGCCGTCGATCTGCACCTTCTCCAGGGCAGTGTTCACACCGGGGATCCAGCGTCCAACCAACAGGCCGACGACCATGGCCACGCCGATCCAGACCGCAAGATAGCGGTCGAGGGTGGAGAGTTTTCCGACGACTTCGGGGTGTTCGGTGGTGGCAGCGGTGTTGCTCATGCGGTGACCTCTGCGCATGCGTCCGCGACACTCACGCTCGTACCTTCGACCAGGAGCACGGCGGAAAGCTGTTGCAGCGCAGCCGGAATAACCCAGTAGTACACCCAGGTCCCGCGGCGTTCACAGTCGAGCAGCCCGGCCTGTCGCAGCACCTTGAGGTGATGCGAGATAGTCGGCTGAGACAGGTCGAACGTATCCGAGATGTCGCAGACGCAGGCTTCACCACCCTCGTGACTTGCCACCAAGCTCAGCAGGCGCAAGCGGACGGGATCGCCGAGGGCTTTGAACATCCGCGCCAGGTCGCCGGCCCAATCCTCGGTCAACGGTTCACGGACGAGCGGCGAGCAGCAAGCGCCGGCCTCCGCCCCATCTTGATTCGACATGCTTCGATATTGACAGATATCGAAATAACGCGCAACCAACCTCAGATGAATTTCCGCCGACGAGAGACGACTTGACTCCGTAGCCGGGTACCGGGTTCACAATGGCGACATGCGTAGCAGTGAACTGGCCACCCTCGCCGGGGTGAACGTACAGACGTTGCGGTACTACGAACGGCGCGGACTCCTGCAGCACCCGCCGCGATCCACCTCGGGATACCGCTCATATCCGGACGAAACTGTCGAAATTGTCCGGTTCGTCAAACGCGCCCAAGAACACGGCTTCAGCCTCGACGAAATCAACGAACTTCTCCATCTCGCCGGCGGCGGACCGGACGATTGCGACACCGCTCGGCGACTGGCGCAGACGAAGATCACCGAGTTCGGCGAAAAGATCCGAGATCTGCAACGCATGCGGGCCTCGCTGACCGAGTTCGCGTCCACCTGCGCGCGACCGCGAGCGGACCGGCACTGCCCCATGCTCCAGACACTGCACACCGACAAAGGACGACCATGATGCATCTCGAAATTCTGCAGGTCCCGGACTACCCTAACGTGCCGCTCCTCGAACAACGAATCGAGCACGCTCTTTCAGGCGTGCCGATCGAATGGGAACTGCGCCACGTGATCATCGAAGATCCTCGATCAGCGGAACTTGCGGGCATGGCGGGATCTCCGACGTTGCTCGTTGACGGCCACGACCCCTTTGCCGAACCGGATCAGGTGCCAAGCGTGTCCTGCAGGCTCTACCGCGACGCCGTGGGCGCGGTCGGTGGCGCTCCCACTGTGACTGCCCTGAGGAATGCATTCGAACGGGATTCACCCACTGCCGCTACTTCCGTACCTGACTGATCAATACACCGACAACACCACTACAACCGCTTCGCGCACCTCATCACGTTGCAGAGCGCCGAACCTGCTGAAATAGGAAGGGATGCATGGCCGCAATCAATTTCACGATTCGGCAACACCTTCCTGAGACTCGGATTCCAGGATCCAGCACACACCGACATCGTCGGCTTCCGACGGAATCTCCCCTTCCGCTCGACTCAGCAAAGCAACAAGGTTTGTTTCGAGCGTGGCAAGTTCGCGGATCTTGCCACGAACCTGGGAAAGATGCTCCGAGAGCATCTCCACGACCTGTTCACAAGGAGCCGCCCCGCGGTCATGGGTGGTGAGGATCTCGCGGATCTCTCGCAAGGTGAAACCTGCAGACTGGGCGCTGCGGACGAACCGCAAACGCGCAAGAGATTCCGGACCGTAGTCCCGGTAGCCGTTGGACTTTCGGACCGGGACGGGAATCACCCCACTGTCCTCGTAGAAACGCAGCGTTTTCGGGGCAACGCCACTTCGAGCGGCCAGTTCACCAATTTTCACGAGATCCTTGACCTTCCATCGCACTGGAATGTCCATTATGGATGACGTTCGGGAACCGCAGGTGACTCGGACCGTTCGTCGCCGCGCTGGCGATGAACACTCAGAAGGAGGTGAATGAAATGAATCCACTGGAGATGTTGTGCGACTGGCTGTGTCGAGCGATGGGTCCTTGCTGTCCCCCCATGTGATGCCGTGGCGAGCAACTCGCAAACTACAGATGTCACTTCGCCATTCCTGGTGAGGTACGTCGGCCGGCCACCGTTCGGCTGACGTACCGCATCTACTTCAAGTCCAGTGCGTCCACCCTTCCTGGAATCGTCCAATATTGCTATCATCGTCGTATGACGATGAATAACGAGCCTGGATGCCTCGCCGCAACCGGCAGCGGGTCGAGCCTGGATGCGGCAGTGGCACTGTTCCACAGTCTCTCGGACGGCACCCGGTTGTCGATCGTGCGCCGTCTCGCCGAAGGAGAGGCGCGGGTTGCGGATTTGATCGGTGAACTCGGCCTCGCCCAGTCGACGGTGTCCGCACATGTTGCATGCCTACGTGATTGCGGTTTGGTCGACGGCAGACCGGAAGGTCGGCAGGTGTTCTACTCGCTGGCCCGGCCGGAATTGATGGACCTACTCGCCTCGGCGGAGACGCTGCTTGCCGCGACGGGGAACGCGGTTGCCTTGTGCCCGAATTACGGCACCGCCATCGGAGATAGCCGTGAGTGACGCATGCGGTTGCGGTCACGACGAACCCCGCGTCGAAGGCGAGGAAGAACACGGGCCCGAAAAGTGGTGGCAGGTTACCGAGATCCGGGCGGCTGCAGCTGCGGGCGTGCTGCTGATCGCGGCGCTGATAGTGGGCCTGACCGGTGGGCCGGATGCTCTCGGGCTCGGTCTCGAGGTGGGCGCCCTGCTCATTGCCGGTTACACGTTCGTCCCGTCCACTCTCGCACGCCTGGTCAAGGGCAAGATCGGGGTCGGCACCCTGATGACGATCGCGGCTGTCGGCGCGGTACTGCTCGGTGAGGTGGGCGAAGCGGCCATGCTCGCGTTCTTGTTCGCGATCAGCGAGGGACTCGAAGAGTATGCGGTCACCCGCACTCGCCGGGGCCTGCGGGCCTTGCTGTCTCTGGTGCCGGCCACCGCGACAGTTCTCCGCGGCGGCCGCGAGGAAACCGTTCCGCCCTCCGAACTCCAGCTCGGCGAGCTCATGGTCGTCAAGCCTGGGGAACGGATCGCCACCGACGGGGTCATCCGCACCGGACGCACCGCTCTGGACACCTCCGCGATTACCGGTGAATCGGTGCCCGTCGAAGCCGGTCCCGGCAACGAGGTGTTCGCAGGATCGATCAACGGCACCGGCGTCCTCGAAGTCGAGGTCACCGCAGATGCGCAGGACAATTCGCTGGCCAAAATCGTGCGGATCGTCGAGGCCGAGCAGTCCCGCAAGGGCGAGGCGCAACGCCTCGCCGACAAGATCGCCAAACCGCTGGTTCCAGGTGTGATGATCGTCGCCGCAGTTATCGCCGCGGTCGGCAGTGTGCTCGGCGATCCGCTGGTGTGGATCGAACGCGCCCTGGTGGTGCTGGTCGCCGCCTCCCCGTGTGCGCTGGCCATCGCGATCCCTGTCACCGTTGTCGCCGCGATCGGTGCGGCGTCCAAGCTCGGTGTCCTGGTCAAGGGCGGCGGTGCACTCGAGGCCCTCGGCCGGATCCGCACCGTTGCGTTGGACAAGACCGGCACCCTCACCCGCAACCAGCCTGCCGTGATCGATGTGGCCACGGCGGACGGCGCCAGCCGCGAGGACGTTCTCGCGGTGGCCGCAGCGTTGGAGGCGCGCAGCGAGCACCCTCTCGCTCGCGCGATTCTCGCCGCCGTCGACGACTACGCACCCGCCGACGACGTGGACGCGGTCACAGGGGCGGGCCTGACCGGGGCCATCGACGGCATACCTGTGCGCCTCGGTCGACCGGGCTGGATCGACCCGGGTCCGCTGGCAGGGGATATCGAGCGGATGCAGCATGCCGGCGCCACTGCGGTGCTGATCGAGCGCGCCGGAACGGTCATCGGGGCGGTCGCCGTCCGTGACGAGCTCCGACCGGAAGCACGTGAGGTGGTTGCCGGGCTACGACGCGGCGGGTACACCGTCGCGATGCTCACCGGCGACAACGAACGCACCGCCCAGGCGCTGGCCGCCGACGTCGGGATCGACGACGTGCACGCCGACCTGCGCCCGGAGGACAAGGCACGGATCGTGGAAACCTTGCGTGCGAGCCGCCCGACGGCAATGGTCGGGGACGGTGTCAACGACGCCCCCGCCCTGGCCACCGCCGACTTGGGCATTGCCATGGGCGCGATGGGTTCCGACGTGGCCATCGAGACCGCCGATGTTGCTCTGATGGGTGAGGACCTGCGGCACCTGCCGCAGGCGTTGGCGCACGCGCGCCGCTCCCGGACCATCATGTTGCAGAACGTCGGACTGTCGCTGGCGATCATCACCGTTCTGATGCCGTTGGCCTTGTTCGGGGTTCTCGGCCTGGCCGCCGTGGTCCTGGTGCACGAGGTCGCTGAGATCGTGGTCATCGCCAACGGTGTCCGGGCCGGCCGCGCGCAAGCCTTCCCCACCGGATCGGTACCCGCACCGGCGGGGAAGGTCGAGGCCCGCACGTGAGCGAATTAGCGGCTCGATCAATCCGCACAGGTAGCACGCGGCGGGTGATTCTCGTGGTCGTCGGTCTCGCTCTCATCGCGATCGCACTGTCGGCCGAACCCGTTGCGCGCCGTACCCTTTCCGGTGCACGCACCGTCGATATGGGATTGCTGCAACTGAAGTTGGCGTACAACAGCGGTGTCGCGTTCAGCATCGGCCAACAGCTTCCGGCCTGGATCATCCTCGCGGTCACCGCCGCCATCACTCTCGGCGTCGGAATTTACGCCTGGCGCACCGTCCCCACCGCTTCACTGGTGGGGACGGTGGGTTGGTCGGCGATCCTCGCCGGAGCTGCCGCCAACGTGATCGATCGTGCCGTCGACGGAAAGGTCACCGACTATTTCCACACCGGCTGGTGGCCCACCTTCAACCTCGCCGACACCTACATCACCTGCGGCGTCGTGCTGCTCGTCGCATCACTGATCTTTGAGTCCACCCACGACCCGGCCGATCCCCCGCCCGCACAGGAGAGTTCGAAATGACAGCAATACCCGAGATCAGGCCGCGCCGCGGCAGCCGCCGGATGCGAGGATGATCGGCACCATCGCCGCGGCGGTAGCGATGTTCGCCGGCACCAACATCGACGACATCGTCGTACTGACCGTCCTGTTCGTCGCCTCCGCCAGTCAAGGACGGCCGCGGGCATGGCAGATCGTTGCCGGCCAGTACCTCGGCCTGATCACCCTCGTCGCGATCAGTGTGGTCGCCGCCCTCGGGTTGGTGATCGTGCCCGAGGACTGGGTTGGACTACTCGGATTACTTCCCCTGTCGCTAGGAATCTGGGGACTGATCCAGGGCTTACGCAGCGACGGAGACGGTGAACCCGTAGTGGTCGCGGCCGGGACGATCAGCGTCGCCGCCATCACCATCGCCAACGGCGCCGACAACATCGCCGTCTACACCCCGGTCTTCCGCACTCTCGGTGCGCCCCAGACCATCGTTACCATCGCCGTGTTCCTGATCTGTGTCGGACTCTGGTGCGCCGCCGGCAGAATGCTCGGCACCCACAAGAAGGTCATCGACATCCTCGAGCGCGTCGAGCACTGGCTCGTGCCCACAGTCTTCATCGGGCTGGGCGTCATCATCCTGCTCGAATCCGGTGTGATCGGCCGCCTGATCGCCGCCGCGGCATGACCGACACTGCTGGCACGGTGGCACCTTGATCCGTCCCGGCTCCTCGCGGTCGCCGGGGCACGCGGATGTCTGCGACTCCGCGCACCGCATCCCGGCCGGAACCGTGCATGGCGCGTCACAACGGTCCGGCCACCGAAGCAAAGGCGAGCGGAAGATCCAGTGCGAATTGGCAGAACGACAAACTCGGACGGCGCCCGAATGATCGTTGGACCAGCGGTGGCCGCCTTCTCGGACGTCGGCACGGGCAGGGGTTGGGCTTCCTGCCCTCTGTCGGAATTATCCGATGGCCGTTTGCTGAAATCGGGGAGATCAGCCCCGTGAACCACTCGCATCGTGCGGCTTGCGCAGCGGCGGCGCATTCGTCAGGCGGGCGATGTGTGGAGGCCGAGCTGCACGGCATGCTCGTAGTCATCGTCGATGAGGACCACTGTGCGGTGTTCGCGGTCGAGAAGTGAAGCGGCGATCGATGCGCGGTAACCGGATGCGCAGTGCACCCACACTTCGGCCGCGGAAACTTCCTCGAGTCGGTGTGGTAGCTCGTGGAGGGGGATGTTCACGGCACCAGGAAGGTGGCTGTCCGCGTACTCGGACTGTTGACGCGCATCGAGGACGCTTATCTCACGTTCGCCGGTGGCCGCCGCGAGTCCGGCGAAGTCGGATACATCGTAGGAGCGGACCTTTCCGTCGCCGACGAGCGAGTGAATCTCACCGACGGCGGATCCGGAGGGACTGTCGATGCCGATCCGAGCCAGCTCGCGGGTCGCCTCGGCGATCTGGTCGGTTGTTTCACCGATCAGCGTCAACGGCACGCCCCACTGATAAAGCCATCCGAGATAGGTGACGAAGCTGGTCGACAGTTCGAACCCGAGAGAGCCATCGACGTGGCCGGCGGCGAAAGCGGTGCGTGCTCGTAGGTCAACGACCCATTGCCCGGCGTCGATGCGGCGACGTAGTTCGTCTGGATCGACGGGCTCGGGCATGGACAGGTCGATCGGGGCCGGCCCTTTGGTGTTGATGACGCCCATATGGGCGTAGTACGCGGGATATGCAGACAGGCCCGCGATCAGCTCGTCGACATAGGTGTGTTCGTCCTGAGTCAGTGCGGGGTTGGACTGCTGCTGTTCACCGATGGTGGATGAGTCCCCGCTGGTCGGAGTTGCGGCACAGAAGCTACCGAACCCATGTGTGGGGTAGACCTCCACCTCAGCGGCCAGTTCGGCCGCGATACGGCGGACCGAATGGTACTGCGCGTGGGTCAGTTCATCAGTGTGCTCGGAGCCGAGCAGGTCAGTGCGCCCGGTGGACCCGTAGAGCATGGAGCCGCCGGTGAAGATTGCGATCGGCTCGCCGCGCCGGTGCAGAACGTAACTGACGTGGTGATGAGTATGCCCTGGGGTGTGCATGACCTCGAACGTCGTCGATCCCGCGTCGACGACATCGCCGTCGACGACTGCTCGGCGCTCGTATTCGACCGGATCGCCGTCCGGGACGACGTATTCGGCACCCGTGGCGCGCGCAAGTTCCAGGCCGCCAGTGACGTAGTCGTTGTGGATGTGAGTTTCCAGCACGTGGGTGATGACAGCGTTCTTTTCTGCTGCCAGCGCCCGGACGCGGTCGATGTCGCGTTGTGGATCGATCACCACGGCGATACCGTCGTGGCTGATCAGATAGCTGCGGTCGCCGAGGCTGGAAGTTTCAATGATGGCGATGTCCGGGTCGGTCGTGCTCATGGGGAGCTCCTACATGTTGTCGGTCGGCCTCGTTCCTGATGTGAAGCGGGCGTTCAGGCCAGCGCCAGGAAGAGCTTTTCCAGTTCTGCTTCGGTCATGGGTTCTTTGTTGTCTGCCGCTTCGCCTGTCATGCACTCTCGGAGACCGGTAGCGACGATCTTGAAGCCAGCTTTGTCGAGGGCCCTGGAAACAGCGGCGAGCTGGGTGACAACGTCTTTGCAATCGCGTCCGTTCTCGATCATGCCGATCACTCCCGAGAGTTGGCCGTGTGCGCGGCGGAGGCGGTTGAGGACCAATGCGATGCTGTCTTCGTCGCCGATCATGGGGTCTCCTTCAGATGCATGATGATGCCAGAAATTGCCAGATTACCCCCGGGGGCATCCAACGGGGTGCACGGTAGATCATCCGAGAACGAGAGTGTCGATGAGGACGTAACCTGCCACGACAAACACCAGGTAGGCGAACCACTGCCGAAGTGAGTCCGTGGCGATGCGTGTACCGAATCGTCCGGCCACCAACGAACCCGCAATGGCTGAACCTGCGAACGCTGCCGTCAAGGGCCAGTTTCCACCTAGGCCGTCGGCCTGAGCGATGAGTCCGGCGGCGGAGTTGGCGACGATGACCACCAAAGAGGTTCCGACGGCGACACTCATCTCGATTCCCAGCAGCAGAACCAATGCGGGGATGATCAAGAAGCCCCCGCCGACGCCGAACAGTCCGGTAAGGACACCGACGCCGAATCCGGTCGGTATGGACCGAGGTGCGCATCGGCGCCAGTTGATCCCGGAATTGCTCGTCCTGCAGGCGGTTCCGGGATTGTCGGGGCTGCGCAGCATGCGTGCCCCCGCGAGGATCATGACGATCGCAAAGCCGATCATCACGGCAGTTTCAGGTAGATGCTTGCCAAGGGCAGTGCCGGCCAGGGTGCCGAGGACTCCGGTGGCGGCGAAGATTGCCGCGAGTCGCCATTCGATGAGCCGCGCCCGCACCTTGGAGATGACCCCGACCGCGGAGGCGACACCGATCACCAACAGCGAAGTCGGTATCGCCTCCGGCAGGGGGAACCCGAGAGCGTACACGAGGATCGGGACAGCGAGGATCGATCCACCGCCTCCGAGGAGACCGAGCAGGATTCCGACGGTGAGGCCGAGCGCCAGCGCCAGGGTCAACGTCATCAACTGCGCACTGCATCCCGACTGCCGAGCGTGTCCAGGGCGGCTTGGAGTTTGGTGGTGGCCTCGGCCGCGACATCTGACAGTGCTGGTTCGCCCGTCACTTGGACCATGAGGTCCGGGTTCATCGCCTCGACGATGACCGATCCGGCGGTGGTGTCGGCACGGACGACGACGTTGCAGGGCAGTAGCAGGCCGATCTCACGCACGATTCCTACGGCGCGGTGTGCAAGCGTGGGATTGCACGCGCCTAGGATCAGATACTTCTCCATGTCTGTGCCAAGTTTGGCTTTCAGGGTGGCCTGCATGTCAATTTCGGTCAGCACACCGAAGCCTTGCTCGGACAGTGCTGCTTTGGTGGCGGTGACCGCCGTCTCGAAGTCGGTGTCGGTCAAGGTGGTCGAGAGTGCGATGGTCATGGTGGAGAATTCCTTCCGTTCGTCGAACTGCGGCAATTGTGTGCCTATCCGCTTCGGGGGTGGCGAAGACTTGGTACGCCCGCTCTGGTGAGAAGCGCACTTGCCGGGCACCAGCCGACCGCGGCGTAGAGGGCGAGGTTCGCGGCGGCGAAGGCGCTGAGCAGCCTCCACCGTGGTGCGTGGAGTTCGCCGAGGGTCAGGCCCGTCGCGGTGACGCCGGCGGCCAGTGCGGGGACGATACGTTCGATCGGCCACCCGGCAGACGTGCTCGAATGCGTGATGTTCGGATCGGTCATGATTCCTCCGTGAGGTGTTGTAATGGTCAGTGCGAGAAGCGGATCGACGGCAACATTCTGCGCAGCCAGCCCGGTGCCCACCATGCAGCGTGACCGCTCAGCCGGAGCAGGACCGGGAGCAGGATCAGCCTGATCAGGAAGGCGTCGAGCAACACCGCGACGCCGAGGATGATGCCCATTTCCTTGGGTGGGAGCGGATCGGAGAGCGCGAAGGTGAAGAACACGGCGACCATGACCGCCGCAGCGGCGAAGATGACGCGTCCGGAGTGCGCGAGGCCGTCGACCTGAGCAGCCTTCGGGTCCCCGGTCTTCTCGTAGTGTTCTTTCGCGGTGGCGAGCAGGAACACGGTGTAGTCCATGGCGATGGCAAAGATCATCGCGAAGAAGAACACCGGCCCCCAGCCGTCGAGGAAACCTTGAGGGGTGAAGCCGAGCAGCGACGATCCGTGTCCGTCTTGGAAGATCAGCTTCGCAACCCCGAACGCTGCGGCGGTCGACAGCAAACTGACGGCGGTGCCGAGGATCGCGATCAGTGGTGCCTGCAGAGCGACGAGCAGCAGGATGAAGCCGAGGGCGAGGATGATCCCGATAACCAACGGTAGGTAGTCGTTCAGGGCTTGCTGCAGGTCGAGGTTCTCCGCTGGCGCGCCGCCGACGAGCGCGGACTCCGGTAGTTGTGCGCGTAGGTCACCGAGGATCGTGCCCATGGCCTCTGCGGAAGGGTCCACGGCAGGAAACGCTTGTAGCAGTGTGTAGTTCGAATCGTCTGTTGATGGTGTGGGCGGGGTGACCATCGAGATCCCGTCGACGCTGCTCGCTGCCGCGGCGGTAGCAGCCGCATCGGAAGACGGGACAACTATCTGCAGCGCGCCGGGTGCCCCGTCACCGAACTGGGCCTGAACCAACTCGTAACCTTGCCGAACGGGCGCATCGTCGGGAACGACAGCGATGGACGGCATTGCCACCTTCAGTCCCAGGACAGGTAAGGCCAGGGCGACGAGGATGCCGACGGAGACCAGCGCGAACGGCCATGGGTACTTGTGAAGCAATTCGCCCCACGCAGCGAACTTCGGGGATCGGTGCTGTTGGCGTTTCGCGTAAGGCAGGGATGCTGCGTTGACCTTGGGGCCGAGTGCGCCCAGCGTGGCCGGAAGAAGTGTCATGGTGGCGATCAGAACGAACGTGACGGCCAGCATGATGCCTACGGCCATGGTGCGCACGGCCGGTGCGGGAACGAGCAGCACTGCCGAGAGGCTGACCAGGACGGTAAGTCCGGACAGGAGCACCGCTTTGCCTGCGGTGTCCATGGTTTCGGCAACGGCTGCTCGTGGATCGGCCGTACGGAGGGCGTCGCGGAAGCGGGCGACGATGAACAAGGCGTAGTCGATGCCGAGAGCGAGGGCGAACATCATCGCGAAATTCATCGCCCATACCGAGATCGGTGTGACCTCGTTGAGCAGCACCAAACCGCCGGCGGAGGCGACGAGTCCGGCCACTGTGAGCAACAGCGGCAGCCCGGCAGCGACGAGGGAGCCGAATGCGAGCACCATGATCGCCAAAGTGACTGGCCAAGAGAATAGTTCAGCCTGAATCATCGCATCGTGGTTGGCTTTGTTGAAGTCGGACCACAACGCGGAGGATCCGGTGGGATAGACCTCGATACCGTCGCCGGAGAGTGCGGTCAGCTCGTCTTTGACATCGTCGACGGCTTTGACCATGTCGTCCGCGTTTGCGTTGGCGCCGGCGATGAGGATGCCGGTGTGGCCGTCGGGGCTGATGGTCATACCAGGCTGTGGGGCGATGACGGCACCGAACCGGGTGTCACCGTCGAACACAGCTGTGACGTCGATGAGTCTCTGCTGCACGGTGGGATCGTCGATCGACGCGGTGTCCGAATGGACCACCACCTGAACCGCGGCCGAGGAGTTCCCGCCGAAATGCTGTTGCGCGAGTTCACGGACCTGGACCGATTCGGATCCGTTGGCTTGCCACCCAGCACCCGCCAGTGACGAAAAAACCGACGGCGCTGCAGATCCGAGCGCGACAAGCGCGATCAGCCAGACACCGAACACCCATCGGCGGCGTGCGACCATCGCGCTTCCCAGGCGTCCGAGTATGCCGGGTGTAGATACGCGATCACGATCGTCACGACCGGTGGCCGTCACGGTGTCGGGCACAGACATAACTTCTCCTAAAATACGGGCTGGGGTATTCAAATGAGCGAGCTAGACCTCGGTAAACCTGACCCAATTGGAAGGTTAGGCCCTTGCACTCGCGACCGGGATTGGCGGCGAAACAGCGATCGCGAGGCGCTGGCGCCGATCGATAGGACCAACGGTCTCAGCAGAGCAGGTGCACTGCCGAGGCCGTGAAACATCCTTCGTGACGTCGTCGACATGTCGATCGCAACCTGCCCACGCGATCTTGTCGCATATCGGGCACGGGACGGGGTAACACATAGACAGTCCTTTCTGACGAGCGTCTACCCACTGTTGCATATACCCAGGGGGGTATGCAAGTACCCCTGGGGATATACGCTCGGGTAGGCCGTTCGCTCCTCTCGGGCGCCCACCCGAGGGGGTGGGCCGTCCGGGTCGTCGAGTGCCCAGGCGAGGTACCGCTTTCTGGGTAGCCGACGCACACGTCGGCGCATCCGTCGAGACGACTCAGTCCGGGTGCGGCGGCCACGCCATCGGTGAGAGGTCTCGGGAACTCGTGGCGTGGATCGAGCGCGCCGGAACCGTCATCGGGGCAGTCGCCGTACGAGACGAGCTCCGACCGGAAGCACATGAGGTGATCGCCGGGCTACGACGCGGCGGGTACACCGTCGCGATGCTCACCGGCGACAACGAACGCACCGCCCAGGCGCTGGCCGCCGACGTCGGGATCGACGACGTGCACGCCGACCTGCGCCCGGAGGACAAGGCACGGATCGTGGAAACCTTGCGTGCGAACCGCCCGACGGCAATGGTCGGGGACGGTGTCAACGACGCCCCCGCCCTGGCCACCGCCGACTTGGGCATTGCCATGGGCGCGATGGGTTCCGACGTGGCCATCGAGACCGCCGATGTTGCTCTGATGGGCGAAGACCTGCAGCACCTGCCGCCGGCTCTGCATCCGATGAACCGAATGCTCGCACAATTGCGCAGTGTCTACACGAAGCGCATCGCTTGCACGACCGACACAGCGCCGTCGCGTTTCGGCCCGCAAAGAGGACCGCAGCCGGCCGCACCAGCGATGACACCCAGCGTTGGCATCACCTCGAACGCACACATGTCCTCTCCCAGCCCTGTCCATGGCCACACAAACCACCTCGCCATGCTCCCCTGGCCTTACATCAGCGTGACTGCCGCGAAGCCGTCGGGCAGGTTCTTCGCATCATCGTCGTCGCCGCCCCGGGATCCGCACTGGGCCGCTATCCGGAGGGCAACACCGAACGAACTCGTGCCGGTCTTATGACACCGATGCCGATACCTGACGATCTTGCCGAGAAAATGCAGACCTACCAGTCCTGGGTTTCGTTTACCGCGAGCTGTCCTGCACTGCCGCATACTCGAAACCACACGCCGACGGAGGAACACCATGATGCACCTTGAAATTTTGCAAGTCCCGGACTGCCCGAACGTGCAGCTCCTCGAACAACGGATCGAGCACGTTCTCGCGGAGGAGTCCATCGATTGGGAACTGCGCCACGTAATCGTCGACGATCCTCGATCCGCAAGGCTTGCGGGCATGACCGGATCGCCGACGTTGCTCGTCGACGGCCGCGATCCGTTTGCCGAACCGGACCAGGTCCCCAACGTGTCATGCAGGCTCTATCGAGATTCCACGGGCGAGGTCGGTGGCGCTCCTACCGTTGCTGCACTGAGGGGTGCGTTCGGTATGGCTGCGCCCACAGCTGATGTAGAGGGCGATGAGTGAAAGTATCGGCCACCCACCGGTGGTCCCAACAGGGTCGTCTCCAGCAGCAGCCCCGGGGTTCCTCACAAGGGCGAGCTGACTCAACGGTCCTCCGTACTGCGCCTGCTCGAGTCTCGTCCGCCTGATCCCGCAGCTTGTACCGATTCCGAAACTCGAGACCACCACGGATACCGCCGACTCCGCACCTGATCCCGTCACCTGACATCTTCATCCCAATGCCAATCAATGCATGATCGCGCGCCCTCGGCATCACCCAGGAAGGCAGCTTTGAGCGGTCATACGTCCAAAAAAGACAGGTTGTGGCACCGATGCTGGGCATTTTCGTTACTGGAGCTTTCACGCGCACCTAACCGGAGGGAACCCTTCACCGGGTGCGCATTGCACGCCGTTTTTCATCTACGACCATCACTTCTTCATTGATCCGGCGGCGCAATGACCGGAACGCGATCGCAGAGATGGCGAATCCGAGCAGCACCGCCCCGAACAGTGCTAACACACCGGGGATTTCGAGTTCGAGTATGGCGTTGATTCCCATGATGATCACTGCGAGGCCGGCGATCAGGGCGAGTCGAACCGCGGTGTAGTACATCACCAGACGCACGAGCTTTGACCGTGCTACACGGTTGATCCGCGCCACGCGCGTCTGCGGTGCTTGATGGGCACCCAGTGCCGCAATTTCTGGGCTGACTGGTGGATTGATACGGCCCTTCGGAGCGGACTGGCGTTTCACGATGCTCGATTCTCGGGTTCGGATCCCGCCTCTGGTTGGCGGGGGCGACAGAACGAACCATATGTCTACTATGCACAATAGTAGTTCAGTGTTGTCCCGGTTCACCGCACCACGCTTGGAGGAAGTGCATGCAGGCACAGTCTCGGTGGTTCCTGCTCTTCCTGGTTGTGATCGGTCTTCTCGTCGTGGCGATCTGGCCTCGATCAACGTCAACCGAGACCCATTCCTCGACCCGGCCTCAAGTGCCTCCGGCCGCCCAGGCAGATGAAGATCGCGTCGACTCGGGGTTTTCCTCGAAGTCCGCGGCAGCAGCGGTTCCCTGTCCTGTGGCCCCGGCAGTACCGCCCGCTGGAGGAGAACTCCTGGGAATCAAAGCGACGTGTCTTGGCGAGAATACTGTGGTCGACCTCGGTGCAGCGCTGTCCGGGGAGCCGACCCTGATCAACCTCTGGGCCTCGTGGTGCGGGCCGTGCCGATCGGAAATCCCGGTCCTGAATGACTATGCAGGTACTCCGGGCTCCATCCGAGTAGTCGGGATCAACGTCCAGGACGACATGTCCACAGCACTAGCGCTTCTCACCGCTGCAGGCGTGCACTATCCCTCGTTCGCTGCGGTCGACGACATCGGAATTGCGCTATCGGCGCCGCCAGTTCTGCCGCTGAGCTTTCTCGTCCAACAAGACGGGTCCGTCGAACAGATTACAACCCCCATGGTTTTCGAAAACACTGACCAAATATGTCGACGGCCATCGTAAGCTCCCCACTGGCGGCCATTTATGGCGCATTTTGTGGCCATGGTTTCTCCCCGCGTACGGCCAGATAGTTCCCCACCTGCTGTGAGTCAGATTCGGTCCCGGCAACGCT
>NZ_JAANTF010000021.1:0-26924 GCF_011290655.1 Rhodococcus sp. D-46 | reverse complement strand
GGCGAAGACCACATCTTCGAAAATGGTGGACCCTACATCGATCTCGATGCATGGGACAACATTGAGGAAGTCACCGTCGTATGCCGTGAACCGATGCTCTTCATCACCTTGGAGAACGAGATCGTCGAAGAATTCGGCGAACTCACCTCTCCTAAGGGAGCGCGCCATTTCCGCATCGCCACCCGCGGCCGGGCCACGCAGTGGGACCTCGACGTCGATACCCCCACCGAGGACTACCTCATTCAAACCTGGCCCTCCGGAGGCCCATCGATGATCCGCGAGATCAAAGCCACGGACGGTGTCTGGCTCAGCGAGGAGTGAACTGTGTAAGGCCGTCGGCTGATGCTTCGTTGCCGGCCTACTCGCGTGCAAGGGAACTCGGGGATGATCTGGACGACGGTTGCGGGTGCAGCCTGCAGAATGAGCGCAAGACGTCGACGGTGGACCGACTGGATTTGTATGCGCGCACTCCGCAGGCTGCTGGCGGAACTGTACCCGGAGATGACTGCGTCTAATCTCTGCTGTTCGCAATGGCAGTCGGGGGCCGAGCGCAAACGACGGCACACTTCGACTCAGGAAGGGTGCGTGATTCTCGGGTGTTTTCCGTTGGAAACACCCGCAGTTCGCAACAGCTGACGGCCGGTGGCGGAATCCACGCCGGGTTAGGAAGATGCGGGTGTGTGAGAGACGCTTCCCTCACACCCGCTTTCGTATCAGCGTTGAATGTCGTGTCGTATCAAACGGATCGAATTCAGTGCGCGGCGTCGAAGGCGTCGAGGATCTCCGCTTTGACCCGCCCCCGCGGTGCCACGTCGTAGCCGTTCTTGACTGCCCAGTCCCGCACTGCCTGCAACTGCTCTTTCGAGCGACCTGAACCGGTATCCTTCGCCGTCACATCAGCTTTACTGCCGCGGCGTGCCTTTCCGACTTTCTCGGCGACCTTCACGAAAGGCTCGAGGGCGGCGTTGAACTTGTCGACGTTCGTCGGCCGCAGATCGATCAGGTAGTCCGACCCCTGATACGAGAATTGGATGCGTTCGCCGAATCCGTCGTCGATCGGCTTACCGTCGAGATCGTCGATAAGTTGGCGAATCACTCTCTCAGCCATGCAACATCGTCTCCAATTCGATAGGAATCTCTCCAATGACCGGGTAACCCTAGCAACCCTTGTCGGCACCGAGACGACCTCGAAGGCGCCGAGAGTTACCTATGCCCCGGCCCGACTGCACCGCCTGGCCAGGCCGGGAGGCAAAGGTGCTTTACTCGACTGATGGGCTGGTCGGTGCGGAGATGGTTTCAACGGAGATCGCGGCCGGCAGGACCACAGGGGTCGGGGCAGGTGCAGGTCGAGACGCCTGAGGTTCCCACTGCGCACACACAGTTCTACGAGCGTCAACGCATAGCGTGGGAGCGGGCGGAAGCCGAGTTCAATTCCCGTACATGGCCCTTCCTGATCGTGAGCGATGTGTCGCAGTGGGCGCTTACCTGGCTCCCAGCCGGCCTTGTAGGGGGTCGGGGAGCAGATTGACGAAATCCGGCGCTAAGGGGCAATCGCCGAGCGACCTTGCGCTGTAGGTGATTTCATGTCGTCGTGACTGATGAGGGCGGCTATGGCCGGTTCGGTGCGTTGTCTCGGCAGGAGCTGGAGCGTTACTGCTACTTGGATGACGAGGACCGGCGGCTGATCGCTGCGCGGCGGCGCGACTACAACCGTCTGGGGTTCGCGGTGCAGGTGGTGACGGTGCGTCACCTGGGAATGTTCCTGGCTGATCCGCTGGATGTCCCGCCCGCGTTGATCGAGTATCTGGCCGAGCAGTTGGAGATCTCCGATCCGTCGATGGTGAAGCGGTACACCGATCGGGAGAAGACCAAGCTCGAACACGCCTGGGAAATCCAGCAGGTGTACGGACTCAAGCCGTTCGGCGAGATGGAGTCGGAGCTCACGTCGTGGATCGTCGACCAGGCGTGGATGACCGGCGACGGACCGAAGGCGATCTTCGGCGACGCAGTGACATGGCTGCGGAAGCGTCAGGCGCTGCTGCCGGGGATCACCACGTTGGAGCGGCTGATCGGCGACGGCCGCAACGCGGCGGACGCCCGGTTGTGGCGCCAGCTCGGCGAGCAGCTGACCTCGGAGTCCGCGTCTGCCTTGTTGCGGCTGCTGGAGGTTCCTGCGGAGGGCGGGCAGAAGGTCAGCGAGCTGGAGCGGCTGCGCAAGGGCGTGTTCAAGGCGTCGTCGAAGGGGATGCTCGCGGCGCTGCGCAGGGTTGTCGACCTGCAAGCGGTCGGGGTGGACAGCATCGACGTGAGGGCGATCCCGCCGCGTCGGTTGACGGGGTTGGCGACCTACGGGTTGGCGAGCAAGGCCGCCGCGCTGCGGCGGCTGCCCACGCGTGAGCAGCGCTTGGCGGTGCTGGCCGCGACGGTCGTTGTGTTGAGCGCGCGGGCGGTCGACGACGTGTTGGAGACCTTCGACATGTTGATGACGACGAAGCTTCTGTCCAAGGCCGAGCGGGAGTCTCGCGAGGAGAAGCTGCGTCGCTATCCGAGGGTGTCACGCAACGCAGGCAAGCTCGCGGCAGCGGTGAAGGTGCTGCTGGAGATGGTCGAGGTCAACCAGGACGTCGGGCTGGGCGTGGTGTTGGACATGATCGAGAAGACCGTCACCCGGGCCGAGTTGCGGCACGCGGTCCAGGCGGTCGACGAGCTGGTGCCCGCCGACGACGCGGAGCTGGATGGGCAGCGGTTGATCGAGTTGGCCGGCAAGTTCGCCACGGTCCGCCCGTTCCTGTCGATGCTGATGGACACGATCGAGTTCGGCGCGACCAGTGACGGCGCCGCCGTCCTGGCGGCAATGAAGACCCTCGCCGAGCTGCTGACATCCAGGTCGTCGGGCAAGATCCCGGCAAACCTGCTGGACGCCCGCAAGGTCGACCACGACTTGATCGTCGGCGCGTGGAAGCGCTTGATCTACACGCCGGGCCGACCGGAGGGCACCGTCGACCGGAACTCCTACACGATCTGCGTGTTGGAACAGTTCCACCGACACCTCAAGCACCGCAGCATCTTCGCGGTGCGTTCGTCGCGGTGGCGCGACCCGCGGGCGCACCTGCTGGCAGGCGAAGCCTGGGAGGCTGCGCGTGACGCCGGCATGAACGCGCTGGGCCTGCCCGCCGCGCCGACGCAGCTGCTGACCGATCACGCGACGGCGTTGGAGACCGCTTATCGGGAGTTGGCCGCACGGCTGGGCGAGGACACCCCAGCCAGCATCGACGCCGACGGCAAACTGCACGTCGCCGCGCTGGACGCCAAGGCCGAGCCCGCGTCGCTGGTCGACCTGCGCCGCCGGGTGGAGGCGATGATCCCGCGTGTGGACCTGCCGGAACTGGTCACGGAGGTGATGAGCTGGCATCCCGGTTTCACCGAGGCGTTCACCCACACCTCGGGCAACGAGGCCCGCGTCGCCGACCTCGGCTTGTCGGTGGCGGCCGTGCTCTGTTCCTATGCGATGAACGTCGGGTTCAAACCGGTGACAACGCCTGGTGTCGACGCCCTGACCAGGGATCGGCTGCTGCACGTCGACCAGTGCTACGTGCGGGCCGAGACCATCGAGGCGGCCAACGCCGTGCTGGTCGACGCCCAGGCCGACATCCCCCTGGCCCAAGCGTGGGGCGGCGGGCTGGTCGCCTCGGTGGACGGGATGCGGTTCGTGGTGCCCGTGCGCACCCATAACGCCCGCCCGAACCCGAAGTACTTCGGCCGGAAACTGGGCATCACCTGGTTGAACATGCTCAACGACCAGTCCGCCGGGCTGGCAGGCAAGGTGCTGCGCGGAACACCTCGCGATTCGCTGCACACCATCGACGTGATCGTGTCCCAGCACGGCGGGCGGATTCCGGAGGTCATCATCACCGACACCGGGTCGTATTCCGACATCGTGTTCGGACTGCTGCATCTGATCGGCCGCCAGTACCGGCCGCAGCTGGCGAACCTGCCCGATCAGCGGTTGTGGCGCATCGACGCCCGAGCCGACTACGGGCCGCTGGACAAGGCGGCGCGCGGGGTGATCGACACCGCCAAGATCGCCGCGCACTGGGAGGACATGTGCCGGATCGCGGTGTCGATCCACTCCGGTGAGGTGTCGGCGCACGAGGTCACCAGGATGATCTCCCGCGACGGGCAGCCGACCGCGTTGGGCCAGGCCATCGCCCATTTCGGGCGGATCTTCAAGACCCTGCACATCCTGCGCCTGGCCGACGACGAACCTTACCGGCGCGAGGGCAAGGCCCAGTCCAATCTCGTCGAGGGTCGTCACGACCTGGCGCGCACGATCTATCACGGCCGCAAGGGCGAGATGACCCGCGCCTACTACGAGGGCATGGAAGACCAGCTCTCGGCGCTGGGATTGGTGCTCAATTGCGTCGTCGTGTGGAACACCGTCTACGAGAACCGCGCCCTCGCCGCGCTGCGAGCCGGCGGATACCCGGTGCTCGACACCGATGTCGAGCGATTGTCGGCGTTCGTGCGCGCCCACATCGGCATCGACGGGCACTACAGCTTCCACCTGCCCGACCCCAGCGGAGTTCACCGACCGCTGCGCGACCCGGACGCCGACGACGACGAGTAGCGCGAGTCGAAGGGTGGCGGATGACCGCTCAGGACCTGACGACGCATGTCGGCGGAAGTCTCTCCTGAGCCGCGAAACAGGCCACGGCCTGCACCTCTACCTCCGACCTGACCCAACAAACTACCGCTAGATTACGGTCACGGAGAGCGTCAGTTTGTCGCTGTGCGGCACGCCCGTCCGGTCGAGGAAGTCACACATGTCATCGATCATCGGCTGCATGAGCAGCTGCCCCAGCTGACGAACCATCAGCCCGATGACCTGTGAGGACTCGGATCGCCGTGTCGAGGTCTTGCCCGAATAGCGGAGTTTGGAGATCTCTCTGCGACTCAGGTCGGTCAGCCGCTCGAGTAACTCGCTCTTTCCCTGCGGATCGAGCACAGCGCGCCGGATGTAGTTCACCACCGTCGGATGCGTCGCGAGCATGTGCCGCACCGCCTCGTCTCGAGCGGCGGCGACCTGCGCTGGGGCGCCCTCGTCCGGCACAGAGGCGATCGCCAGAGCGTAATAGTCGACGACCAGTTGCTCGACGGCGACGCGTAGCCCGTCCTTGGTCTTGAAGTGGTGCTGCACCAATCCCACGGCGACCCCGGCGGCGGCGGCGACGGCGCGCATCGAGACGCGATCCTCGCCGCGCTCGGCGTAGAGGTCGAGCGCGGCGTTGCGAATGCGGGCCTTCGCGGTGAGGTCCTCGTCACTGGCGCGGGGGTCGGTCACAGAAATTGCCTCCTATCAGAGAAAAAAGCATACACCCTTGACATTAGACAGTACATGCGCATTAATGGCTATACATCAGTATAGTCAAAAAGGGGTTGATGATGTCGCAGTCGAGTTCGCTGCAGGGCGTGCAGGTGGTGTCGCTCGCGATCAATCTGCCGGGCCCGCTCGCCGCCGCGCGGCTACGGGCGCTGGGCGCCACCGTCACCAAGATCGAACCGCCGGCCGGCGACCCGCTGCGGGCCGTGGCGCCGACGTGGTACGACGAGCTCACTGTGGGCCAGCGGGTCGTGACCCTCGACCTCAAGGACCCCGCTGATCGGGCGGTGGCGGCGCGCGAGCTGTCGCGTGCCGACCTGATGCTCACCGCCATGCGCCCCTCGGCGCTGGTCAAGCTCGGCCTGGACGAGTTGACCGCGGCGAATCCGCACCTGTCGCATATCGAGATCGTCGGGCACGACGGGATCGCGGCGGAGCAGCCCGGCCATGACCTGACGTACCAGGCCCTGCACGGCACTCTCCAGCCGCCGACGATGCCGACCGTCCCGGTGGCCGACCTGCTCGGCGCCGAGCGCGCCGTGTCCGCGGCCCTGCTCGCCCTGCGCGTGGCCGCGGAGTCCGGCGTGGGACACCGCGAGCGGGTCGTCCTCGAACAGGCGGCCGCCGACGCCGGCGCCGCAGTTCGGCACGGTCTGATGGGAGCGGGCGCGCCGCTCGGCGGGGCGCATCCCGGTTACCGGATCTACTCCAGCTCCGACGGCCACGTCGCGCTGGCCGCGCTCGAGCCGCACTTCTGGGAGCGCGCCCGCGCCGGTCTCGGTGTCGAGGGCACCCAGGAGGAGCTCGAGCAGACGTTTCTTTCCAAGCCGACGCGCGAATGGGAGGAGGTCGCGAAGCGCCTCGACATTCCCCTGATCGGAATCCGCGATTCGGCACCCCGTAATTCAGCACAAGGAGCTTTGTCATGAGTGTTCGCGAGGCCGTTATCGTCGGCGCGGTCCGGACCCCGGTCGGCCGTCGCGGAGGGATCCTCAGCGCATGGCATCCGGTGGACCTGCTCGGGCAGACGCTGCGGGAGCTTGTGGCCCGCGCCGGCGTCGACCCCGCCGCGATCGAGGACGTCATCACCGGCTGCGTCATCCAGCACGATGTCCAGTCGGGCAATCTCGGCCGCCACGCGGTGCTCGCCGCCGGGCTGCCCGAGTCGGTCCCCGCGGTGACGATCGACCGCCAGTGCGGTTCAGGGCAGCAGGCGGTCAGCTTCGCCGCCCAGGCGGTGATGGCGGGTTCCCACGACCTGGTGATCGCCTGCGGCGTCGAGTCGATGTCACGGGTGCCGATGCCTCCGGCGTTCCTGCCCGGCGCGCCGCTCGGCCCGCAGTACAGCCCGCGCGAACTCGACCGCTACGACGGTGGGCTGATGGCGCAGGGCCCGTCGTCGGAGCTGATGAACGAGAGGTTCGACCTGAGCCGAGCGGCGTTGGACGCGTTCAGCGCTCGCAGCCACGAGCGGGCGCACGCCGCGACGCGGGCCGGGAAGTTCCGCGACCAGATGGTGCCGATCACCGCCGACCCCGACGACCCGACCGGTCCGGTCATCGACTCGGACGAGGGCATCCGCGAGCACATCGACCCCGCCAAGATGGCGAGCCTGAAAGCCGTGTTCGGCGCCGACGGGCGGACCACGGCGGCCAACTCCTCGCAGATCAGCGACGGCGCGGCCGCGCTGCTGATCGCCGACCGCGAGTACGCCGAGCGCAACGGCCTCATCCCACGCGCCCGGTTCCGCGCGCTGTCGGTCGCCGCCGCCGACCCGATCATCCAGTTCACCGCGATCCTCGACGCCGCCCACAAGGCGCTCGGCCGAAGCGGGTTGGCCGTCGAGGAGATCGACCTGTTCGAGGTCAACGAGGCCTTCGCCGGTGTGCCGCTGATCTTCCAACGGGAATTCGGCGTCCCGGACGACAAGCTGAACGTCAACGGCGGCTCCGTCGCCCTCGGCCACCCGCTGGGCTCGACCGGAGCCCGGATGCTCACCGACCTGCTCTGCGAACTCGAACGCTCCGGCAAGAGGTTCGGCTTGCAGACCGTCTGCGAGGCCACCGGCACCGCGAACGCCACCATCATCGAACGCATCTGAGGACGTCATGAGCCACGAGATCGTGAGGGGCCTGCCCTCCACCCACGGCGACCACTATCAACTCAACACCACCACCATCATCCGGCACGCCGCGCGCACCTATCCCGAGCAGGAGATCGTGTACCGCACCGCGGACGGCGGCTGGGACCGGTACACCTACGCCGATGCCTACGCGCGAATCCAACGAAGTGCCAATGCACTTCGCTCGATCGGCGTCGGGCCGGGCGATGTGGTCGGGATCCTCGACTGGAACAGCAAGCGGCACTACGAGCTGTACTGGGCGATTCCCGGCCTCGCTGCCGTGATGTTGCAGATGAACCTGCGTTTGGCGCCAGAGGATCTCGCTTACGTCACCGGACACAGTGATGCATCGGTGGTCCTCATCGACGAGTCGCTGCTTCCGGTTGCCGAGGCGCTGGCACCGCATACGCCGAACGTGAAGACGTGGGTGGTGATGACCGATAAGCCGCTGGCCGACATCACCACCACGCTCCCGCACGCGGTGCACTGGGAGGACCTGCTCGCGGACGCCGGCCCGGAGATCGACTGGCCGGTCATCGACGAAACCTCCTCCTACAGCGCGTGTTACACCACCGGCACCACCGGCAGGCCCAAGGGCATCTACTACTCGCATCGCGGCATCTACCTGCACACCCTCGCCGAGGTCGCCGGACTCGGGATGAGCAGCGACGATGCCGTCATGCTCATCACGCCGATGTTCCACGGCCAGGGCTGGGGCCTACCCCAGGCGGCCGCCTACAGTGCCGCAAAAATCGTGCTGCCCGGTCGCTACATCGCCGAGGACACATCCGTCCTCGTGGACGCGATGATCGCGGAGCAAGTCACCGTCGCAAACGGTGCGCCGGCGATCTTCCAGCCCATGATGAACTACATCAAGACGCTTGCGGTCGCACCGGACTTCTCCCGCGCGCGGCTGCTGTCCGGTGCCACCGAGCCGCCGCTGTCGCTGATGCGCGACTTCCACGACATCACTGGAGCCGACGTCATCCACGCCTACGGCGCCACCGAGACCACCCCTCTGGTCGCGGTGAACCGGGGACTGAAGCCCTCGCTGCGCGGTGTGATCTCGGACGAGGAGAAGTGGGATCTCAAGCGTAAGCAGGGTTTGCCGGTCAACGGCATCGACATCCGGATCGTCGACGCGGAAGGCAACGATCTCCCGCACGACGGCACGAGTCAGGGTGAAGTGCTGCTGCGCGGACCGTGGATCATCGAGCGCTATCACAAGCTCGACGACGACGCCGACAAGTTCCTCGACGGGTATTGGCGTAGCGGCGATGTCGGGACCATCGACCCGAATGGTTACTTGAAGATCACCGACCGGATCAAGGACGTGGTCAAGTCGGGTGGCGAATGGATTTCCTCCATCGACATGGAGAACGCACTCGTTGCCCATCCGAAGATCGCCGAGGCGGCCGTCATCGGCGTCCCGCACCCGAAGTGGCAGGAGCGTCCAGTAGCACTCGTCGTGACGACCGACGGGCAGGAACTTCCACTGTCGGAGATCCACGAATTGCTCGCCGATGCATTCGCCAAATGGCAATTGCCCGAGACCGTCCTGTATCTGGACCAGCTGCCCCGCACCAGCGTCGGCAAGCTCGACAAGAAGGCCATGCGCGCCGCGCACACCAACGTCTACGAGGACGTCCGATGAACCCCGACAACGCCCCGCTACGCACGGCCCGCGACAGCCACCTCCTGATCCTGGAGATCAACCGGCCCAAGGCTCGCAACAGTCTGAACGAGGCGGTGCTCACCGCCTTGAACACCGAGCTCGTCGCGGCTCGGCACGACGACGAGATCCGTGCCATCGTGCTCACCGGCGCCGGCGGGATCTTCTGCGCCGGAGCCGACATCACCAATTTCGACGCCATTCGCGACCAGTCGCTGCTCGGCGATCGAGCCGCGCTGGGCGGCACCATCTGGGCCGACCTGGGCCGATTCCCGAAGCCGGTCCTCGCTGCGGTCGAGGGCCTCGCACTCGGCGGCGGCTGCGAGTTGGCGCTTGCCTGCGACATCGTCATCGCCGGCGAATCCGCCAAGTTCGGTGTCCCGGAGGTGAAGCTCGGCGTGATCCCGGGCGGCGGCGGAACCCAGCGCCTGATTCAGGCCGTCGGCAAGTCCAAGGCGATGGCCCTACTGCTCACCGGCGACTTCCTGTCCGCACAGCGGGCGTGCGCGGCCGGCATCGTCGCCGAGACCGTCCCGGACGGCACCGCCCTCGAAGCGGCGGTCGCCATGGCGCAGCGGATCGCCGCCAACTCACCGCTCGCGGTGGCGCTGGCCAAGGATGCCGCCCTCCAGGCCCTGGAAACCTCTCTGGCGCAAGGACTCGAGCACGAGAAGCGCAACTTTCACGTTGCCATCCATTCCGCCGACAGCCGCGAGGGCCAGGCCGCGTTCCTCGCCAAGCGCGCCCCCGAATTCACCGGAAAGTAGGACCGATCATGAGCGAGCTGTTCCCCGATTACCGCTCCCCGTGGGAGACCGACGATCAGGCGCTGCTGCGTAAGCACGCCGCCGAGTTCTTCCGCAAGGAAGCCACCCCGAACCAGGACCGTTGGGCCGCGCAGCACCAGGTCGACCGCGAGTTCTGGACCAAGGCCGGCGCCGCGGGACTGCTGTGCCTCGACATCGCCGAAGAATACGGCGGCGGGGGCGGCAACTTCGGCCACGAGGCGATCGTGCAGCAGGAGATCGCCTACGCCCACGACACCGCGTTCGGCTTCGCCGTGCACTCGACGATCGTCGCGCACTACATCGCCGCCTATGCCACCGAGGACCAGAAGAAGCGCTGGCTATCGAAATGTGCGAGCGGTGAGAGCGTCCTCGCCATTGCGATGACCGAACCCGGCACCGGCTCGGACCTGCAGGCCGTACGGACCACCGCGGTTCGCGACGGCGGCCACTACGTGATCAACGGCTCGAAGACGTTCATCTCGAACGCGTCGCACTGCGACCTGCTCGTCATCGTCGCCAAAACGGACCCGAGCCAAGGTTCCAAGGGTATCTCGCTGCTCGTCGCGGAGACGGAGAATCTTCCGGGGTTCGAGCGTGGGCGGGTGCTGGACAAGATCGGCCAGCACGGCCAGGACACCCGCGAGTTGTCGTTCACCGACATGCGGGTGCCGGCAGCGAATCTGCTCGGCGGCGTCGAGGGGCAGGGCTTCTACCAGCTGATGGGTCAGCTGCAGCGTGAGCGGCTGATCCTCGGTGTCGGCGGTGTCGCGGTGGCCGAGGCCGCGGTGGCGGAGAGCATCAGGTACGCCAAGGAACGTCACGCCTTCGGCAAGCCGATCCTGAACTTCCAGAACACGAAGTTCGTACTCGCCGAGTGCAAGACCGACGTGCTGGCCGGCAAGACCCTGATGGACCACTGCATCCAGCGTCACCTCGACGGCACCCTCGACGCGGCGACCGCGTCGATGGCCAAGCTGTGGGGCAGCGACAAGCAGTGCGAGATCGTCGACCGCTGCCTGCAGGTCTTCGGTGGCTACGGCTACATGATGGAGTACCCGATCGCGCAGATGTACGCCGCTTCCCGCGTGCAGAAGATCTACGGCGGCACCAACGAGATCATGAAGGAACTCATCGGCCGCGCCTTATGAGGTTGACCTTCGCGCAGTGACACCACTGCGTCAGTCACACCTCACTTTGTCAAAAACCCGATGTTCTCAACCTATTTCGTCAGGAGTATTCATGCATATCACCGGAACCAACGCACTCGTCACCGGCGGAGCCTCGGGCCTCGGACTGGCCACCGTCACCGCCCTCGCCAAGTCGGGCGCCCGGGTAATCGCCGTCGACCTGCCCACCGCGAACACGGATGCGCTGGCTGCTCTCGGCGACACCGTGGAATTCGCTCCGGCGGATGTCACCGACGAGGCCGCGGTCACCGAGGCGGTCGAGCGCGCCAACGCGGAGTCCTCACTGCGAATCACCGTGAACTGCGCCGGCATCGGCAACGCCGTCAAGACCGTCGGTAAGAACGGACCGTTCCCGCTGGCCGAATTCGAGAAGATCGTCAAGGTCAACCTGACCGGAACCTTCAACGTCATCCGCCTCGCCGCGCACGCGATGTCGCAGAACGAGCCCGTCGACGGCGAGCGCGGCGTGATCGTCAACACCGCCTCGGTCGCGGCCTTCGACGGGCAGATCGGACAGGCCGCGTACTCGGCATCGAAGGGCGGGATCGTCGGCGCCACCCTGCCGATCGCCCGCGACCTGGCGTCGCTGCTGATCCGGGTGAACACCATCGCGCCCGGCCTGTTCAAGACCCCGCTGCTGGGCACGCTGCCCGAGGCGGCTCAGATTTCGCTGGGACAGCAGGTGCCGCACCCGAACCGGCTCGGCGACCCCGCCGAGTACGCGCAGCTGGTCGAGGCGATCGTGACCAACCCGATGCTCAACGGCGAAACCATCCGCCTCGACGGCGCGATCCGCATGGCGCCGCGGTGAAACCCGTCGGCGTGCAGGTGGGATCGCACCATGAGCACACACGCCTTGTATACGCCGAGGACCTGGGCATCGGCCAGCGTTTCGACTTGGGCTCACACACGGTGACCGAGGCCGAACTCGTCGACTTCGCCACCCACTGGGATCCCCAGTGGTTTCACATCGACCGGGCGGCGGCGCAGGACGGCCAGTTCGGTGGCCTGATCGCCAGTGGAATCCACACGTTGGCGATCCTGCAACGGCTGACATTCGACGCAGTGGGGCACAGCTGGGCGGCCATTGCCGGGCGCGGCATCCGAGATCTGCGGTTCCGCCGTCCCGTGCGTCCAGGAGACGTGCTGACCGGCACCGTCGTCATCGACGACATCCAGTTCGACGACCGGGCACGCGCCCTCGTCACCACCGAGAGCACCGTGGTCGACAGCGAAGGCCGCGTCGTGCTGACCGTCCTGCTCGACGCCTACCTGCACTCGCGCACACGTCAACCATCGACCACCTGAGACGACGATTCGGAGACATCAATGCCAGAGGCATACATCATCGACGCGGCACGCACCCCGGTAGGCCGCCGCCGCGGCGCACTGGCCGCCGCACACCCGGTCGACCTCGCGGCCCATGTGATCGGCGCACTCGTCGAACGCAACGGTGTCGACCCCGCGTCGGTCGACGACGTGATCCTCGGCTGCCTGGACAACATCGGTCCGCAGGCGGGCGATATCGCCCGCACCGCGGCCCTCGCTGCGGGCCTGCCCGAGACAGTGCCCGGCGTGACCATCGACCGCCAGTGCGGATCCTCGCAACAGGCTGTACATTTCGCCGCGCAGGCCGTGATGAGCGGCACCGCCGACCTCATCGTCGCGGGCGGGGTGCAGAACATGAGCCAGATCCCACTGATGTCGTCGGTCACCGCGGGCGAGGCGTTCGGCGTGCGCGACCCCTACTCGGGCTCGACGAGGTGGCGGGCCCGCTACGGGGACGAGACGATCTCGCAGTTCCGCGGCGCCGAGATGATCGCCGAAAAGTGGGGAATCGACCGGGAGGCGATGGAGCAGTACGCCCTGGAAAGCCACCGCCGGGCGCTGCAGGCGATCGCCGGCGGACGCTTCGCCGCCGAGATCCTCCCCTACCAGCAGATGACGACCGACGAAGGACCGCGCGCCGACACCACACCGGAGAAGATGGCCGCCCTGCCGAGCCTCACGCCGGGGGGGCGCTTGAGCGCCGCGGTCGCCAGCCAGATCTCCGACGGCGCCTCGGGCATGCTCATCGCCTCCGCCGAGGCGGTACGCCGCCACGACCTGGCTCCGCGGGCCCGGATCCATCACCTGACCGTGCTCGGCGCCGATCCGGTCATGATGCTCGCCGCACCGATCCCCGCCACCGAACGGGCACTCGAGCGGACCGGCATGCGCATCGACGACTTCGACGTGTTCGAGGTCAACGAGGCGTTCGCCCCGGTCGTGATGGCGTGGTTGCAGGAGACCGGCGCCGACCCGGAGCGGGTGAACCCCAACGGCGGCGCCATCGCTCTCGGCCACCCGATCGGCGCCACCGGCACCCGGCTGATGACCACCATGCTGCACGAACTCGAACGCTCCGGCGGACGCTACGGGTTGCAGACCATGTGCGAGGGCGGCGGACAAGCCAACGTCACCATCATCGAGCGGCTCGGCTGATCCGATGACCCCGACCGCTATCCGGACCGTCCGCACCGGCCGCCTGCTTCACATCACGATCGACCGGCCCGGCCGCATGAACGCCCTCGGCGTCGACGACCTGGTCGCACTCGACACCGCGATCAGCGGGGCGGAAGCGACCGGTGCCCGCGCGATCGTGCTCACCGGCGCGGGAAGAGCCTTCTGCACGGGAGCGGATCTGACCGCGGTGACGGGCGAGGAACCCGAGGTGGTGATGGACGCCGCGAACCGGGTGATCCGCGGCATCGTCTCCGCGCCGGTCCCCGTCATCGCCGCCGTCAACGGCCCCGCGGTCGGGTACGGAGTGGCGCTCGCCTGCGCCGCAGACCTCACCTACGCCGCCGAAAGCGCGTATTTCCTGTTGTCGTTCACCAGCATCGGGCTGATGCCCGACGGCGGCGCGACCGCGCTCGTCGCCGCGGCGATCGGCCGGGCGCGGGCTACAGAATTAGCGCTGCTCGGGCAGCGGCTTTCCGCCACCGACGCCGCCCAGACCGGCTTGGTGGCCCGGATCCTGCCGGATGACCAGCTCGCGGCCCATGTCGAGGCCGTCGCCGGCACGCTGGGAGCCGGGCCGCGGCGCGCCCTCGAACTGACCAGACGGGCGCTCGCCGCGTCCACCCTGGGCCACCTCGACCACGCCCTCGAGCGTGAACGAGCCGGACAGATCGAACTCATCGGCACACCGGATTTCGCCGAGGGCGCCGACGCCGTCCTCACCAAACGTCCCCCCACATTTGCTTAGCAGACCACCCGCCGATCATAGGAGAATCATGGCAACCCTTGGTGGACAACTGACATTGAACGCACGCCGCCACCCGGACCGGCCCGCGCTGATCTTCGAGGGCGTCGAGCGCAGCTACGGGCAGCTCGACCGGGAAATCAACCAGTACGCCAACGCGCTGCTGTCCCTCGGCGTGCAGAAGGGCGACCGCGTGGCGGTGCTGTCGCCGAACTCCGACCGCTTCCTCCTCGCGCTGTACGGCGCGTTCAAGGTCGGCGCGATCGTCTCCCCGTTCAACCCGCGGTCCACGGCCCGGGAGCTGGCGTATCTGCTCGAGGACTCCGGCGCGTCGGTGCTGCTGTTCGGTGGGGACACCGTCGCGGCGGTGCGGGACCTGGCCAAGCTGGAGCAGGCGCCCGCTGCCCCGGCGCTTTCGCTGGACGGCGCGGACGGCTTCGACGATTTCGTCCAGCTGGCGTCCTCCATGCCGGACAGCGACCCACAGGTCGAGGTGCGCGAGGACGACGACTGCATGATCATCTACACCTCCGGCACCACCGGGAAACCGAAGGGTGCGCTGTTCGATCACCACCGGCTGCTGTGGGTCGGCCACGCGGTGTCCTCGCTCGGCGTCAACTCCTTCGACCGGAACCTGCACGTGGCACCGATGTACCACTGCGCCGAACTGGTGCTGTTCGTGCTCAGCGGCTTCTCGATGGGCACCACCCACGTCGTGTTGCCGGCATTCGAGCCCGCCGCCGTCCTCGACGCCCTCGAGCGATACCGGATCACCGTCTTCCTCGGTGTTCCCACCATGTATCAGATGATGTTGACGGTTCCCGACCTCGAGCGGCGCGACCTCTCGCACTGGCGGCTCGGCTTCTTCGGGGCGGCACCGATGCCGCCGACTGCGGTCGCGAAACTCGTGACGACCTTCCCGGACGTCGGCTTCTTCCAGCTGTGCGGGCCGACCGAGGGTGGCCCCACCGGCATCTACTCCACGCCTGACGAGGTCGCCGTCCGTCCCGATGCGACGGGACGCTGGCCGATCACGAATGCCGAGTTCCGGCTGGTCGATCCGGATGGCAACGATGTCCCGACGGGGATGACCGGCGAGATCATCCTGCGCGGCGAGACCATCATGAAGGGCTACTGGAACAAGCCCGAGGCCACCGCCGAGACCATCCGAGACGGGTGGCTGCACACCGGGGACCTCGCCGTCCGCGACGCCGACGGTTTCATCACGATCGTCGACCGGCTCAAGGACATGATCATCACCGGCGGCCGCAACGTCTACTCGATCGAGGTCGAGAACGCCCTCGCGGGGCACCCCGACGTCCAGGACGTTGCCGTCGTCGGCCTGGACCACGCCACATTCGGGGAGACCATCGTCGCGATCGTGACCCCGGTTCCCGGTCGCGAGGTGACCCTCGAGGAGCTGCGGACGTACGCCGCCGAATACGTCGCGGACTACAAACTGCCGCGCGATCTGATCGTCCGTGACATCCCGCGCAACCCTTCCGGCAAGATCCTCAAACACGTTCTCCGCAGTGAGATTCGGGACGACTCCGCGCAACGCACGTAGACCGACGGACGACTCCGGCACATTCGAGTTCCCGGGAACCACGACGCCGTCCATATCCGATACGGCCTGACCGAAGCCGCGCTCCCGCGCGCTCATCTCCCACGGCTGTTCCAACCCCGGCGAGGTCTCGCGCGACCTCACGGCCCTACTCTCGGCCGTGCCCCCGCCGGATCCGACAAACACCACGACCACGCACGCCCGGCAGCGGCTATGAGTTCCCGGACGCGGAAGACCACACCCATCGACGGTGCCGCACTTGATTGGTCTCTTTCGGCCCCCCTCGAGCAGATGCGCTCGGGCCGAACAGTCAAGGTGCTGAACAAGATACGCAGACACGCGCCGGAACTCGTCACCGTCAGCTACTGAGAGATTCAGCGGGAGCGCCGCCGCGCAGCGGGATCGGTCTCGGCCTGCCAGCGCCCCAGCGCCTCGGCGGAGACCTTCGCGTATTTGACCAGGCTGCGCACCGAGGTGTGTCCGCTCAACGCCATCAGCATCGGCGTGGAAGCGCCCTTCTCTGCGGCGTGGGTCAGTCGCGAGTGCCGCAGCTGGTGCAGCGTGAACGGTCCGCGTCGCATCCCTTCGGTGTGCTCCTCGAGGAGCGTCGCGGCGCGGCGGTAGGAAAGTCGGGCGCGGCCGGTCGAGTTGTCGGTGTCGGTCTTGGCGACCGACGGCTTGGCTTTGCGGTCGGTCAGGAACAGCGGCCCGGACTTCCGTCCGGCGATCAGCCGGGGCAGCGGCCGTGCGGTGCCGGTCTGCCAATAGATCACCTCGCGGGCGCCGCCCTTGCGGGTGACCGTGGCGCATCGGTTCACGGTGTCCAGGTCCTCGATGTCGAGATTCAGGATCTCCTCCGCCCGCGCGGCGGACTCATACAGCATCGACCAGAACACCCGCTCGCGCAGGGCCGCGTCCATGCCCAGCAGCTCCGCAACCTCGGCGGCGGTCATCGCCTTGCTGTTGTCCGGCGCACTCGGCCGCGCCCGCAGGCGCGACACCGGATCGCCGGTCAGCCACTGTTGATCGCGTCAGTAGGCGCACGCCGCCGACACCGCGGTCAGCCGGAGGTTGTAGGTCTTGGGGGCCTTGTCGCCCCACACGTAGTCGAACCACCCCGACACCCGATCCGGGTTCAACAACCCGACATCGCCGTCCGCGCCGAAGTCGCGCACCATCCGATCCAACGCCGAGGCGTAGGCGCGGCGGGTGTTCACCGCCGCGATCGTGCCCAGAAAGGTCCGCGTCGCGTCCGCCAGCCGGATCCCGGCGGCCCGCGCCGGTAGCGAGCTCACCGATCCCACCCCGACCGCCCTTCAGCACTACGGCAGATAGTTTCCGGAGTCGCCCATCTCCGGAACGACCATCGCGGCAGGACGACTCACGAGTTACGGCAGATAGTACGCTACTATCTGCCGTAAATCCTTAGCGCCGGATTTCGAGAATCTGCTCCCCGACCCCCTTGTAGACGCCTCGCCAGCGGAACTGGAAGCCGCGTACGTACGCGGCGAGATCCCATATATTCCGTTTGCTCCATCTGTTGAGCTTGCCGAGGTGGTGATCGCAGAAGCAGTCGAGGACGGCATCGTGCTTCTCCCCACACCGGGACGACTGACGAGCACCTACGTGCATCGAGACCCCACCACCGAGATGGAGACTGCCAGGGGCTACGGACTGAAAGTCGCGGACAGCGCAGTGCTGGAAATCCGCTCTGCCGCCGGCGTGATCTGCGAAGGGGAACTGGGCAGTTCGGAGGGTTCCCCGCTGCACGGCGCGGCCGCGATCGAGCGAATAGTCCACCAAGTCATCAACACCTTCGCCCACGTGCGGCCCTTCCTCCACTACGCCTGGGACAAGGACCACCAACCCAATAAGCGGCCACCTCAGCAATGAGCGCCGGTCAATGCCGAACAGCGACAGGCAACTCGACGTCGCAGATGGAGGAAGAGTGGATCTGGAGCATGTTGCGAGATTTGTCGTCGCACCCGAGTTGGTCGAGATCGACGACCTCACCGCGCAGGACCGCCGACAGCTACCGGAGCACTGGCTGCACGCACTCGCCGGGGACCGTGTATGGCGCCTAGCGGAAGTCTTGAAGCGGTGGAACCACTTCGGGCGACCGATCATGTCCGACACCTACACGACGATCACTGTCCTCCGCACGGCCACAGCGTGAAGTCGCCCCACGCTCCGCCCCGAACTATCCTCTCGATATGCATCTGGCATTCGCAGCAACATACGACCCTGACGCCGACGCTTCATACATCTATGTGGCCTCCGACAGGGCGAACGGAGACGCCGTGCGCCAACAGCACGTCCACTGCGACAGCTCCGACGGCCAGATCATCCTCGACTACGACAGAGACGGACGGCTCCTCGGTATCGAACTACTCGGAGCCTCGTCCCTCCTACGCGCGTCCGCGCTCTCCCCGATCGAGTAACCGGAGACCGGCCCCTAGATCTCTGCATCGAAGATGTCGGGCCCGCGTACTACTCTGTGTCTTGCGACGAGAATCAGGTCGCCACACTGACCAGACCGCAGCGAGAGCCAAGGTCCTGATCTGCAAGATCCTTGCAGATCGGTCACATGTGGCGACCTGATCTTATTGAATTCCTGCCGGCTACTTCGCGGCTGGACGATCCGGCATCTTCATCATGATGAGCTCCGCGCCGTCCTTGTACCGGTAAGCCCACTGACCATCCTTCGTAAGCACCGTGCCGGCCTGGCCCTCGTCCGGGGCCGGGCTCCACCCTTGGACCTCATCGGGTTCTGCATTCTCGCTCATCTCGCTATTGTCTCAACCTCGGAAAACCGGCCGAAACCAGTACAAACCCGCGCACAGTAGAAGGCATGAGCGCCGCCTCCGGAAAGCCAGTGCCGCCGATGCTCGCCACGCTCGGGCATCCCCCAACCGGGGAGCGTTGGGCCTTCGAGAGTAAGTGGGATGGCCAAAGAGCCATTGCCACAACGGGTTCCACTCCGCCCAAACTCTGGTCCCGCAACGGCAACAACATTACCGCGTCGTTCCCTGAGATCGTCGATGCGCTCAGCGCCGTGCTCGATCACCGCGAAACCGTCCTCGACGGCGAGATCGTCGCACTCGGACCGGACGGTGTCCCGTCCTTCTCTCGATTGCAACGCCGAATGCACGTCCTCAAACCCACCGCGCAGCTCCGTAACGACGCCCTGACCACCTACTACGTCTTCGACGTCCTCGACATCGACGGCACCTCGACCACCGATCTGCCCTACCTCGAACGCCGCGAAGCGCTCGCCAACCTCAGCCTCGAACACCCGCGAATCAAAGTCCCACCCCACTGGCTCAACGTCGACGGACCGACCATGCTCGAGGTCGCCCGCAGACACCACCTCGAAGGCATCGTCGCCAAAAGCATCACCTCGACCTACCAACCCGGAAAGCGGTCCCCGAGCTGGCTGAAAACGCCCATACGTTCCAATACGGAGGGAATTCTGTGCGGATTCGTTCCTGGATCCGGCAGCGCCGCCGGCGGAATCGGATCGCTCATCCTCGGCGCCCATGACGATTTCGGATCACTCGTCTACATAGGAAGTGTCGGTACGGGCTTTTCTTCGAGACTGCGGGGTGAACTACGTGACCAGCTTCTCGAGATCGAGCGGCCCACTAGTCCGTTCGCGATTGCGCCACCACGAGCGATCGCACGCGAAGCACGTTGGGCTGAACCGCTTTTGGTGTGTGATGTGGAGTATCGGGAGTACACGGGCAGCGGACTCAGACACCCAGCTTTCAAAGGTCTGCGCGTGGACAAGACCGCCGATGAAGTTAACCTGCCTGGTCGTCACTGAGTCAGTGCAACAGCACAATTGAGGAAGGTTCATTGTGGACGATGGGTGGTTGTACTGGAGCCCGTTTCCGCAGCCTGTCCGTGAGTGGCTGTGGATGATCGTGCAACAGATTTGGTCTGGCTGAGACCGCAGACCGGTGGGGCTCGGCAGGAAGTCGGCGGTATCTGGTGCACCAGTGATTCGTATAATCGCTCGATTGCTGTCGAAGGTCCAAAACGCACACTGAAACCCGTAGAAGGGAGCTCAGCGAGCCCTCGGTTTCGCGGTCCGCTCCGGCAAGGATGCGAGCGCTTCGTGGGCGAATCGACCTATGGGCTGCTGGGTCTCTAGCTACGCGGCGTTGACCGCATGCCGACGACCCCAAGCAATCGGTGGCAGGCTGAGCCGTGTGCAGACATCGACGCCCGATAAGGAAAAAACCAACACCTTGGCTCAGGTATGCGAGTCGCTCAAGAACGACGACCTAGACGATGCACGCGAAATATTGCACAGTCGGTATCCGTTCACTCCTGTGGCTAAAGTGACTCGCCGCTACAACCCGAGAGACTGCATGAGGGTCTTCTTCCGAGATGGGTTCGTTGACCGTTATGCCGGAACTCAGCTCATCCATCCAGGTGCACTGCGCCTCCTGTCGGTCTTGCTGCCCGACGAGTTCCCGTTCCATCCGAACTGGGCTACGAGCAAGACTCACTTCGCCTTTTGGGAACTGTTCCCCACAATCGACCATGTTGTCCCGGTAACTCGCGGCGGACTCGATAACCAATCGAACTGGGTGACGACCTCCATGCTGCGAAACTCCGCCAAATCGCAATGGACGCTCGACGAGTTGGGCTGGTCACTCATCCCAGCCAGCAACCTGTCGACCTGGGATGGGCTGACCGATTGGTTCGTCAACTACCTAACTCGACATCCGACACTGCAGCGCGACCACGAATATCTGCGCAAGTGGTTTTCAGCCACGCTCGCCGTCCGGGCAGAGTGGGGAAACCCGACTTGACGAGGGGTCCATGCCGACCTGCTCCCGCCCTCGTGTCGCGCACCAGCTTCGAGGACAGGCAATACGCCTTGCAGCTCGGTCCATATTCAAGATCATGCGTTTTGTCGATGGACAAAACGCACACCCAAACCCGCAGAGACGATCTGAGCCTGTTCGACTTGTTGGAGGTCGGTCTGGGATTTCCAGTAGATCGCGGCCGTCGGCCGTTCAGGGCTCCCCTGAACTGCTCGGGCAGCGGCCCGCGGATTGGTGGATCGAACCGACCCGCGGCCTGCGCTGGGACCTTCCGGGCTTGGTGGTTGCGGCCCAGATCGGCGTCTCATCGGTCAGGGTGTATCTGGTCAGTCCTGCGTACCAGCAATGGTGCGACGAATACGAGCAGAGCGCCGAAGATGAGTAGACGTGAGGTCGGTTGAGGCTGCGGTCGGCCCGACTCGCTGTCATTCCTGAAAATCGATAGCTTGCGCAGCTCACACTAGGTGTACCCGGCCGTCAGGTCCAAGTGAACGCTTCGAGGTACGTCTGATGTTGTCCCATGCTGGGACAAGCGGTGGAGCGCTAGCTCTCTGCCGCTCGACTGGCAGAGTTGAGCGCGGAGGCGAAACTGCGGGCCAGCAATTCGGCATTGCCGGGAACCTCGACCATGATCTCTGTGCCGCTCGGGAACTCGATCGTCAGGTAGAGGTTGTGCGATTGTTTCTTGGCCATCGCACCGATCATTGTTCCGGCACCCGGGTTGATCGCTGTACCTAGCGCCATGCGCGTGAGGGTCGTACGTTGTTGGGTACCCCCGATCTCGACGGACGCTCGGATCCCAGCGACTCTGTAGCGCTGTCCCTTGTACGTCAGGATCTTGCCGTCGAGCTTGAACCCGCCGAAGACTGCCTTCTCCGGAGGCGGTGGGCCAACAGCGGGGTCCACCGGCAGATTGACCGACACCGCTGCCGGTGCCGGCGCCCGTTGCGGCGTCAAATCGTCGCCGAAGCCAAGAATCGGTTCGGCAGTTTGAACGGCTGCATTGAGTGCGGCGACCAGCGCGCCGATCTTGTCCTTGCCGGTGATGTAGTTGAAGTCAGCACGGCCGTCACGGTTATGTCCTTTGCGTCCGCGAAGGAGCAATCTCATCTCGGCGGACTTGGATGCGGTGGCCTCACGCCAGGAAATGCCCTCGATCGCACCTACAGGGACTATCCAGGGAGACACTGCTCGCTTATTGCGTGGTTGACGCCAGTGGGTGTGTTCGAATGTGACGGTCCCCGCCACGTCGTCGAACTCGACCGTGGATCCTGCACCGGCGTATCTGTAAGCGGCCATCGGGATATCAAAGCAGACGCCTTGGTGGCAGAACGCTGAACTCACGGCGATTAGGAAATCCAGGTGATTCCTTTGGACGCAAACACTCACTTTCCACTACGTCGTCGCCTTCACCGAATCCTCGAGCAGTATGGTTCTCTCCCGGCGGTCATCTCTGGTCGCAACTGACTATTCAGGAGTGCCGCAATGATCGTTGCCAAGTCCGGTTCACTATCCGCGCTTCGTGCGACCGCATTCTTTGCCGCCACCGCGATCGCGATTTCAACCTTGGCCGGATGCAGTACCGGCCCCAGCACTGGTGACGCCGAGGCCTTGTCCTTCGAGGGACTCGAATACCCGGAGAGGATTGATGTCGACTCAGCCGGAAATGTATTCGTGACGGACTGGGGCCACGATCGCGTTGTGAGGCTCGGCAACGCGACTAATGAGCAGTCAGTGATCTCCTTCCAAGATCTCGCCGACCCCGCTGGCATCACTGTCGGGAACGATGGAAGCGTGTACGTCAGCGAGGGAGACGGCACCAACTCGCAGGGACGGATCCTCAAGATGCCAGCTGGTGGCACCTCGCAGGAGGTTCTGACAGCTCGCGAGCATCCAGGTGCGCTCGCTGTAAGCGATTCCGGGGAGGTCTACTTCTACGACTTCGGCAGCCCCGTCATCTACAAGTTCAATCCTGAAACGAAGACAACCGAAATCGAAGTAGCTCTCGCCCAGACAAATTTTCCGGGATTCGATCAGTACTTCAATGATATTGCTCTCGGAAATGACGGGAAACTCATTGTGATCACAGGACTTCCCGACCCTCGAATCCTCAGTGTCCTGTCATCGCAGTTTTTGAAAGGACTTCCGCTTCGTGGGAGCCAGGATCGGTTTCCCACTTCGATAGACATCAACAAATCCGGCGACATGGTCATACATGACAGAAAGCTGGGCGACCACATCCTCAAGGTGCCGAACGGATCGACTGAACCCATTGAGCTCTCATTCGGCGAACTGAACCAGCCGTCCGATGTCGCTATCGACGATTCCGGCAACGTGTACGTCGCAGACCGGAACAATCATCGAGTTCTCAAGCTGCAAGCAAACGACTGACCTGGCCAGCGCCCCTGCACTTCAAAACGACGACCACGGTGTGACAGAAAAGGCTCGCATCGATCAGTTAGGACGCCCGGCCTGCGACGATTCCCTCATTTCCGGGTGATGATCGTCCGCAGTACGAAGCGGAAGACCACGGCGGTACCGGCGCCGACCGCGACACCGGCTATCGCGTCGGCTAGGAGAACCCCGACAGTGACACCGAGGACCGCGGCGGCCGCGATCGCCAATGCGACATCTGCAGGCGCCGGCCGAGGACTGGTGATCGCAAGGCCCCTTTCGCGACAACCGACGACGTACTCGCAGAGAGCATGACACGGCACCGCAGCACGCGGGAGCCGGACCATCGCTGTTCAATTGGAAAGGTGACGTGCCTACCCGCTGCTGCGTTCACTACCGGAAAGAGGCTCTGATGGCTGGGACAATTTTCTTCGCGTCGGGAGCTCGCTGGACTGCCAGTTCGTCAGTCTTTGCTCTCACTCTGGAGGCGCTGATTCCGATGATCTCGGACCTAGAGACTCACGAGGTGATCGTTGCTCTCAGCGAAGGCAACGTCGGACTGCTCGACGTCGAGGATTTGCCGCCGCGCGGAAGAGTCGAGGTGCTGCAGATTCTCAAGGACGGACGGCATTGGGAATCGGTACAGACGATGATCACCGGTGGACAAGAGTGGATCGATGCCGTCGAGAAACCGATGGCGGAACTGTCAGCCCTCGCGGCCGCAGCTATGGCGACGTGACAGTGAAATTGACGACTCATCGGCGGTAGCAGAAAGTGCCCCTGTAACTACTCACACCGGGTGACATCGAAAGACTTGTGCGGGTGTCGGTCCTACGCTGTTCAATAGAGGCAGTAGTCGAGGATGAGGAGGTCAGGCCATGTGCGGGCGCTACGCCAACCGAAGCTCAGATAAGGAATTGCAGTCGTTCTTCGACACGATGCAGACTGTCGGCGACGAACTGCCCCCGTCGTACAACGTCGCACCCACTCAGCCCGTCCGCGTGATCCTCGAACGAACCCCACATGAGGAACCCGACGCCGAGCCCCAGCGCCAGATCAGAACGGTCAAATGGGGCTTGCTCCCTGCCTGGGCAAAAGACCGGAAGATGGCGTCCAAGCTCATCAACGCCCGCAGTGAAAGCGTCACGGACAAGCCCTCATTCAGAAGTAGCGCTTCCAAGAGACGTGCCATCATCCCGGCCGCAGGATACTACGAATGGATGAAAAGTGAAGCAGGGTCGAAAATTCCATACTTCCTTCACGGCGAGGACGACATCCTTGCAATGGCCGGACTCTACGAATTGTGGCCCGATCCTGAACTGCCCGAAGATGATCCGAACAAATGGATATGGACCTGCACCGTCCTCACGAGACCAGCCTCCGATGCCACGGGACACATACACGAACGCTCGCCACTGATCCTGCCCGAATCGTTCTGGGAACACTGGCTCGACCCGAACCTCACCGACAAAAGCGAGGTCCAGGCCATGATCAACTCCGTTCCGGAGCCGCATCTCGAACCCTACGAAGTCTCGACTGCAGTGAACAGCCCTCGCAACAACAACCCGTCACTATTGGAGCCGGTCTGACCACACATCCATTGGCGCACAACGCTAACGGCAACATTCGTCTGACCGCGTTGAGTTGACGGTCACCGCGGAGCGTCGCGGAGCCGAAACAAAGCTGCCGCTTCGAGCCCATCCTGCAGGTATTCGTACTCCCCCACCAGCGCTGCGCGCAGAGTCAGCTCGTCGAGGTCCGATCCAGCATTGAGCAGCGCACGGAGGGTTGTGTCATCTCCGCGTACCGATTCCCCGAGAAGGTCTTCCGAAGCCTGCTCGAGGAAGTCCGCGAGAGATGAGAGCGCTGAATTCGGCTCCCCGGACGACCCCGGTGCAAGGACGAAAGGCACAACGCGTGTCGGATCATGGCCAACAGCTCTCCACCTCCCGGACTCGTATCCGTAAGCGAAGTTCAGGATTACGTCGTTGCTGGCGGTTTCGAGCCACCAGGGTTCGGCACCGTGATCGCACAAGACGGCGCTGCCGCCCTCCAACGCAGGATCAGGGCTGTGCCGGTCGAAACCGAAGATCACAGCACGACCATCCGGAAGCGAAATGAATTCGAAGTGTGATCCGCCGCCGTCGCGGTAGGTGACTCGATTGTTTTCGATGGTGAAGGTCGAATGGAGGTCAGAGAAGGAGAAAACTGCCGCGTACGCTGCCGCCCATCCCGCGAGCATCCGATGTGCTGCAGCCGGATCCGGAAGGTCGATTTCAATCGGAGTCATCGTCAGACCGTAACGCTCACCCCAAGTGCGCTCGGCCCGACGTGCGCCGCACCACATGATCACCTGTCCGCGGAAGGCCGCGGTCACTGGAAGCATGAGGACATGCTCACTATTCGGATCACCGACAACGCCGCAGCATTCCTGGGTATCGGCGTCGGGTTCGCTGCGATCGACCCCACCGACGGCCTGACGCCGCAGCTCAGGGCGAAGTTGAATCGCGGAATAGAACGTCGCGGAAAGCTTCTGGTCTGGGCGGACTCACGTGCCGACGACGCGAGTCCGCCGGCAAACTTCTTCGACTACACCGGGTGGGAGTGCAACGACAGTTCGTTCCACCTCGAAGACTATGTGCCACTGCGCGCCCCGAATGCCGTCGCCGAAGACTTCCTTCCCTCCGGCCTTCCTGTCGAGTCGATGGGACCGTTCATCACCCGATCCGATCAACTCGCGTTGCTCGAGCAAGGCATCGCGTTCGCCCGCGAATTCGCCCAGCTTGTCTACGATCTGCCCGAACCCACTCCCGTTCGCTGCATGATCTTCGTCAGCAGCAATTGCGGCACCTTCCGGTTTCACCAGATCGAGCCCGGGGTGGAGTGGACCGCTCTTGACCGTCTCGAGGACGACTACCCCACCAAGTTCAGCAGCAAGGGCGTCGTCGTCGACATCGTCCCCTCCACCACCAGAACTTATCGGTGCCAAGTGTGTGGATACCCAGGATTACGCGAGCGGCCTTACGCCCGAGATGGTTCGGGTTCCGGCGAGAGGTGTCCAGCGTGCGCGTTCACTTTCGACGCGGCCTCCGGCGCCGACCAGCACCGCCACAGCAGGCAATCGCGCACACACGAACAGTGGCGCGAACGGTGGATCTCCGGCGGAATGCGGTGGCAGAGCGCCCCGGACGTGCCCCAACCAGTGATCTGGGAGCCGGTCAACGAACTCGCCGAATTACTCACCATGCGCCAGCGACCACCACAATGATGCAACGAAAACAGTGTGCCGTTACGATCCGGTCGATCCCAGGAACGGCATGGGCTCGCTTGTTGCACAGGTGCTCAGTACGCGGTTGATGGCATCCTTCTCTGCCTGGGTGACCCACAGGTTGTAGGTGGACTTCACGTCGACCTGCGTGGCGACGTACCGGCAGCGGAAGTCCTTGTTGGGTGGGAGCCAGGTCGCGGCATCGCCGTCACTTTTCTTCTGGTTTGCCGGCCCGTCGACGGCGAGGAGGTTGCGGGGGTCGTTCGCGAGATTGCGTCGTTCACGCTCGGTGAGTTTCTGAGCACCGACCTGCCAAGAGTTGCTGAGTGCGACCACGTGTAATCCGTAGCTAGTAGGTAGTGCCGTTGACATCATCCTGGGCTTCCTTCCACGGATTCGGGATATGTGGGCGACGGTGTTATCTGCAGGCAGCGAGGTACGCCGATGACACCGCCGACACGCAC
>NZ_JAANTF010000020.1:0-31850 GCF_011290655.1 Rhodococcus sp. D-46 | reverse complement strand
TGGTGACCGGTTCTCCCGGTGCCGCCCCTGACGAGGTCGTCACTGCGACCGTCGTTCAGGGCAACGTGCCGCGACTCGGCCTCGATTTCAACGCCCAACGCCGAGCGGTGCTCGACAATCATGTTGCCCGCACCGAACAACTCGCAGCTGAGGTCACAGCGGGCCGAGCAGCCCGGCCACGACTTGTCATCTGGCCCGAAAACGCTTCGGATATAGATCCTTTGACGAATCGGGATGCGGCGGATCGACTGGACCGAGCAGCCCGTTCTATCGGCGCCCCGATCCTGGTCGGTACGGTCCTGCAGGGCGAGCCAGGAACATCGATCAACAGTGCCATGGTCTGGGATCCGACGGACGGCCCTGGGCAGCAACACATCAAGCGGCAGCTTGTGCCCTTCGGGGAGTACCTGCCGCTCCGATCGATCGTTAGTGCGGTGTCGTCATATGCCGATTCTGCGGGCAATTTCGTTGCCGGGAACGGGAACGGCGTCGTCGACCTCAACGGAATTCAGGTAGCTGTTGCCACGTGTTACGAGGTGGCCTTCGACGATCTGGTGACCGAGTCCGTCAAGGCAGGAGCCACCGTCATCGCGGTTCCCACCAACAACGCGACCTTCGGCCGGACCGAGATGACCTTTCAGCAGCTGGCCATGTCGCGGGTGCGGGCGGTCGAACACGGCCGCAGTGTGCTGATCGCAGCAACCAGCGGTGTCAGCGCAATCATCACGCCAGCGGGTGTGGTGCGTCAACAGAGCGAGATCTTCACAGCACAAGCATTGACCGACGAGATCGCCGTTCGCTCCGATCTCACGTTGGCAACACGTGTGGGTTCGATTCCGGAACTCGCGTTGTCTGCGATCGTGCTTTCTCTCGCCGCTTCGGCACTCTTCAGAGGCATGTACCGGGTTCGGCGGGGTGAAAGAACGAGAACATGAATTACTATGCATGATAGTAATTCAGTGTCGGTGCCAGTGCACAAGCGAAACGAGTTCACCAATGACGATTTGTACGGCGGCAATGAACCTGCCCGAACGTGGTACAACGCGATGGGACCGATCGCGAGCAACTTCGGACCCATCACGCTACCCCCGCTGGACCAGAAATATGTTCGCGGTTCGGCCGGGGATCAGGTACCCGACGTGGTCGGGATGACCGAGTCCGCCGCAACATCTCTGTTGCAGAACGCCGGGTTCAAAGTGACGGTCTCCCTCACGTCAAGTCCGAGCGCGAGAGGGACAGCAACCGCGACAGCTCCGTCGGGAGCGGCACTTCCGGGCTCCACCATCACCCTGTACATAAGTGACGGATCCTCGACACCGAGCACCACCACGACGAGCCCATCACCGTCAGATACCCCAGGCCCACGATAAGCCCGGGTGCGCCACCATGATGCTTCGGCGATCCCCACCCGGTGGGGACTGCCACCGCACGCGCTCATCATGAACTCGATTCCCGTCGAGGACCTCGGATCCCGGTTGTGGCGAGCAGAAATCGCTCCGGAATACGGAACATGCGGAGTGCTTCCCTATGTGCCGCCCGCTCCCGCATTCAAAAAACATGATTCGATCGTAACTACATTCTAAGTAAATGACTTTCGATAAAACGGCATCGAAATTCCGCCCCACCGACTAGTAGATCGTTTCGGACATCAGATGGGAGGGTCCTCACGAATTCACGAGCCGTCTGATCGCCTCGGCGGCCTCCCTGATCTTGGCGTCGGATTCGGCGCCCCCTCTTGCGGCGGCATCGACGACACAATGACTGAGATGGTCTTCGAGCAATTCCATAGCTACTGCATGCAGCGCTTTTTTCATCGCCGATATTTGGGTAAGGATGTCAATGCAGCACCTTTCTTCTTCAACCATTCGCTGCAGCCCTCGCGACTGACCCTCAATACGCTTGAGGCGTTTGAGGTACAAGTCCTTTGCGCTGATGTATCCGTGGGTCGCATAGTCACGACGGCCTGGACCAACCGGATTAGTTGTGCCCACGAGATTCCCCTGGTCTCGTCGCCCGTAGTGGGCCAGACGCGAAATCACGTCGTCTCCATGGTGGGCGACAATCGATTGGACCTGCCCTGGCTACGGTGTAGTGCAGCAGTGGCACACACGAAGGCACGTTGAGCAGCATCCCGTCTGTATGGGCGCTTCGCCAACTGCAAGATCTCCGGGTAAGTGACCACACGAGAAGAACTCTCAATCATTCCTGCCACCAGGGCTAGGCAGTACCGCTGCACCCGCCCTGTGTTCAAACTTCCTGCCCACCGCCGGTTGCGCCACCAATGACGCGATGCGCCGTCATCCCGTCGACCCGTGCGTGGGACCAGACCAATTGCACCTCCCTGCCGTATCAGATCAGGGGCTTCGACGGCGAGCATTTCCCTTGCACTAGACCATTGCAGGGGGTGAATTCGCAGCCAGCCAACACCCTCATCTACTATGCATCTTAGTAGATAAGGTACCAGTCGCCCGGAAATGTTGCCATCCCTTCGAATACAGGACGAGACACCCAGATGCCCAATAGTCGTCGTGCGCGAACGTCCCCAATCGTGGGGCTCGTCGGCGCCGCTCTCATCGCCGTTTCTCTTGCGGCTTGTTCGACGCAGGGAAACGACGACAAGGCCGGCCAGTCCATCGTCCCGCCCATACCAGGGGTGGAGCTCACACCCGAACTTGACCATCTGCACGGGTTGCATATCAACGCCGATGGCACCATCTTGGCGGGTACGCATCGCGGACTGTTCGCGATCGGAGATTCGGGCGACACAGTGCGAGTGGGTGATTCCGACGACGATTTGATGGGGTTGGCGGGCGTGGCGGGCAGTGACACGCTCTTTTCCTCAGGGCACCCGGGACCGTCCAGTACCGCAGCCAACCCACTTGGCCTACGCACCAGCAACGACGGCGGCCGAACCTGGACGGATAGCTCGCTCGCGGGACAGGTCGACTTTCATTCTCTGGTTACAGATGGCACGACACTCGTCGGCTTCGACGGGGCCAGAGGTGTCACGGTGTCGAAGGATCAGGGAAAGTCGTGGGAATCCGGCGGTGCCCTGGGTGTGGCGTCCCTCGCTCTCACCGAGAGTGGGACATGGGCTGTCACCTCGTCAGGGCTGCAGTACAGCAGCGACGACGGGCGCACCTTCACAAAGTTCGCTGGAGCGCCGTCCATGGTGCTGATCGCGGGCTCCTCGGATGCACTGTGGGGGGTCGATCAAGATGGATTCGCCTGGCGGAGCAGGGAGGGAAAAGGCTGGGAGAAGCGCGCTAATGTCGGAGCAGTCGAAGCGTTGACTGCGGCGAGTTACGACAGCGCGTACGCGGCGACTTCTCAGTCTCTGTATGCCTTGAACTGACCTGAACATGTCGTTGTTCGTTCGAATGTTCCAGAGCATCACACTTGTGCTCGTTGCGGGAGTCCTTGTGGTTCTGGGCGCCGGCATCGCCAACGCTCACCCCACGCTGCTCTTTACCGAACCTGGCTCGGAGACTGCCGTTTCCGAGCCTCCGCAAGCCATCACCCTGATCTTCAACGAACAAGTCACCGCCGGGACCGATGCGATCAAAGTCCTGGACGGCGCAGGCCGTGAGAGCCCGATGGAGGCAGCAGAGTCGTCCAAAGGTGGCCGTGCAATCACTTCCCGGCTCTCGGATGCTCCGTCGCCGGGCACCTACACCGTCCGGTGGCAAGTGATCGGCGCAGATGGTGACCTCGTCGAGGAAGACTTTCGGTTTGCCGTCGGCCTCGCTTTGACCGACAGCGGCGGTGGCGACGACAGCGCCTCGACCTCGTGGACGGAAACCGTGCTCCGGTGGCTGCTGTTCGTCGGGTTCGCCCTCGCGCTCGGGACACTTGTCGCGGAGAGATTGTCGTCTGTACCGCACGCCGAGAACCCTTCGTTGAAGAAGTTGCGCACCTGGTTTCCGGCCGGCGCTTGTATTGCTTTGGTAGGTGTTGCAGGCCTTATGGTTTCGCTCGCCGCTTCGTCCAGCGTTGCTGCGCTATGGCAAGAACGTGCGGGCATCATCTTGCTCGTAGAGACGTGTGGGCTCATGTTGGCCTTGGCGCTGAAAGCCGCGGGGAGCCCCAGACTTGCGAGCGCAGCCCTTCTGCTGGTCATTGCCGCCGAAGGGCTGCGCTCGCACGCAAACGTCGTCGCTCCCGGATGGGGCGCGTTTCTCACCGCCGTTCATCTCGCGGCAGCGGCAATCTGGGTCGGCGCTTTGCTCCACACGGTTCGCACTGCATTCGCGTGGCGGGGTCAGCATGCCCCGGTTCGGTGGGTCGTGGCCGGTTACACACGACTTGCGCTGTGGACCTTCATCGTCGTCGTGACCACCGGTACGATCTCGGCATTGTTGCTGATCCCCGTTGCCGCAATGTTTTCCACCCCGTACGGGCAACTTCTGACGGTCAAACTACTCTTCGTCATCGCCGCCTCGGGTGTGGCGATATCTGCACGGCGGACGATGCGCAGAACTGAACAAGTGGGCAAACTGCGCAATCAGATTCGTATCGAGAGCATCCTCCTGATCTCCGTGCTCGCCATCAGTGCTGCATTAGTCTCGACGGCGCCTGCCAATTCACCCGCCCAGCCGGGACCACCTGCAGCCATCGGTCCGGTTCTGCCGCTGGGAACATTGGCTGGACAGATTGGGGTGAGCGTCGCCGCCAGCGAAGGGCAGCTGGTGGTTCGACTGTCGACTCCGCGCCGCGTCGACTACTACGCTCAGGAACCGGACCAGGAATACACCTTGATCGGCGCACTGCGGGCGAGCGGGCAGAACACTTCCCTTCCCTTGCGCGGGTGCGGATCCGGATGCTTCGTGGCGCAAGCCGATTGGCCACTGGGTGAAAGCATGCTCACGCTCGAGGCCGCGGCGACAGGGTGGCTGGGCGGGACGGTCAGCATGTTAATTCCATGGCCTGTTCAGTCCGGGGACACCGATCTCGCTCGAGCCGTAGATATCACCCGCACTCAGAAGAATCTGACCTTTTACGAATCGGTGACCAGTGATGCCGCAAACGTCGGACCCGAACCTCAGCAACTAAGTCTGTCCAGCGAGTTCTTCCTCGCCCAGGAGCCGTATGCGGACGGGACTGCGCCCATCGCGGTGCGCTTACCCAGCGCCGGACGGCAACTCCGTCTGGCATTGGGCTATCCGGCTGCGGGTATGAACGTACTGCTCGACCTCGACCAAACTGGACGAATAGTTTCCGAAACACTAAGCGATGCAAAACATCTCATCACCCGCACCTTCGTCTACCCCGAAGTGAACTGATGGGGGAGAACTGACGAGATATTCACGTCCAGTGAACTGTCACCGTGCAATAGGAACGGAAGCTGCGATGATCTCCCCTTACTCGTTCATTCACCCCTGCCAGTTCTGTCGCACCCGCGCACTGGCCGCGCCCAGGCCTTCGAAATTCCTACGGCATACGCAGGGTGACGAACCGGTAGCGGTGGCTCTGGCCTGCAGTCTGTTCAACCACTCATCCCCTGCTGTCGCTTGTCTTGATCACCGCAACCTTCTGATTGCAGGTTCCACCGTCACCTCGCTGGTCCTGCCCGGCGCGCACGACACCACGCTGATCACCGCGACAGTCGTCATCGAGCGCGAAGACAAGGATCATACCGGCACGCGTGAGTGGAGGGTTGCACGTTCCCCTGTTGCCGCAGACGTGCATCGTGCACGACACCTTGCCCCTACACAACCAACTGTCGGCGCTGCGGATACGACAGACGCTCATAGCGGAACTACTGACCATCCGAGTCGACGGCCCCTCCCCAGAAGAATTTTTTGCACAACAACACATTCCAGGAGAAAAATATGATGCTTACACGTGCTGTTTCCACACGTATCGCAGTCTCAGCGGGGTCTGCCGCCGGTCTGATGCTGATCGCCGGCTGCGGCGGCCATGACATGAGCCAAATGTCGAGCAACGACAGCGGAAACATGTCCAACTCCTCCGCGGCCTCGCAGCCCAACGGCGCCAACAGCGCGGATATGCAGTTCGTCGCGATGATGTATCCACATCACGCACAGGCCGTCGAGATTGCAAAGATGGTTGACAGTCGCACCACCAATCCTCGAATACTCGAACTCGCCGCTTCGATCCAAACCGCTCGCGGGCCCGAAATGGATCAGATTGCAGCGCTCATCGAACAATGGGGTCAACCTACGTCCGACGCCACCTCCCCTGTGGACTCCATGGATGGAATGGACCACGGCGGGGTTGATTCAGGAATGATGTCCCAGCAGCAGATCGCTCAATTGGAGGGGCTGCGCGATGGGGACTTCGACACCGCGTGGCTGAAGATGATGATCGAACATCACTCCGGCGCGATCGCGACGGCCCAATCGGAACTATCCGATGGCGACAACGCCGACGCCAAGCAATTGGCTACCGATATCATCGCCGCACAGCAGTCCGAGATCACCGCGATGCAAGCACTTTTGCAACAGAACTGATCCGGAAACTGGCGAGTGGCTAGGCCTGTCCGTCGAAGCCTCTCTTCTCGTTGTCCGCTCTGATCTTCCATCTGATTACTTGCGTCCCTTGCGAATCACTGTCTTCGTCGGCGCTCCCCACCCACTGACGTGAAGGAACAATTATGGCCTCAACACGGCATACAGGGTTAGTCGTCCTTGTCCTTATGGTCGCAACGCTGACAGGATGCACCTCCACAGCACCGCAGTCCGCACCGAGTGACACGGGTGCGCCCGCCGAGAACGACTCTCCTGTCTCCGCGCTGGTGATGACTCCTTCCGGGGGGACAGATACCGTCAACCCCCTTGATCCGGTCACGGTGGAATCTGTTGGCGGGAGGCTCGACTCGGTAGTGCTCACCGAAGTGGGCGGGGCTGTGGTCGATGGCATCTTCACCCCTGACCGGCAGGTGTGGAAACCCGGCGCGTCCTTGGACTACGGGAAGACCTACACGATGACAGCGTCAGCCACCCAAAACGATGGCTCACGTCTCGATCAGTCCAGCACCTTCTCCACAGTCAAGCCGCGGAACCTGACCAAACCATCCTTCGTGACGGCCGGGGGTAACCTCCTCACAGATGGTGGCACTTTCGGGGTAGGGATCGTTATTGTCACGCATTTCGACGAGCCGATCCTCGATCGTGCAGCGGCGGAGAAAAGCCTGACTGTGCAAACGTCGGTGCCGCTCGAAGGCTCGTGGTACTGGGTGGATGACCAGAATGTTCACTGGCGACCTCGTGCGTACTATCCCCCCGGCACCGAGGTCACGGTCCGGGCTGCGGTCTTCGGCGTCCCGCTCGGTGGCGGACTGTTCGGACAGGAAGACGCCACGACTGCATTCACCATCGGCGACTCGCATATCGCCGTCGCCGACGATACGACCAAGCAAGTGACGGTCACGAGCAACGGCAAAACTGTGCGCACTATGCCGACATCGATGGGCATGGGAGGAACCGAGCTCGTCAACGGCCAAACGATCTCCTTCTGGACCCAACCAGGCATTTACACCGTCCTCGATCAGGCCAACCCCGTGATCATGGACTCGTCGACCTACGGACTTCCCGTCAATTCCCGGCTGGGGTACAAGGAAAAAATCAACTACGCCACCCGAATAAGCACCGACGGAATTTACCTTCACGAACTCGAAGACACAGTCTGGGCGCAAGGCAATACCAATGTTTCACACGGCTGCTTGAACCTCAGTCGCGCCAATGCTCAATGGTTCTATGATTTTTCGCTTCCCGGAGATGTCGTGGAGATACGCAATACCGGCGGCGCCCCTCTCGAATTGTGGCAGAACGGCGACTGGAGTGTGCCGTGGGACCGATGGTCGGAAGGCAGCGCGCTGTAAGACCTGTCGCCCTGCCGGCAAACGATGCTGAATCGCAAACAGAAGCTCCGCGCGAGACGTTCTCCCGTAGTCGACGCGAAAGTGCTGGATAAACCTTTTGACACTGTCAGAGCTGACAGGGGTTCGGCAGATCGTCACGGGAGGAGGTCGCCAGACACCGCCGCCGTATCGGGGCGGCGACGGGAAGCAGAACAGATAGTATTTCTACAGGGCTTCGGTTCGCCGTCTCGGCAACCTCCAGCGTGCAGAGTCGACACGACACCCTCATCGAGCGGTCCCACATCACTGTGACCGACGAATCACCGACAGCGCTGGTTGGGCCCCGTACGAAAGCGACGGAGGTTGCAGGTTGGGCACTCGCACGGTGCGGTGACGAATGCAGCTCTACGAGGAGGAAAAATGCAAGGTCTGGGAGAGCTCGAGGCGCTGGTGATGGATGTGCTGTGGCGCTCCACCGAACCGGTCCGTGTGCGCGACGTCATCGACGGCCTCGATGACGACCGTGAACCGGCGTACACGACGGTGATGACCGTCATGGACAATCTTCATCGCAAAGGTTGGGTGCATCGTCAGCGAAACGGGCGCGCGTACTGGTACGAAGCCACGCGAAGCCGCGAGGAAGCGGCAGCTGACGGGTTGCGCGCACTTCTCGAATCCACCGGAGACCCGACCGGGGTCCTGTTGCATTTTGTTCGCGGGACATCCGACGTCGAATCGAAGATCCTGGCGCGTGGATTGCGTGAACGAGGCAAGAAGTGACAGCCGTCCTCGCGTGGGCGGTCGGTGGCCTTCTCGTTGCCGCACTCTCCCCGCTGTTCCTCGGATCGATGATGCGTCGCGGCGTTGATCCGCATGTCGTCCTCGTCTTGTGGGGCGCTCTGGCACTCGGAACTGTAGTGAGTATCAGTGTCCCGGTGATCTTGAGCCTTTTACCCAGTCACGGTGGTGTCTCGTCGCTGATCGAATTCGCCCACAGCTGTTGGCTCGCCCTTCACGACGACGCGCCGGCCAGGCTCGAGACGGCGGTGGGTGTACTCGGTGGGTCAGCCCTGGTCATCGGGGCGGTGCGAGGCACCGTCCATCTGTTCAGCTTCTCCCGCACTCGCCGCGAGCTACACCAGCAGCACCTCGGGTTGCTGCGCATTCTGGGGGGTGCACGGTCCTCGTCACTGCTCTGGCTCCCGGTTTCTGTGCCCTTCGCCTACAGTATCGCTGGGCGCCCCGCGCTTGTAGTTGCGAGCGACGGATTGAGAGATCAACTCGACACCGAGGCTCTTGCTGCAGTACTCGCACATGAACGAGCACACATCACGGGGCGGCACCATCTGCTCGTCAGCGCAGCTCAAACGCTCGCCTACGCGTTTCCGTGGCTTCCGATCATGCGATCTTCGCCCCCATTGGTCCGTGCGTTGGTGGAAATCGAAGCCGACTCCCGAGCCGTTCGTCAGCATGGGCGCGAATCCGTGCACCGCGCACTCTGCAGTATGACACCTCACGAGGTGCCCGTGGCGGCTCTGGGAATAGCGCAGGATTGCCTGGCGTTGCGACTTGATCGTCTGTCCTCCCACCGCACCCACCACCCGGCGCCCATTCGCTACCTCCGCACCCTTGCTGCCTGCGGAACGGCGATCGTCCTACCTGCGGCGCCTCTTCTGGCGCTACTGGGTGCGATGGCGATGGCTTCATGCGCAGCAGGTGCTTGAAACAGTGCGAAACCGGGTCGTGGACGAACAAGGAGTCCGGCCCGCAGGGGGCCAGTGCTCAAGGCCGGTTCACCCCCTCCTCGAACTGAACCGGCCTCATGCACCGAACGCGGCGCCAATCGAATTGGCCAGATCCCGCGCGAAACTTGATTCGTGGCCATCCCAATTTTCGTGAGACTCACCTTCTGCGCACGTGGCATCGGCAGAAAAGCGCAAAAGGCTACTACTCTGGGTCACGATCACACCACGCCCAGCAGAATCGTCGCGACGATGACAATTCCGCATGCCGCGCTGGTCAGAAGCCGCCCGCGCCGTGTATGAGGGTCCGCACGATAGGGGAACAACCCTTGACGGACCCACGTGTAGATAGCCGCGGCGACAACGAATACTGCTCCGTCATAGGGCGTTTCGGTGCCGTAGAGGACGAAAATCAGTGTCGCGAGGCCGATGATCAAGCCTGCGAACGCTTCGATCAGTTGCACGGGGATTCGGCGCACCGCGAGAGTCCGGTCCGAAGCCCACATTCCCCATCTCGACCTGGTAGGTCGACCCGAACAGCATCCTGTCAAAAAGCATCCCGGGCGCCCGATCGCAATCCCGAGAAACAACCCGGGCGTTGTCATGTCCAGTAACACACCGACGCCCAGACCGAAGGCTGCTCCGCCGAGCACCAATACCGCGAGCGACACCACCAAAAATCCTTGTATGCATGCGCCGGCAGAGACGAATTTTCGAAGGCTCTGGCGGTGAAGTGCCAAGTACCAGAGCTTCGCACCCACGTAGCCGAGAAGGCAGCCGAGGATCGAAATGAGAACTGCCGCAGTGGCGTTCTCGCTCATACGGGTCAAGAGCAGTGCCTGCATGACGATGGCGAACACTGCACCCAAACCGACCAACAGCGGCCACGTCCAGAGTCGCACGCCGGGCCCGTGCACCAATGGCGCTGCGGTAGTCCAGGCCGTGGCGGTCTGCGGAGCTGCGATGTCGAACTGCCCGGTGGTGTCGTCCGGAGTTTCGATGCGCTCGGCACTGACAGTCCAACTACCAGTGGCGATTCCGCGGATTCTCGCAGTCACCGCGAAGCGTTCCCCCGCTGGAACACCGTTGACGTGGGTGACCCTCTCGAAACGTTCCGGTTCGCTGCCCGGGCTGTTGCGGGCTCCTCGGAACAGAATCGACAGATCGGAAGTAACCTCGGGCGATTCTCCCCAGTACGTTGCTGCGAGCCCCTGTGGTTCTATCTGCGTGAACGCTTCAGCGCACCCACCGCCGGGCGCAGCGAGTTCCGTTGCAGCGGTCGACTCGTCGTCACCCAATGGCCGGGCAACGCGTTCAGTGCCCGATGGCTTGGTGGGCATCGCCTTTTCGGCGATGGCCGGCGCCGGCGGTGCTTGAGCCAAGGCCGAGGCTGGCGTCGGCGCTGCTTTACTCAGATACGCCGCTGCGGCCGCTGCGGCCAGTTCTTCCACGGCACTACCGGCCGGACTGGGCCTAGCACGGGGTGTTGTGCCGACTTCGTCGTGCGGTCGTGAAGTGGGGTTCCGCTTCGGTGACGTGGCGCGTCGGGCTCGACTCTGCGTCGTAGACCGCTGTTTCGCGCGGGTTTTGGTTGATTTTTTGCTCACCGTCGCCCCAATCTCTCGGTTGGCGCGGATGCCCACCGAACTACTAAGGTCGATAGTAGCTGAACTACGAACCTGGATAGTAGGTAGAGGTCGAGCGCGAACGCGCGGGTGGGCACTGCGGCGAGACGAGGCGCTTCGAGGCCGAGCCGAGGAATATGGGAATTCCATGGTGCCGCAACGATCTTGGGCACACTCAAGAAGGACCTGGAAAGGACATCGAACGTCAACCGGCAATCGCGCGGACAGTGTAGTAGTTTGCGAGACTGGATAGGCTCCTTGTTCACCATGTTCGGAGACCGGGCACGGACTACTGGGTACGACTGCGGCAGACCCGGCGGCTGATGCGGGACTGGGCGTAGGGATCGCACTACGTTGCAGCAAGGGTGTGCAAAGTATCGAAGCGAACAATCACATCTAAGGGATCTGCAAAATGGAAGCTGACGCGATGCGCAACCACCGCCTGGTGGATTTGCCGACCAATGGCGCGGTGTTCGAAACCTCTCGGCCGGTACGGACGGGAGATATCGACGTCTCCGGGACGGTGCGACTCGATGGCGTTGCACGTTATCTGCAGGACATCGGTTTCGACGATCTCGATGCGAGCGGCGCAGCGGCTGCCCACCCGGTGTGGGTCGTGCGCCGCACAGTCATCGATGTCATTCGTCCGGTCAGCTGGCCGGCTCGTGTGCGCATGCGCAGATGGTGCTCGGGGTTGTCGAGCAGGTGGTGCACGATGCGTGTCCGCATCGAATCCGACGGCGGCGGCTTGATCGAGACCGAAGGATTCTGGATAAATCTCAATCCGGTCAACGGGATGCCTTCCAGGATCGAAGAGAGTTTCATGGCCGGACTCGGTTCGACCGCCAACGATCACCGATTGAAGTGGAAACCCTGGCACACCGCTCATCCGGGCGATGGGGAGGAAACGACATTCGTCTTACGATCGAGCGATATCGATCCGTTCAACCACGTCAACAACGCCACGTATTGGCAGCCTGTCGAAGACCTGATCAGAGATTGGGCCGGACCCCGAAATCCACTCCCCTACCGAGCGATTCTCGAATATCGCTCTCCCATCACCGCGGGAAACGACGTGACCGTGCGGTATCACAGTTCAGGGGAGAGCCTGAGTAGTTGGTTCCTGGTCTCGGGTTCGGTGTGCGCGAGTGCCTACGTCACAGCGATCGAAGTGTAAGTCCCCGGGCCGGGTCACCTCTGCGCTCTGGTCTCTTGAATCGTCATTGATCGGTTCACCTCACGAGTTCTTGACCAGGTGTGCCGGTAGCGGCGGGGTGAGTGGGTGTTCCCGGAGCGTTTCCATTACCTCGAATGTCGCGTCGAATGTCACGCATCGACAGTTCCCCGGCAGTCGATGTGCCGCCCTTTCGGACGATGTACTGGCAACGCGATAACGAAGGTGGTGCCTTGCCCGGCTCCGTCACTCGCGGCGGTGATCTGTCCACCGTGTGCTTCGACGAGTGCTTTCGCGATGGACAGTCCGATCCCTGCCCCTCCGTGAGCACGATCGCGTGCTGCGTCGGCGCGATAGAAACGCTCGAACAGATAGGGGAGGTGCTCGGCGGCGACTCCATCGCCTTCGTCGGTGAGTGTGAGGATGAACCGATCCCCTTTCACCCGTCCCCGCACCTTCACTGTGCTCTGTGATCGACTGTGGCGCAGTGCGTTGTCGAGCAGATTGCTCAACACTTGCCCTATGCGCTCCGGGTCCAGCCACACCGACGGCAGATTTCCGGGGACGTCCACGCTCAGAATGACTGCTTTCGTGTCGTATCGTTCTTCGTGCGCCGCTACCGCTGAGCTCACCAGTACCTCAGGTCTGGTCCATGTCGGTTCGATTGCAGCTCGATTCGTCTCGGCATCGGACAGCGCCGAGACGTCGCCGGAAAACCGTGCCAGACGTCGGGTCTGATCTCTGAGCATCGCAATGGTGTGATCATCGAGAGCTTCCACTCCGTCTTCGAGCGCTTCCATGAATGCTTCGAGAACAGCTACCGGCGTCCGGATCTCGTGCGCGAGATCTGCCAGCAACCGTCGACGCATCGACTCGGCAGACTCGAGACGGACCGCCATTTCGTTGAAGGCCGTCGCAAGTGCGTCGAAGTCGTCACCGAGCTGCGGCGGCGGGACTCTGGCCGCGTAGTTTCCCGCCGAGACTGCCGTGGCGGCAGTTGACACCGCAGTCACCGACCGCTGCAGCCGACGACTGAGATACCAGGTCACAGCCAGCGCGCACAACGCAGCTGCGCCGATCGCCACGGACAACGAGACCGCAGTTGCCGAGCGATATGCCTGCTCGGCATGCATTTGCTCCTCAGACATCGGAGGCACGCCCGCGCGGCGCAGATGCTCGCGGAACAAACTCGGACCGACAGTGACTGCAACGACCCATGAGGTGGCCGCTCCTGCCACCAAGACCAGCGTTTGGGCCATCAACAAACGCACGCCGACACCGAGTCCTCGGCGGGTACGCCCCTGATGAGACGAAAGTTCTTCCAGGGTAGTCATTTTCCGGAACCCATTCGGTACCCGATGCCGCGCACGGTATTGACATACAAAGGCGCGGCGGGATCATCGCCGAGTTTGCGGCGCAGATGACCGATATGAACATCGACAAGATGTTCGTTCCCCGTCCACGCAGGACCCCACACTGCTTCGATCAGTTGCCGACGGCTGAACGCCATCCCCGGCCGAGCGGCCAATGCCGCCAACACGTCGAATTCCGTCCGAGTCAGCAGAACCGGTTTCTCGGCGACCGAGACCTCTCGCCCGGCAACGTCGATCCTGAGCACCCCGAACGTCATTGGCGGACTCTCCTCGTCTCGGGTTACCGCTCTCGCAGTTGTACCGTGCGCGACTCCGCTGCGGGGTCTGCGCATCATCGCGCGGATCCTCGCTACCAACTCTCGGGGGCTGAACGGCTTGCTCATGTAATCATCGGCACCGACAGAAAGCCCGACGATGGTGTCCACTTCCTCACTGCGAGCAGTCAGCATCACCACGTATGCATCCGAAAATGTACGAAGTTCCCGGCATACCTCGATGCCGTCGATACCGGGCAACCCGAGATCGAGGACCACCACATCAGGATCGACCTCACGTGCCAGGGCGAGAGCGTCGAAACCGTTGTAGGCCACACTCACCTCGAATGACTCTCGTTCGAGGTAACTCGAGATGATCGAGGCCAGTGGGCGTTCGTCGTCGACGACCAGTGCCCGAAAACCTGCGTACCCGTCGGTTGACCGTGTTGACGTACTGTCCATGCCACCATCGTGGACTGCTCAGTCGCCGCTGCGCACGCGATACACGGTATGCGGTCACCTCTTCAGCGAATCTTCATAGAAAGCACACCGATCCCAGAGGGTTCGGCGAGCACTGTCGAAGGTGAGGAGAGTGAACGGACATGATGTGGTGGAGCGAGAATTCGGGTTATGGAATGGGTTGGGTCAGCTGGATTCTGATGGCGCTGGCGATGATCGCATTTTGGGGGTTGGTCATTGCGGCCCTACTTGCTTTGTTTCGTCCCAGGCGCAGTACCCGCAGCGAACTCCGTGGTACGAATGCGCAGCATCTGTTGGATGAGCGCTACGCCCGCGGCGAGATCGACGATGACGAGTATCGCTCCCGCAGTGAAGCTTTGGATCGATCCTCTCGTCGACACGAGAGTCGTTGACCTCTGCCGCACGCGCGCCCCGGGCTCGGTGGCGTATCAGTTCCGTTTCTCCACAACGACTAGACAAGGACAATCACAATCATGGCTATTGCGCCGTTCACAGGATCGGCTTTCAGTCGACGTACGTTTCTCGCCGCCACGGCGGCGGGGGCGGGTGGCCTGGCGTTGACCGCATGCACCACCAGCGGATCGTCCAACCCGAACCCCCCGCCGTTCGACAAGAATGCCATCACGTCCGCTGAGGCAGCGCGCCCGCATACCGGTCGCACCGTGGACTACACGCTCAATCCGCAGGGTGCCGATATCGATCTCGGCGGCATCACGGTGCGCACTCTGGCATACGGCGACAGTGTTCCCGGTCCGTTGATTCGCGCGAATGTCGGTGACGAGTTGGCGATCACCGTCAACAACGGACTCGATCATCAGACATCGGTGCATTGGCACGGCATCGCGCTTCGCAACGACATGGACGGCGCCATGCCGGCAAGCCCGAACATCGAATCGGGGCAGAACTTCACATACCGGTTCTCAGTACCTCATTCGGGAACGTATTGGGCTCACCCGCATGTCGGTCTCGACACCGACTACGGCCTGTATCTCCCCATCGTCGTCGACGACCCCCGCGAGCCCGTCGACTACGACGCCGAATGGATCGTGGTTCTCGACGACTGGACGGATGGAGTCGGCACGAGTCCGCAACAGATCCTCTCCGACCTTCAGTCCGGAAACGGCATGGGTTCGATGGGCGGATCCGGGATGGGCAACATGCCTGGCATGGGTGGAATGAACCACGGGTCGGCCGAAACCACGCTGCCCGCCACCTCGGGTGGCCCTAACTCGGTAGAATCAAGCGCTCTGCTCGGTGGGGACGCGGGTGACGTCAGCTATCCGTACTATCTGATCAACGGGCGGATAGCTTCTGCACCGACAACTTTCTCGGCCGCTCCCGGTCAGCGTGTGCGTATTCGCATCATCAACGCGGGTGCGGATACCGCTTTTCGAGTCGCCCTTGCCGATCACGTGATGTCCGTGACCCATACGGACGGTTTTCCGGTCGTACCGACAGAAGTCGATGCGCTTCTCCTCGGCATGGGTGAGCGCTACGACGTGATCGTCACGGTCAAGGACGGTGTATTCCCGCTCGTCGCCGCGGCCGAGGGTAAGAACGCTCAGGCTCGGACGCTGCTGCGTACAGGCTCGGGCGCTGCGCCCGACGCGTCGTTCCTCCCTCGGGAATTGGCAGGTCGAGTGGGCACGGTCGAGTCGTTCACTGCAGCCGAAAGTGTCGTTCTGCCGCGAAGCGATGGCACCGGTGTCGATCTCGTGGCAGACCTCGGGGGGGACATGATGAGCTACCAATGGACGATCAACGGTCGGAACTACGACCAAACCGAACCTCTGACCGTCAAAGAAGGGGACCGAGCCCGGCTCACGTTCACCAACATGACGATGATGTGGCATCCCATGCATCTGCACGGGCATACGTTCCAAGTGGTCAAAGGTGACGGCGGTGTCGGCCCTCGTAAGGACACAGTCATCGTTCGTCCGATGGAATCTGTCGCTGTCGATCTCATCGCCGACAACCCGGGCGACTGGATGCTCCACTGCCACAACGGATATCACCAGGAGTCGGGTATGATGACCCGCTTGGGCTACATCGTCTGACACGTGGAGACGTCCGAACACACGATCACACCAGCACGGGAGGCGCGACCTGATTGGGCCGGCATCTCATTCGATGCCTCTTCCTACCCCGTTCGGCGAGGTGAGATTGTGGCCGCCCCGGCATCGGGTCAGCGTCCCGGAATCCCCGGCCTCTGCCCTGCCGCTGGACTGGGATCGAAATCCCGCGAACGGCGCAACTGCCCATGGCTCCGGTGTACACCTGGCGACACTCCACGGGCGCTCGAAATTCGACGTTCTCTGCGCGGGCGAATACACGAGGGAGAATCCGACCAAATGTCCGACGGAAGTAGTCGAGGCGCAGCCTTGACTCACCTTCTCCTAACGCGAGTATAGTAGAAACAGGTACCCCCCTGGGGTACCAGACGGGAAGGGAATCATGAGCGGTCAGACTAACTCGCAGCCGAATCTACTCGATAAGACGCAACGCGGCTGTGGATGCAACTCGACGAAGAAATCACCCACGACATCCGCGCCCACCCCTACGGAGGACATCATGTCTGCAACCAACAACACGTTCGCGGTCACCGGCCTCACCTGCGGGCATTGCGTCGGCGCCGTCACGGACGAGCTGCGCGCCCTCCCCGGAGTGAGCGAGGTCGAGATCGATCTCGTCGCCGGAGGAGTCTCCACCGTGACCGTCACAGCTTCAGCGCCACTGACCGAGGAACAAGTAACTGCCGCGCTCGACGAAGCCGGCAACTATCATCTCGCGAACATCTGACCGGGCGCCCACACCGCCAGCGTAGGCAGGTCAGGAGAGGTACATCTGATGAGCACCCTGGACAACACGACCGTCGCTGCCGAGTCCGCACACAGTGTCGAACTGGTCATCGGCGGCATGACCTGCGCCTCCTGCGCCGCGCGAATCGAAAAGAAGCTCAACAAGATCGACGGCGTCACCGCGACAGTGAACTACGCGACCGAAAAGGCGAAGGTCGATTTCACGGGTGCGGTAGCACCTGAAGACTTGATCTCCACCGTCGAGGCAACGGGATACACCGCCACCTTGCCTGCCCCCAAGGGCTCGTCCGGAGAGGTCGGCACTACCGACGGGGTGGACGCCCGAATCCAGGACGAGGCTTCGCAACTGCGGACCCGACTGCTCGTCTCGCTCGCATTGACTGTGCCTGTGGTCGCATTGTCGATGATCCCGCCATTGCAGTTCACGAACTGGCAGTGGCTGGCCTTGACGCTCGCATCTCCCGTCGTCGTCTGGGGCGCACTCCCCTTCCACCGCGCTGCACTGACGAATGCCCGACACGGCGCGGCAACAATGGACACTCTGATCTCGGTGGGGGTGTCGGCGGCCTACCTGTGGTCACTGTGGGCGTTGTTCTTCGGTCATGCCGGAATGGCCGGCATGAAGATGGAGTTCAGCCTGTTCCCACAGCAGGAGGGCGGAGCGGACCACATCTATCTGGAAGTCGCTGCTGCGGTCACCGTCTTCATACTGGCGGGGCGATATTTCGAAGCCCGCGCCAAGAAGCAGTCGGGTGCAGCCCTACGCGCACTGATGGACATGGGAGCCAAAGACGTAGCGGTGTTGAGGGAACACACCGAGATCCGAATTCCCACCGAACAATTGGTGGTCGGTGACATCTTCGTCGTACGCCCCGGCGAAAAGATCGCGACCGACGGCATCGTCACCGACGGCACATCTGCGGTGGACGCCTCCATGCTGACCGGCGAATCCGTGCCAGTCGAAGTGCGCCCTGGCGACGCCGTTGTCGGCGCCACCGTCAACGCTGGAGGGCGACTCCTCGTTCGAGCAACTCGTATCGGCGCCGACACTCAGCTCGCTCAGATGGCACGACTGGTCGAAGATGCACAGAACGGCAAGGCTCAGGTCCAACGTCTCGCCGACCGCATCTCCGGAATCTTCGTCCCGGTCGTCATCGTTCTCTCACTGATGACGTTGGGTGCGTGGCTTTTGACCGGTCACTCGATGGTGACGGCGTTCACCGCCGCCGTTGCCGTGCTGATCATCGCGTGCCCCTGTGCATTGGGGTTGGCAACACCGACGGCGCTGATGGTCGGAACGGGCCGCGGCGCCCAGTTGGGGATTCTCATCAAAGGCCCCCAGGTTCTCGAATCCACCCGTCAGGTCGACACCATCGTGCTCGACAAGACCGGGACCGTCACCACCGGGCGCATGAGTGTCGATTCGACAGTCGGCGCAGATGGCGAGAATATCGACGAATTACTTTTTGTCGCAGGAGCGTTGGAGGACGGCTCCGAACACCCGATCGCGCAGGCCATCACTCTTGCAGCTCGGGCTGACGGCCGGCCGTTGCCGAGAATCGAAGGTTTCTCCAACCACGACGGCCGAGGCGTCTCCGGTGTCGTAGACGGCCGAGCCGTTGCTATAGGTCGGCGAACCTGGTTAGAGCAGGACTGGTCTCTCGTCGCACCCAAGAATCTGGAAGTGGCCGCACACGACGCGGAAGCCGACGGAAAGTCCCCGGTGTGGGTTGCGTGGGACGGTTCGATCCGCGGAATCGTGGTCGTTTCGGACACTGTCAAGGACACCTCGAAAGAGGCCATCACTGCATTCCGAACCTTGGGACTACGTCCCATCCTGTTGACCGGCGATAATGCTCGCGCCGCCGTCGCCGTCGCAAAACAAGTGGGGATCGAAGCCGCCGATGTCATCGCCGAAGTCTTGCCCGCGGACAAAGTAAGCGCCGTCAAAGACCTCCAAAGCCGTGGGTATACAGTCGCTATGGTCGGTGACGGTGTCAACGACGCCGCTGCTCTGGCACAAGCAGACTTAGGTCTGGCCATGGGCACCGGCAGCGATGTCGCCATCGAAGCCTCCGATCTCACCCTTGTCCGAGGCGACCTGCGCTCCGCCGCAGATGCGATCCGTCTGTCGCGCTCGACGTTGAAAACCATCAAAGGGAACCTTTTCTGGGCCTTCGCCTACAACGTGGCGGCGTTGCCTCTGGCGGCGCTGGGGTTGTTGAACCCGCTGATCGCCGGCGCTGCCATGGCTTTCAGCTCCATCTTCGTCGTCACGAACAGTTTGCGCCTACGACGATTCACCAGTCATGCCACAAGCTCCGATCACTGATTTGATCCCGAATTCGACTGCCCCGATGACCTTCCGTCTGCCCTGAACTCTTCGGACGCGATGTGCGGGAGAGGTCCCACTGTCCACCCGCAACGAATCCAAAGGTTTCACTTCACGACGACCACCATCACGGACGAGGGCAGTCGTCGACTGCTTGGGACACCATGGTCCTTCATCGAATCTTCACCAAACATCTAACCAAGGCATATCCGCCACCGGCAGGCTCAGTATTGAGACACACGTGGACCCCACAACATCACGCCCCAGAGGTGCCGACGATCTGCCACAACACGGGAACATGCCACCGAGGTATCCGCACAGTCGCTGCCGCAAGAATGGCGGTCACAACGAGAGGGCGCAGAGATGAATCGAACCACCGTTCTCGAAGTACAAGGATTGCAGTGGGCGACATCGAAAGCCGCAGTCGAATCAACTCTCCTTCGCCGACGTGGCGTCGTCTCTGCTGAGGCCAACGTCCTCAACCAAACTGCCACGGTCACCTACGACCCGGCTGCAACCTCGATACCCGAACTGTCCCAATGGATCCGGGACTGCGGCTATCACTGCGCAGGGCGATCAGTGCCCTCCCACAGCTGCGACCCCCTCTCCGAACCAAACGACAGCACCAGCGCCACGCCCTCTGAATACCACGTTCATTCAGACCACGCCGACACATCAACCGACGCACCGGTCGAACACCCCGGCGAATCTCCTCACGGCGAACACACAGCGCACGAACCACATGCTCAACACTCTGCACAGGACATGATGGGGCACGGAGGCGCCCACGCCGGAATGTCGATGGACGACATGGTCCGGGACATGCGAAATCGCTTTCTCGTCGCTCTCGTTCTGTCCATTCCGATCATGCTGTGGTCCCCGATGGGGCGCGACATGTTCGGATTCACAGTTCCCGCCCCGTTCGGACTCCGCGACGACGTATTCACCCTGATACTGAGCTTGCCAGTGGTGTTCTACTCGGCCTGGATCTTTTTCGACGGCGCTTATCGGGCTCTGAAGGCCCGCACCCTCGACATGATGGTCCTCGTTGCCGTCGCCGTCGGGGCGGGTTGGCTCTACAGCGTCGCCGTCACCTTCACCGGCGGCGGCGAGGTCTTCTACGAGGCCGCGTCGGTGCTGACGGCTTTCGTCCTGCTCGGACATTGGTTCGAGATGCGAGCCAGAGGTGGAGCCAACGACGCGATTCGCACACTGCTCGAACTGACCCCGCCATTGGCAATCGTGTTGAGAGACGGCGAACCCGTCGAAGTTCCCACCGCCGACGTTGTCGTCGGAGACCTGTTACTGATCCGACCAGGCGGCAAAGTCCCTGTCGATGGAACGGTCGAGAGCGGAACTTCCGAAGTCGACGAGTCAATGGTGACCGGGGAAAGCCTTCCCGTATCCAAAGAACCGGGATCCGCAGTCATCGGGGCTTCCATCAACACGACGGGCACACTTCGCGTCCGAGCAACCAAAGTCGGTGCCGACACCGCCCTGTCCCAAATAGTGGCGTTGGTCCAGGAAGCGCAGAACTCGAAAGCGCCGGGGCAACGGTTCGCTGATCGGGCCGCGTTCTGGCTCGTCCTTGTTGCTCTGATCGGCGGCACCGGCACCTTCCTTGTCTGGTGGGCGGCGGGTGCAGGAGTGCAGACCGCGCTTCTGTTCGCAATCACCGTCGTTGTCATCACCTGCCCCGACGCTCTCGGTTTGGCCACGCCCACCGCCATCATGGTCGGCACCGGACTCGGAGCTCAACGAGGAGTGTTGTTCAAAAATGCCACCGCGCTGGAATCCTCGGCGCGCATCGAGACGGTAGTGATGGACAAGACCGGCACCCTCACCAAAGGCGAACCCGAAGTCACCGACGTCGTCGTCGACGGTATCGGCACCGATGAACTCCTTTCCCTTGTGGCCGCGGTCGAACGCGAGTCCGAACACCCCCTCGCCGGCGCGATCGTCCGCTACGCGGCCGAACGCGGCGCCCCGGAAGTTCCACTCACAAATTTCCGTAATGTGCCAGGTCACGGTGCGGCTGCGGAGGTGGACGGTCGTCGAGTGGCGGTAGGCAACCGCAAACTGATGATCGCCGAAAACGTCGACTTCGGCACATTGATGGGCACACGCGACGACCTCGCAGCCAGCGGGCGAACAGCAGTACTCGTCGCCGTCGACGGACACGGCGTCGGGGTGATCGCACTCGCCGACGCTGTCCGAGAGACTTCCGCCGCCGCAGTGGCGGCGCTGCACGACTTGGGCGTCGAAGTCGTCATGCTCAGCGGCGACAACGAAGCCACCGCACAGCGCATCGCGGGCCAGCTCGGTATCGATACCGTCATCGCGGAAGTGCTCCCCGGCGACAAAGCCGCCAAGATCGTCGAGCTGCAAAATGCCGGCAAAAAAGTTGCAATGGTCGGGGACGGAGTCAACGATGCTCCCGCGCTCGCACAAGCGGACCTCGGTATCGCCATCGGCGCAGGTACCGACGTCGCAATCGAAACAGCGGACCTCGTGCTGATGCGGTCGGACCCACTCGACGTACCGGTCGCACTACAAATCGGGCGAGGCACCCTCCGCAAGATGCGACAGAACCTCGGATGGGCCGTCGGGTACAACGTCATCGCCCTCCCCATCGCCGCTGGAGTCTTCGAACCCTCCCTCGGACTTGTACTTCGCCCAGAGATCGCAGCGCTGTCGATGTCCGGGTCCAGCTTCATCGTCGCCGTCAACGCACTACTGCTGAAGCGACTACGACTCCCTTCTCCCCCGGATCAACACCGGCCTTCACCAAGCACTACCCCGAAGACGACCTCACAGAACGCCTCATGACCGGACAACCGATCTCCCAACGAAAGGGTTTCCCCGATATGAAGAAGATCCTCGCAATCAGCGCTGCAGCAACTGCGGCACTATTCGTCCTCACCGCATGTAACAGTTCCAATTCCGATGGAACCACCTCCACACCGATGTCAATGAGTGTCGAGTCCAGTAGCTCGGCGGACGCGAGCACTCATAATCAGGCAGATGTGACATTTGCCGAGCAGATGATCCCGCATCACAGTCAAGCCGTCGAGATGAGCGACATGCTCCTCTCCAAAGACGGTATCGACCCCCGAGTGACAGCGTTGGCTGAACAGATCAAAGCGGCGCAGGGCCCAGAAATCGAGCAGCTGCAGGCCTGGTTGACCAGCTGGGGACAGAGTTCGTCCTCCTCTGGCATGGATATGCCGACCACCTCTCACAACATGGAAGGCATGACACCCTCCAGCAGCATGAACATGCCGATGCCCTCCACCAGTATGAACATGCCCATGCCCTCCGAAAGCATGGGAACGATGCCCGGCATGGAGGGGATGATGTCCGCCGAGGACATGACTGCACTGCAGAATGCGCAGGGAACAGATGCCGCGAAACTGTTCCTCACACAGATGATCGACCATCACCGCGGAGCAGTCGCGATGGCGCAAACTGAAGTTGATTCCGGACAGTATCCAGAAGCGATCTCCATGGCGCAGAACATCATCCGCACGCAAAACGAGGAAATCACCACCATGGAAGACATTCTCGCCACGCTGTGATCACAACTTCAGGCGGTCGTTACCGAGATCTCACTCGGATGTGAGCGCACGCGGCTCGGTGTCTCTGCTCGACGAGGATCCCGGCAGAGGCACCGAGCCTTCTCGGCGACAGGCCAATACCCCTCTGAGGACGCCGAACAGTCTGGAGGCAACCTCATGTGGAGGGATTGGTCATCATCCGCCGATATCTGGAGATCAGCGTGCGCGGGTCACATTCGTCGTTCCTCAAGACGAGGATGGAACGCGAACACAAAGGAACCGACGCCTGAAACCGAGCCGAATCGATTCATTTACATCCTGAAACGGTTCAGGCGCAAACCGTGCCCATCGACCAGCGAGGGACTGATCGGGTACGCGAACGAGAACAGACGACGTGGAGGTCGCAATGCAAGACGTTCGGCGGGGGATGACCGACTCCGAGCTGATCGCGGAGGCGTACCGACTCGAAAGCCAGCCGGCACTGAGCAGGTGCGACCATATCAGATTGACAGTGATACACGATGAACTCGAGTGCCGGCGCAGGTTGCCGGGCAAAAATACTCCCTGACGCGCCCCACAACGACTACCTTTCGGGTAGGGGCCAAGTGTGCACGATTCACGTTTGATCACCTCGTACAGAAAGCAATATCAGAATGGGTTTGCCGGTCCGCTCGGCGGCGCAGTTCCAGCCGTCCAGTGACCGATAGTCGAACGCAAATAGTTGTTTTGCAGCGGGTTTCACTCGAATTGCCCAGCGTGAGCCGCCTCGGGTCGCGCCGGCCCTTTGCAGGCGCGGTGCTCCCCTGAGTTTTATGTTCCGCGTCGCTTTCACCCAGCTCGCTCTCAGTTGAGTCCGGCGTATGAATGGAGGCCGGAGACGACCATATTGATGATGAAGAGATTGAACAGCATTGCGACGAAACCGGCGATGTTGATCCAGGCGGCACGGGTATCGCGCCAACCAGAAGTGGCGCGCGCGTGCAGATACGCGGCGTAGATCACCCAAGCGATGAAGGAGACCGTTTCCTTGGGGTCCCACCCCCAGAACCTACCCCAGGCCGCTTCCGCCCAGATGGCTCCCAGAACCACTCCCGCCCCGAAGAGCGGGAAGGCGAAGATCGTTGTCTTGTAAGCCAATCGATCCAACACGTGCGCCTCGGGTAGGCGCCGCAACCATGTGCCGAGCTTCGAGTCGACACCACGGTCGTCATATCGGACTCTGAGCAGAAACAACATGCTCGATACGCCCGAGATCAGGAACACCCCACTACCGATCGAGACGATCGAGACGTGGATCGGAAGCCAATACGATTGTAGGGCAGGAACGACGGGGGCGGCATTCGCGTACAGGACAGTTCCTGCCACGAACATGAGAACGAGGATCGGTATCAGAGCGAAGACCCACAGTGTTCGCAGATCAGGTCGCCGTAACAGCAGCAGTCCGGCGAGTACTGCTGCCGCGCATGTCAAGGTGACGAATTCGTACATGTTGCCCCAGGGCACTCGTTGCGTCGCTACCCCACGGAGGACGAGCGCACCGAGATGGAACACGAATGCGACTACTATCAGAGACAACCCCATGTTGCCGAGCCGATCCGACATCGATCGGGGAGAAGATTCGACGATACGCCCAGGGGCTCTCGCATCGGGTGCGGTCGGTACAGGACCAGCGTTGACGCCCACCCTCGCAGTCGGCGTGAGCGACTGTGTGCGTACCGAGGCGAGTTGCGCGCAGAAGAGAATAAGGGCAAGTAGATATACGAGGAATGCCGTGCCGTAGCTGAGATCGCTGTATCGGGAAAGGGTTTCATTGATCGTCATGTCACTCTTCTCTGCGGGCGGGCTCTTCGGATTGCCAGATGCGTCTGTGCACGATGTCGAATTCTGCGCCCCATCCGGCGTGGTCCGTTCTCGCCAGTCCCCCGAGTTCGATCAGCGATACGGGACCCGGGCCTGATGTTGTCGAGGTGATTCGCACCCAAATTCTGCGACGCTTTATCACCAGTGACGTGATCAGGCCGGTAATCATGGTGACGGCGAAGACTAGTACCCAAATCTGTGCCGGGTCGTGGGAAACTTGAAGATTGGCGAATTCCTTTGCGCCGTCGAATGTCACGCGAGTGCCATCGGGCAAGTTCGACGATTCTCCTGGCCGTAGATTGACGCGCGCTTGCTTGGTGAGGCGGCCCTGGTTGATCATCTCGGTGTTGAGGCTGAAGATTGACTGTGGAATGCCGGTATCGAGACCTGTGTCCCCTTTGTAGATGTCGATGGCGACCGCAGGGTCGCGCATGTCGGGAAAGGCAGACGTGAGAAGGTTACCGTTGAATGCCGCTGTGGGTGCGAACAAACCCTCGACGGCGATCTGATTGGTGCGACGCTCCTCCGCTGATCCGTATGTCCCGCCTGGGGGGTCGAATCGCAGTGCGCCGCTGCTGAGGAAAGTGGTGGCGTCGTCCGGGCGGAATTGCAGTGATTCCGTCCGTGTCTGGCCGTCGGGGAAAGTGACAGTGAATTGGGGCGCGTATCCGTGTCCTGTCAAGTACACGCGTTCGCCGCCAATTCTCAGTGGGGAGTTCACTTTCAGTTGATAGTTGTTCCATTGACCGTCGTCTGTCGCGTCCTGTTGGTAGGAAATGTTGGAGGTGAACATCGAAGCTTGGCCATTGTCTAGATAGTCGGCGGCGAAGTCGTTGACCCTGATACAAAATGGTTCGAGACCGGTTCCGTCCGTCGCATTTCCGGTTTTGAACGAGTCGTAGACGGCGGGTGAGGTGTTGCAGAATCCGGGTCCTCCATCGGCGATGACGATGACGGAGCCCTCATATCCGAACAGCTTTCCGATCGCAATCGTAACCAGCAGTCCGAGGAGGGAGAAGTGAAAGAGGAGGTTGCCGGCTTCTCGGAGATAACCTTTTTCGGCCGAAAGCTCAGTTGTTCCGTCGTCTGTTGTTCGCACCGCGAGCCGCCATCGCGGCAATGCCGCACGGACGCGCTCGACTGCGGCTGTGGAATCTGCAGTCAGTTCCTGCGCGGCGTGGTGGTGCGGCAGGCGGGACAGATTGCGCGGCGCGCGGACCGGCGTGCTGCGGAGGGCTCGGAGGTGCTCTGCCAGGCGCGGGATCAAACACCCGATGAGTGAGACGAACAGCAGAACGTAGATGGCGGTGAACCAGGAGCTGGAAAAAACGTCGAACAGTTCGATCTTGTCCATCCACTGTCCGAGGCTGCCACGTGCTGCAATGTATGTGTTGACTTTGCCCACGTTGAGGTTTCGCTGTGGCAGGAGGGCGCCGGGTACTGCGGCAAGCGCGAGCAGGAACAGTAGCACCAACGCGGTACGCATCGAAGTCAGTTTGCGCCAGGTGTTGCGGACCAGCGCGATTGCTGGGCGGAAGAACGAGCGGTGGTGGGGCGCCTTCGTCTCGTGAGTGTCCTGTTGTGTCATATCGGTAGCACCACGTTGCTGACGAATTCGTCACGAATCCAGGAGACGAACAGTTCCCAGAATCCGGTCAACAATGCCAATCCCACGAGGATCAACATGACACCACCGAAGATTTGGATGCTTCGCGAATGTCGACGAAGCCATCCAACTCCGCGAAGCGCTTTCGATGAGCCGAAGGCGAGTGCGATGAACGGAAGACCCAACCCCAGGCCGCAGACTTGGCAGAATCGCACAACCTACAATTCCGTCTGGGATGCGCCGGACCCGCCGTACGCGTCATTGCCCGACCTCGGCGCACTGCGGTTTCGATCAGTCGTTCGTTCAGATCAGCATGCCCGTAGAGGTCGGCGAGGGCACACATTTACTACTATGCCCGATAGTAGTCAATGTTGTGTGGCTCAACGGGGAGTCGCCCGGAAATGAGGCTGCCGTCGGATGCCGGGATCGATACCGCGTTCCGCGGCGCTGAGTGATACGCCAAACCCCTCAGAGCGCAAGGGCTCGCTGACGCAACGAACATTGCCATGCCACCGAGCGAACACGTTGACGCATTGATCTGCTGACCGACCCTCCGGGGACGCGACTTCGCGCTCACGGCAACGCTTCTAGGTGCACTGGACCACGTGCGCGATAGATGGGCGAATGTATGGATACGCTCACCAAAGGCGGGGTCGACCGTGCATCCGCATTGAGCCTCTGCTCCGACGACCTCACAACCCGAACCGCTACGCCAGAAGTCGCCGAGCTTGAGAGTCGCCCCAAATGGCTCCCAAACTGGACCTTACATGCATAGGTGCGCATGTAACAATATCGGAGCGGAAAGAGGGCGCAGACAAGCGCGAGGGTGGGGAAATCCTTGACCGCGTCCACACCGACCCCGAGCTTGAGGCGGACGTTTTCGAAGAGCTCGACCCGGGCGCAAGGCCAACAAGCTGCTCGACGACATGAGCGACGTCGAGGTGGCCGGTGTGCTTGGTCTCATGCGCGCAGACGACGCCGCCGTCGCAGTCGCAGAGTTACGACAGTCCCGCCGTCGACGAGTGCTCGATCTGATGCCGGCCGGCCAACGCACGAAGGTGATCACACTAATGGGGTTCAATTCGTCCAGCGCCGGCGGCCTGATGAGCGTCGACGTCATCTCCTGCGCCGCCACCGCCACTGCGGCGCAGGCCCTGTCGGCAACCTCAGCAGCACGGTCCATGCAGCCCGAGGCTCCGCTGAAGGTGCACGTGCTCACCAACGCCGGCCGGCTGATCGGGGTGGCGTCGGTTATCCGACTGCTGCAATCGGAGTCGGTGACCCCGATCGTCGACATCATGGACACCGACCCTGTGCGCGTGACCCCCGTGGCGGACCTAACCGAGGTGGCGGTGCTGATGGTCGACTATAATCTCGCGACGATCCCGGTCGTCGACGATGCCGACCACGTCGTCGGCGTGGTCACCGTCGACGATGTCCTGCCGCCGGGTAGAACGACTTGACTCCGTAGCCGGGTACAAGGTTCACAATGGCAACATGCGTAGCAGTGAACTGGCCACCCGCGCCGGGGTGAACGTACAGACGTTGCGGTACTACGAACGGCGCGGACTCCTGCAGCAGCCTCCACGATCCGCCTCGGGATACCGCTCATATCCGGACGAAACTGTCGAAATTGTCCGGTTCGTCAAACGCGCCCAGGAACACGGCTTCAGCCTCGACGAAATCAACGAACTTCTCCATCTCGCCGGCGGCGGACCGGACGATTGCGACACAGCTCGGCGACTGGCGCAGACGAAGATCACCGAGTTCGACGAAAAGATCCGAGATCTGCAACGCATGCGGGCCTCGCTGACCGAGTTCGCGTCCACCTGCGCGCGACCGCGAGCGGACCGGCACTGCCCCATGCTCCAGACACTGCACACCGACACAGGACGACCATGATGAATCTCGAAATTCTGCAAGTCCCGGACTGCCCTAACGTGCCGATCCTCGAACAACGAATCGAGCACGCTCTTTCAGGCATGCCGATCGAATGGGAACTGCGCCGCCTGGTCATCGAGGATTCCCAATCAGCAGCACTCACGGGTATGGCCGGGTCTCCGACGTTGCTCGTCGACGGCCACGATCCCTTTGCCGAACCGGATCAGGTGCCGAGCGTGTCCTGCAGGCTCTACCGCGACGCCGCGGGCGCTGTCGACGGCGCTCCTACTGTGTCGGCGCTGAGGAGAGCATTCGGAATGGATTGACCAACGTGGACAGTCGTTGACTGCTGCTCCGAATTCGGCTTCGGCAGCAGCGATCGCCGTGACCTAGCCCCTTCCCGCGTCACACCGGGGGATGAAGGAAGTCTTCATCTATGCCGGCGTGACAGTGGGAAACTCTTCACGCGGTGCGCGACGCGCGACGCTTCTCATCTACGACCATCACCTCGTCGTTGATCCGGCGTCGCAACGATCGGAATGCGATCGCAGAGATGGCGAATCCGAGCAGCAAGGCCCCGAACAGTGACAAAGCGCCGGGGATTTCGAGGTCGAATACGGCGTTGATTCCCATGACGATCACTGCGAGCCCAGCGATCAGGGCGAGTCGAGCTGCGGTGTAATACACCATCAATCGCACAAGCTTCGACCGTGCAATTCGTGTCAATCGTGTCGGCGACGCTTGATGTGAATCCAGTGCTGGAATTTCGGGGCGAGCCGACGAGCTGGGTCGCCCCTCCGGGGCGGATTGACGTTTCACAGTGCTCGATTCAATAGTTGGACTCGGGCCCTCTGCCGCTGCTGAGCGAGGGCCGGTGGAAGAACCAATATAGCTACTATGCACAATAGTAGTTCAGTGTTGTTCCCCAATTCGCCGCACCATACTTGGAGGAAGTGCATGCAGGCACGGTCGCGATGGCTCATGTTCTTCTTGGCCGTGATCGCCCTCCTTGTCGTGGCAATCTGGCCTCGATCCACGTCAACCGAGGCCCACACCTCGACCCGGCCGCAAGTGCCCCCGGCCGCATCACAAGGGGAAGAAGAAGCTCCCAACTCGGGGCTTTCATCGTCGTCCGCGGCAGCGGACGTTTCCTGTCCAGTGGCCCCGGCGGCACCGCCCGTGAACGGAAAACTCCTGGGAATCAAAGCGACGTGTCTTGGCGAGAGCACTGAAGTCGACCTCGGCGCAGCGCTGTCCGGGGAACCCACCTTGATCAATCTCTGGGCATCGTGGTGTGGGCCGTGTCGATCGGAAATCCCAGTCCTGAACGATTACGCAGGCAGCCCCGGCGCGATCCGTGTGGTCGGCGTCAATGTCCAGGACGACATGTCAGCAGCACTAGCACTTCTCACGGACGCCGGCGTGCGCTATCCCTCGTTCGCCGCCATCGACGACGTCGGAATTGCACTGTCGGCGCCGCCAGTTCTGCCGCTGAGCTTCCTCGTCCAACGTGACGGGTCCGTCGACCAGGTCACAGCCCCCATGGTTTTCGAAAACACGGACCAAATACGCTTCGCTGTAAGTGAGTTGATGAAATGACCGTCCCCACACCCGCGCGACAACGGATGCACCGCACCCCGCGAGCGCATGCCCATCCCCTCTCACTCGTCGTTATTCTCACCGCGATCGTCGTCGCCGCGAGTGGGTGTGCAACCGGCACCGACGCAGTCGCTTCGGGTGCCAACTTTGATTTCGTCTCACCGGGAGGGCAAACCGATATCTTGTACGACCCACCCGAGTCGCGAAACATGATCGGCGTATTGGCCGGGCCTGACCTCATGGCCGAAGGTAACGACATTTCACTGACCGATTACGCCGGTCAGGTCGTCGTGATCAATCTGTGGGGGCAATGGTGCGCCCCGTGCCGGTCCGAGGCCGACGATCTCGAGCGCGCATACGAGGCAACCAAAGACCTCGGTGTTCAGTTTCTCGGGATCAATGTTCGGGATCCTCAACGTGACAAAGCTCAGGACTTCGTCGTCGACAACAGCGTGAGCTACCCCTCGATCTACGACCCGTCGATGAGGACCTTGACAGCGCTCGGCGGAAACTATCCGACAAGCGTGATTCCCTCCACCTTGGTGTTGGATCGCAGACAGCGCGTCGCCGCTGTGTTTCTTCGCGCACTTCTCACCGAGGATCTGCAACCGGTCATCGAGCGTGTGGCGGCCGAACGGTGAACGAACTCGCCCAAGGCATCGGGTCCAGCTTCCAGACAGCCGCCGCGAGCGGCCCGTTGCTGCTGGCCGTAGCGGCGTGTGTTCTCGCTGGTCTGGTGTCTTTCGCCTCACCATGTGTGGTGCCACTGGTTCCCGGATACCTGTCATATCTGGCCGGCATTTCCGGAGCGGACTCCCCTGCGGTTGCCCCTGCCAATGCGACCTCGAAACCCGTCGGAAGATGGCGGGTGACCGGGGCCGCAGCGATGTTCGTTGCGGGATTCACCGCAGTGTTCGTCCTCGCCACTGCCTCGGTATTCGGGGTGATCGGCACCCTTCGTATCAACGAAGCGCTGCTCCAACGCGTGGGTGGTGTGATCACCATCGTGATGGGGTTGACGTTCATCGGCTTCATTCCTGCCCTGCAGAAAGACGCACGGTTCGCCCCGCGGCGCATCTCATCCCTTGCCGGCGCTCCCTTGTTGGGGGGCGTGTTCGCGTTGGGTTGGACACCGTGTCTCGGCCCCACCCTCGCTGGGGTTATTTCGGTTGCGGCCGGAACTCAAGGCACGACAGCAGCGCGAGGGGTGATACTGATCGTCGCCTACTGTCTGGGATTGGGACTTCCGTTTATCGTGCTGGCGTTCGGGTCGGCGAAGGCGCTCCGCGGCGTCGGATGGCTCAAACGCCATTCACGGACGATTCAGATCGTCGGCGGAATAATGCTCGTCGCTGTCGGCCTGGCACTGGTCACCGGCGCGTGGGGCATGTTCATCGGCTGGTTGCGCAACGAATTCGTCAGTTCGGTCGTGTTGCCGATATGACAGATAGCGCCACCGCGGGAGCTCGCATCCGTCGCCTCCCGAGACTGATGATCCGAGAAAGCATTCGGCTACTGCGCCAGAATTGGCGCAGGTTGACATCGATGAGTACCGCGCTCGTGCTCCTGTTCCTCTTGGCGCTCGCAGCACTTCCCGGCGCTATGTTGCCTCAGCGAAATCTCAACGTACAGAAAGTTTCCCAGTACATCGCGGCGCAGCCAACCCTCGGCCCGCTATTCGACAAGCTGGAGTTGTTCGACGTCTTTTCCAGCTTCTGGTTCACTG
>NZ_JAANTF010000002.1:580302-715810 GCF_011290655.1 Rhodococcus sp. D-46 | reverse complement strand
CCGCGCGGATCGGGCAAGAAATCATGAACTTCGACAGTTCTCATCCGCGCGCGCGACCGTCGGCCGCCTTCGCGCGAGCACAGGGTCGCGAGCCGCGACTCATCGATCGCCTCGAACAATCTCTCTCCATACCGGCTGATTCCCCGGATCGAGTCGTGGAGTTGATGATTCGATGCACGATCGCCGCCGTCGATCTGGTTGTCGGTGTTGATCACGCCGGTGTCACGGCATCCCTGGACAGCGAACCGTTCACCGTCGCCCCTACCGATGAACGTGTAGAAGAATTCGATCGCACGCAATATCTCCTCGGTGACGGACCCTGCCTGTCAGCATCGCGCACGGGTCGGTCGGTCCGAATGTCGGTCGAGCAGTTAGGCACACGGTGGCCCACTCTCGGCATTGCTGCGCGCAACGCCGGATTGGAAGGTTTTCTCGCGATACCACTGTTCAACTACAACGAGCCGGTCGGGTCACTGAACCTGTACTCGCATTCAGCCGTGGCAGAGACGGACCGGGACCGCGATCTCGTCGTCGTCATCGCCGAATATCTGGGAGCGGGGCTCGACGCCATCGCAACAGACCATCGACTCGAACATGCCGCCAACGCCCTGCGCCGAGGAATCGCCTCACGTGCCGACATCGAACGCGCAGTCGGAATCTTGATGATCCGCCGCAATACAGACCCCCAGACCGCGCTTTCCGAACTCCAGGCTTCAGCACGTCATCAGTCGCGGGATTTACTGGACGTTGCACGTCAGACGATCATTTCAGCCGACGACGAACATACATAGGGCTTCCGATCGACCGGTCAGAACGCTGCGACGGCACGAAGCGGCGTGCCGTCGATAGGCGGGAGAACTCACCATCGCCGCGTTCGCGGGGCCTCGTCATCTCTAGGTGATGCGCACGCTCGCTAACAATTCCTCCGCGACGACCCTGACTTTCGTGTTGGTACGTCGGGACGTCTCGACCAACATCGCGAACGCCCCATCCGCATCGACACCGTGCACCGCCATCAACACCCCCTTCGCCTGATCGATCACCGCCCGCGAATCGAGAGCACGCTCAAAGTTCCTTTCGCTGGGTGTAAGAGTCAGACGGCGTCTACGGTATGGCCGGCCGAGTGGAACGTGTTGGCGGTGATGCCGCCGCTGTCGAGCAGCCAGCGTTCGGCGTCGATTGCTGCGGCGCATCCGGCGCGGACAGCGGTGATCGCCTGACCTGTCGGTGTTCGGTTCTGCCGGGGTATCACCGAAAGAAATGCCGCTTCGAGCGGCCGCTTGCCGATAAGCGCAAGACGGGCACCGATCCTGAAAAGCCACTGGACACCTTCGGTGCCGGCGGCTTCGTCATATCTGGGCCAGGGAGACGGGTTGCATCAGATGCAAGATTGATGCTTCTGATGTGGTGCCAATTGCCCTTCGTTTCCGGTGGTCAGTGTCGTCCGGGGAGGTCGACTGGCGGATGTGCAGGATTCGAAACGGGCGGTATTCATAGCCAGGAAGCCGCACCGCTATAGATCGTGGCTCCTCGTACGGGTTGCTGGGGATTTCCATTCCCCGGCGCTATACGCTCACTTCGATCGAGTCCTGTTGCAGAACCGTCAACAGCGTTAAGCTCGATGTTTGACCGCCGATCCACTGCGTAGTTGAAAACGGCTGGGCAGTTGAACGGTTTGTCAGGCTATGCGGGTGTGCGACCGTGGCTCTCACCAGGAGCAGCCTGCACCCCTCAGGTACAGGAGCACACTCACGTGACGTCCTTCGAGCGGGCCATCCTTTCACCGGCCGCAACGACACCTTCACTGTCCGTCTCCGCATCACCTGACCAACTCCCAGTACTGCGATCACTGATCCGGACCGTGGCCGCCCACTATGCACTCTCGCTGAGCAGGTTGTCAGACCTGGTCCTCGCGGCAGACGAAGCTGCAACCATTCTCATCTCCCGTGCTCTCCCCTTCAGCACCTTGACGTGCACATTCGACGGAAACGTCGCCACTGTGCAGGTAATCCTCTCGACGACAACGACGGGTCAGATCACCACGAGCACCTCGTCCTTCATATGGCACGTCCTTGACACTCTGGCCGACGGCGTAGTCCTCGAGCAGGTCCCGCCCACCCTTCCAGAGAAAAACTGGATGGCCACGATCACACTCACCAAGGCGTTGCAGGCGGGTTCGTGACCCCGCCCGGCCTCGAGGACAACGAGTACACGCAGGTCACCGCTCTGTTCGTGCGCCTTGCCGCCCTGCCCGCCGACGATCTCGATTTCGAACGGCTTCGCACCGAAATCATCGAAATCTGTCTGCCCCTCGCCGATCACATTGCCCGGCGGTATCGAGGACGAGGCCAGTCACACGAGGATCTCGTCCAAGTCGCCAGTCTGGGTCTGGTCAATGCAGTCAATCGCTTCGACCTTGCGAAAGGTAAAGATTTTCTGTCCTTTGCCGTCCCGACGATGATGGGTGAGGTGCGCAGGCACTTTCGTGACCGGGGTTGGGATGTCCGAGTTCCACGCTCACTCCAGGAGAATTACCTAAGCCTCAAAAGGTCGCGAGCCACGCTCACCCAGACTCTCGGTCGCGAGCCCACGATCCCCGAGCTCGCGGCAGATCTGGGTGTCGAACCGGCCGACATCGTGAACATCGCGGCGGCCGGAGATTCCTATCATTCCGCATCGCTAGACGCCGTCACTGCGCCCGACGGGGCGTCAATCGGAGACACGCTCGGCGAGTACGACGCCGCGCTCGACGGAATCGACAACCACGAAACCCTCCGGCCTGCGCTCCTCGCTCTGCCTGAACGCGAACGGACAATCCTCGTGTACCGGTTCTTCGGGGAACTGACTCAATCGGAAATCGCCGAGAAGGTCGGCCTTTCCCAGATGCATGTCTCACGATTGCTCAGCCGGTCTCTCGAGTCCCTGCGCCGCGAAATCGGCGAAGTCACCAATTGAGGGACGATGGGCACGAAACAGGACGGACAAGGAAGCTCGCCCCGGTCCGCGGTAACTCGAAGGACTCACTCGACTGCTTTCGGATGATGGTGTGATGTGCTCCCGATTCGATCGTGTGCCCATGAGTTCGGCCTGATCCGGCACTGAATCATAGGTTCTGCAGGCGAAGCGGACGCATACGGTGGACAAGATGGCTCAGGACGCACTTTCGTGATCTTCGAGTCCACCGGCCATGCGTAGTTTCTTTGAGGTCTTTGCCGAGTTCGAGGTGCTCCTTCGAGAGCTGCTTCATCAGGTCGGCGAGGCCGTCTGCGATGGCATTGAGTTTGTGCTGAACGGCGTCGTCGGAGCGTTTCTGGGTGTTTTGGAGCAACGCCACGAGGAGGAATGTGACGATGGTGGTGACGGTGGTGATGATCAGTTGCCAGGTGACGATGGTGCCCAACAGGAAAAATGACGGAGCCCAGAGCACAACCGTGACATGTCAGATGCGCAATGGACGTGAGTTCCGCGGTGACCGAGGGGCCGGCGCCGCAGCGTCAGTAGTAGTGCCGCCGACCACCGACAGCATGTCCGGCGGCGCCGAGCGCGAACAGAACGACCCCGATCACCACGAGAATGATGCCGATCGTCCACAGGATCGAGATGCCAGTCAAGAAGCCGACGATCAACAAGACAATTCCGAGAATGATCATGGACCCTCCTTCGACACGGATCACCCATCGAGGGCGACGTACCCGCTGGTCACAGTCCTCAAACACTTGGAACGGGCTGGGCGCAGGTACGGCCGTGCCTGATGCGACCGACTCCTCGACTGCTTTCGGGTGGTGACACAGGGTGCCTTGTTTTCCGGTTTGATCGTCCACCTCACGGGTAGCACCTGTACGAGACCGGACCCTCAGTTCAAAGGCACAGTGGGAGGACGCACCAGTGGCTCGCCAAGACTCACAACCCCAACTCAAGGATCAGGACCTCTACGAAGAATTACGAAAGAAAGGGGATTCGAAGCAGAAGGCGGCACGGATTTCCAACGCGGCCGCCAATCGTGGGCGGTCGAGTGTGGGTAAATCCGGGGGCAAGTCTTCGCCGTACGAAGACTGGACGGTGGAGGAATTGAAGAAGCGTGCCAAAGAGCTGGATCTTCACGGTTATTCGAAACTCAAGAAGAGCGAACTGATCGATACCCTCCGAAATCACTGAACCTCGCCCTTGGCGTCAGGTCCACTCCGACACTCGGCTTCTGTGTACGAATCGCCATGCGACACCGCTCGGTCCGAAGCGCAGAAATCATGCCAGTATGGCCACCGCGGCGATGACGAAAACGATGACAACCAACGCGACCGCGACCATCGCTGCAATTCCTGTTCCTGGAAAGCGTTTGACGGTCGCGGGTTCGGGTTCGGACAATCCCGACGTCTGGGGAGCATCGGGCGGGGTGCTCCCCGGCTTGACCCCGCCTCCGGGTTCCAGGTCAGGGGTATTGTCCGGATCTGGTTCGGGCGGTGTAGAAGTCACGATGTTCCTCCCGGTCAACTTCCCTCGGAAGTCGTCGTCGATGCCTGGGACTGCCGGAGCGTGTCGGTCAGTGTCGCGCAGAACGCCGGCAGATCATCGGGGTTGCGGCTCGATATCAACGTATTCGGTCCTGAAGTACAGACCACGACTTCTTCGTCCACCCACGTGCCGCCGGCGTTCGTGATGTCGGTGCGCAAACTAGGCCACGACGTCAGCGTGCGACCGGCGACCACGCCGGCTTCGACCAGCGTCCACGGTCCGTGGCAGATCACTGCGACAGGCTTCCCGGCGTCGAAGAAACTCCGGGCGAACGCCACCGCCCCTGGATTCACACGAAGGAAATCAGGGTTGGCCACACCACCGGGTAGGACGAGTGCGTCGTATTCCGACCACTTCGCCGACTCGACCACCGCATCCACGTCGAAGACGTCAGCTTTGTCGAGATGATTGAATGCCTGAATAGTTCCGGATTTTGTCGAAACAATCGACGGCTGAGCGTGTTCGGCAACCAACGCATCCCACGGGTCCGTCAACTCGATTTGTTCGACTCCCTCCGTCGCCACGAGGAATGCCACTTTCTTTCCTGCGAGTAGTCGACTCATGCTTGAACGTCCTCCCTCATCTTCGTCACAACCGTCGAGCGACTGCTCAGCTGGATGCGCCCTCGGTGTCGTCGAAGAACGACCATTCACCGTCATGCTGGACTTCCATGCGCCATCCCAGTTCCGAGTTGTCGGCGCGGGCATCGACGAACCAGGCATGCGCATCGTCAGCGCTGTCGATCTCGCGCGTCGCGGTGACGTCGCCTGCAGGATTGATCACTCTGTAAGTAGCCATTCGGGTCGGCTTCCCCAGCCGATGCTTCTTCAATCATCGACTGCGACGACGGCGTATCAACCCGTACCGTCACCATGGACGCTCAGGCGCTGACCCCGCGCGTCGTACGCCGACTGTACGGTTCACACACGAAGTGCGCGAGGCGATCAGAGAGGTCGCTGGTATGCGACCTGAGCCGTCAGAAACAGATTTACGACTTGGGGATCCCCGCATCTCCCCGATACGCAAACCGTCGACGATCATCTCGAGCCGAAGAGCGAAGCCATCGGAAGTCCAGACACATCACCACACCCATGCCGATACTCAGCATCACAAGCAACAGAACAACATTCAGCACCGTGCATCCACCCTTCTATGAGGCCGGCTCTCAGGCCGCCGTCACGCCGCGAAACGCAGCGGGCTTCCATTCGTGCCTGCGGAGGCCGTGGAATCCTTGGCACACGGCAAGTCTCCGACATCTCTTGCCACACGGCGGTCTTCGAAAGGTGCGATTCCCACGATCTCGCGCCACCACCTTTCGTGCTCTTCAGACTCCGTCCACGACGCGACATCCACCACAAGCCCTCCTTCACCGACCCCCGATTTGTTACCCAGCTCACGCACTGAGGAAACGTGACGTGGCAATGACCGTGCGCTCTGGGAGATCCGCGCGGTTGCAGGACGTCAACGAACTCGGCTGGGAAGAAGTTCAGTCGTCGGCGCCGAGGCCTTGGGGAACTGGACGATCGCATTCGTTCCGACGACGACCTGCCGGCACCGACGACGACCTGGTGGTGCCACTGACGGTGGGGTGTCAAGCACTCACACACTCGTCGAGCAATGTCGCAGCTAGCTCCTCGTTCATCCTGTGGCAGAACGGAGTTCGCGCAAGGCAATTTATGGAAGCCTTCTCCGCCGAACTCGATACCCTATGGCCGGCACCCGAGGAATATCTGCTCGAACAATCGATCTCCCCGCTCGACGACCAGCGCTGAACTCCGAGCGCGTCCGTGGCTCGGTAACGAGGCGTCTGTTGCCGAGGAGCCTGCTTTGTCACCGAACCAACGGTTCTCGATTCGCTACGAACGGGCTCTGCCGGACGGGGATGGGAGTCGACGTCCGGCAGAACAACAGTCCCGAGCCAGCACAGACCGGGACGATTCTCACCCTGCACCCGATCGGCTGAAAGTACCAGCCCTCACCGGACTGAAATGCGACACGTGTGATGCAGTGCTCTCTCATTGGTTTCGGAAACCCAGACAGTTCCGGCCCCACAACGAGGGTGCGGTGTGTGTGTGCCGATCGTAGGGTGGCCCAGCGGCAGGTCGGAGGAGTCACACCTCACATCAACCGATCAGCACGACCCCGGACGCGGACCCTCGCACGCTCATTGCCCGGCATCGGCGAGGGCTTGTCATCATCTCTAGGTGATGCGCACACTCGCCAGCAGATCCTCTGCCACCGCCCGCAGTTTCGTGTTGGTGCGTTGGGATCTCTCGACCAGCATCGCGAACGCCGCATCCGCATCGACACCGTGGACCGCCATCAACACCCCCTTCGCCTGATCGATCACCGCCCGCGAATCGAGAGCACGCTCGAGCTGCAGAGCCAACTGCCGGGCACCCCGGTAACGTTCGGTACTGCCGATCGCATACCCAGCGGCAGTGGTGAACAAATTCATCAACGCCACCTCAGAACGAGCGAACCCGTCCGCACGGCTGCCGTACACGTTGACCGCACCCGCACGCACCCCGGGCTCGAGCGCAGGCAACGGAATCGACAGGAAACTCTGCACCCCGAATCGCCGGGCCTCGGACGCCAGACCCGGCCACCGCTCACTGGCAGTCGTGCGGTCCGCCACCACGATCTGCTCGCTCTCCGCGGCCTCGATACACGGACCCGCCCACGACCGATACTGCAGCTCGTCTACTATGACGACCTCACGGGACGTGCGCGCCGCCGTCGACGCAGCACCCTCCTCATCGAGAACCGTCACCCCCGCCATGTCCGCATCCTCGATCAACTCCACCGCATGCTCACACAACCGGTTCAGATACTTCTCGATGTGACCGGCCGGATTCAACACCCGATACAGATCCTGCAACGCTTCGGCAGCCGCATCGAGCGGAGGAAACCACCCATCACCGACAGCAGCGCTTCGTACGACATCCATCCCACACCTCACACGCACTCCCACGAGACCGTGACGGCACACGACGAAAATGGGCAAAACCCCGATCTCCACTTGTCAACAACTCACGAATGCCCGAACACACCACCACCAAACCCCACCACGACGCCGCGGTCCCGCCGCACCAGCAACCCGAACCAAAGGGTGGTTCGCCGGCGCCGAGGTGTGAGCGCCGACGCCAGCGAACCCGATGCGCATCCCGGCACTGCCCGTACCAGGATGCCCCATTTCGGGGCTGACCCACCCCCGGCGAGCGGACAGCCGGAAGGCAGGTCGTCTGCGCGGCGCCCCGAAATCCTTTTCGAGTGCTCCCGATACCGCAACCCAGAGGTATCCCACACACCACCAACGCAAACCCGCCCCGACCACAGACCTTCAACGGTATGGGGAAACGCCGCAACGCCACATCCATGCGGACCCACTACCGACCAGACGCACCTACGTAGCCAAGATCGCCGGTCTGCGCCTCCCCACACCTGTAGTGGCTACACGGAGTACAAACAGCTGTCGGCTTCACCCTCCTCGGACGGTTCTGCGGACGATTCTGCAATCACACGTCGACATCGAACGTCGCATCATCTTCCTCGACTCCGGACGGCTCCCCGTCCCGAAGTCCTCCTCCAGCCTCGCGGAGCACCCTTCCAACAGCGAATTACATCGCGGTTCAGCGCTAAAGTCTCCGTGTCTCCGTTCCAACGAGACGGAGACGAACGCGTAGCCTTCATGATTAGGCTCACTGGCGGGTGCAGTCGGTGGCCCACAAACTGTTGAGGAGCTTCGGTCGGTATCAGTCTCGGTCAGTCCACCGTGATCGAGCCCCTCAACCTCCGAGAGGACACTCACCGAGCCAACCGGTACCATCGGTATTCGTAGAGACTGCAACAAGATTCACAACTGAACTACCGTCTTCCGAAAAAGATCGAGCTATTGGATGGCCGTCAGGAGTGCACGGCCGACAGAGGACCGACCGACGCCCAGTGTCGAAGCGATGGAGTCAAGACTCCTCCCTTGCTCGCGCAGTGCACGGGCGAGTTCAGTGCGTTCCGGGGTCATGACAGTCGGCCGGCCGCCGCGTCGACCTTGACGTCGGGCGGCTTCGAGGCCGGCGTGGGTACGTTCGACGATCATGCGGCGTTCCATTTGGGCAAGGGCTGCCATGATGTGGAAGAGAAATTCGCCGCCTGCGGTGGTGGTATCGAATCCTTCTGTGAGGGAACGGAATGCGATGCCGCGCTCACCGAGGTTGTGAACGGTGTCGATGACGTGGCGGACGGATCGTCCGAGCCTGTCGAGTTTCCAGACGACGAGGACATCACCGTCGTGGTCACGTAGGTAGTTCAGGCATTCGGTGAGCTGGGGGCGCTGCGTTTTGGAGCCGGATTCGTAGTCGGTGAAGATGCGGATCGCTCCGGCTTGGCGGAGTGCGTGTTCTTGCAGTTCGGGGTTTTGTTCGAGGGTGGAGACGCGGGCGTATCCGATGATGCTCACAGTCTCGGTCCTTCTGGTCTGCTGCTGTGTTGTGGGATGGTGCGGCTGTTCATGAGTTGGTGGTCGACCTCGGGGCTCCAGTGGGTGTGAAACTTGGTGGTGTCGAGGTCGGCTAGTTCCGGTTCCGGAGCGGCCGGCTTGGGGGCTGGCCGGATCTCGGTCGTCTGTGGGTCATGTTGTGGTGCTTCGGGTTTGATCTGGCTCGCCCAGGTATAGGTCTGTTCGGGCATGGTGTCGTGGTGCTCGATCATCGCCTGCCAGTGCTCGGGGAACGTCATGACGTTCTCGCGGGGTGCGGTGGCGATGGAGTCCATGGGCACTTCGGTGACAGGTTTGATCGCGGGTCGTAGGACGTCGGCGAGGATGGTTCCGCCGTCGATGTAGGCGAAGTTGCGGGCGGCTTGGACGGCGTCGGCGCTGAGTTCGCGCCATTCGATTGCCCATCCGACGTCGCGTGCGAGTTGGTCGAAGAAAACCCTTTGGGTGCGGGAGTTTCCGTCGACGAACGGGTGGACACTGGTGAGATCTCCCCAGTGTCCGGCGAGGTCCTGGACGAACGCTTCGTGGCTGTGGTGGTTGACGTAGACGCCGCTGTTGATGTCGGTGAACACTCGGTCGAGTTCGCCTGGGATGGCGGCGGGTGGGTCGTGGAGGATGCCGAGATCGCCTGGCGCGGTGTCGATGGTGCGGATTTCACCGGCCCATTCGTACAGGTCGCCGAGTAGGTGTCGGTGGATTGCTTGCAGGTGCGCGAAGTCGAAGTGTCCGTCGATCGGGTTCGCTGCCAATTCCGCCATTCGTGATCTCGTTGTTCATGGCGTTCCTTTCTGTCGTTTCCGGCGATTGTGCCTGGTAGCTCCGACACGGACCTACGGACGGGTTTTCAGAACAGAGTGTTTTGGGTTTGTGCGGCGGCGTTGTCGGTGCGTTTCTCGTAGGCGGTTGCGAGGGTTTGCGCGGTGGTGGGGCTGCATCCCATTTCGGTGCCGATGTCGTCCCAGCTGGCTCCGTGGTGGTGCAGTTGCCAGGCATCGTGTTCGTCGTCGCTCACGTTCAACCCTCCTCTTCGGCGGGTGTCTTGAGTTCTCGGCGGAGGCGTAGGGCTACGACGTAGTGGTAGACGGCAAGCCCGAGGAGGCTTGTTCCGGCGATGAGTGAAATGGTTGTTCCGCCGGTGAGGAAGATGATGCCTACGGCGAGGCTGATCAGCGCGACGACGGTGTGCGCTTTCCAGCCGGGTTTGCTGGTGTCTTTTTCGGTCGTCATGGTCGATTCCCTTTGTCGTTTGGGGCTTTTCGGAGGCTGGCGGCTTTGGTGAAGCTGTAGACGGAGGCGGCGAGGGCGATGATTCCGGCGGTGATCATGTGTTTGGTGCCGATGGTGAAGTCCAGGGCTGCGACGGCGAGCGCGAGGACTCCGAAGATGCTGTGTTTCAACACTCTCGGTTTGTTAGTCATGGGCGGCCTTCGCGGATGGCTGCGAGGCGTTGGGAGGCTGCGCGGCGTTCGCGGCCGATGCTGAGCAGGTGTTCGAACAGTTGGTCTTCGGGGAGTTCTTCGGCGGCTTGGGCGAGGGATCGTGCTGCTTCGCGGAATCCGCGCCGGTAGGCCTGGATGAGGACTGCGGCAATCTTGTGCTCGAGTTCAGCGGACGGGACGCCGATGGTGCTGATGTCGGTGAGTGCTTTGGTGAGTTGTTTCCCGAGGTGCCCGCTGGTGCGTCCTTCCTGCTGCAAGGTGGCGAAGACATGGGCACTGTTGTGCGGTTTGCCGGAAGTGACTAGCTCCTCGATGGCGGTGAACAGTGCCGCGTTCACGGGCCGGTAGAAGTCTGCGCTGGTCAGAGCTGCGACGGCACGTTTCGCGCTCTCAGCCGGCGCCCAGAGCAGCGAGCACAGGAGTTGAGCCTCGACGTCGAGGGCGGTGCTGTACTCGCGAGGGGACTGAACCCGAGGTCTCCCCCACCGACGATGAACTGCCGTGCGGCGATTGCTGCGTGATAGGCGTGGTACGCGTTTCCGAGGATGCTGATCACGACAACGCTGACTGCAAGCGCTATGTAGAAGCCTCTGTCGCGTTTGTTCATGTTGAGCTTGCTGATGATGACGATGGCGATGGCGATGGTCGCGCCGAGGATTGCACTGTCGACGATCGCCGGGAAAATCCAGGTCAGGTGTTCGGGGATCAGCGCTTGCCTTGCAAGGTCGCGTTGTACGGCGAAGGAAAGTACGAATGCGCCGGTGGTGATGCCGAGTGCAATGACGATCGCGAGTGCGAGTGCGGCGAGCAATGCGCCTAGCTGGATACGGGCAGCCCGGAGGCTAAAGTCGTTCATGATCGGGTTTTTCCTTCCAAAGGTTCCCGGTCTGGAGCTTCGCCGGGTTGCCTCCTTGTGGGACCCCCATTTAGCTTTCCGTGTATGTCCGCATCTACGGATATACGTACATACGAAAAGGGTCAGCGTCGAGCGAGAACGTCACGTTTTACCCGTTACTGAGGGTTCGTCGGCCAACAGACGTTCAACCAAGACGACAAGAATCTCCTGGGCAGTCACCCGGGCAAGTCCCAAGTCTCTGACTGCTGGGAACGACGAAGCACTTCGTGCCGAACCACTCCGCCATGGGGTGAATGTCCGTTATCTTCCTCGGCAGTAGTTGCAATCTCCTGGCTGCTCGGCGTCCACGCACGGATGCTGTCACCACGAAAGGGAGCACATCTGTGAATGGACTCGAAACGCCTACTCGTTTGTCCCGAACCACCGCCGCCCTCGGCGTTGGCGCGCTCGCTGCCGCGATCACCTTCGGCAGTGCAGTGGGTACTGCATCAGCCGACACTCCGGTCGTCGACTTCGGCAGTATCTCTTTCGCGGTGACCAACGGTCCCGGCAACACCATCTACGACATCAACGCCATCATCAATCTCCCGCCCGGCACACTGCCGCCAGGGATGATGACCCCTCAGATCACTGCGCCCGCCGCGGCCCCTCAACCAGTCGGCGACCCGTTTGCGGGCACCGCATTGGACTTCGTTCTGAGCTTCATTCAGGCTGCGGCCAGTTAGCCGACAACAAAAAAACGAGGCCCCAACTCAAAGGAGTTAGGGCCTCGTCTTGTGGTGGGCGAAGGGGGACTTGAACCCCCACGTCCCGAAGGACACTGGCACCTGAAGCCAGCGCGTCTGCCATTCCGCCACTCGCCCGAGCAACGCCGAAACATTATCACGACAAACTTTGAAAGTTCTATTCGTGCAGCTCAGGGCACGAATCGATGAACACCGAGCACCCGAAAGCCCAGAACCGATACCATGCTGAAACAGCGGCCAGGTACTGCCGAAGCGACATTTGACAGTACCGTGGAACCTGTACAGCAGTTTGGACGACACGCGACAAGGCGGTGCCGGCGCTACTTGCCGAGCATTTTGCCGTCGTAGATGCGAGGCGAGAGGAGGGCCCGATGGGCATCGTGCAGCGTTTCGAACGAAAGCTCCAAGGAGCTGTCGGCGACGCATTCGCGCGGGTCTTCGGTGGTGGTGTTGTGCCGCAGGAAGTAGAGGCGGCGCTCCAGCAGGAGGCACGTGACCGCGTCGAGCACCTCGGCGGCGGAATCCTTCTCGCCCCCAACAACTACGTGATCACCATCAACAACTCCGATCACGAAGAATTGGCAGCCGATCGCGAACTGACTACCAAAGCTTTCAGCCGACACCTGCAGGATTTCATCCGCGATCAGGGTTGGCAGACGTACGGCGACATCTCGGTCACTTTCGAGCCTTCGCCTACGCTCCACACCGGTCAGTTCCGCACCCGCGGAACCGTCGACCCGGATGGTGACGCTGAGCAGGCATCCCCGCCGTCGCATGTTCCGCAGGTTTCGTCGCGGCCTCCACAACGGCCGCCTCAGCGACCCGCACCGATTGTTCCCCCTGTTTCCAATCCAGTCCCGTCACAACCAGGAGCCGGCCCCATGACGCAGAACTCAGGCTACGAACCAAGCCGCGAACCGGCGGGTCGCCAGCCCGAACCGCAGCAGCCGGCACGGAACGGGTACTCCCACGACGACGGCGGTTACGCCGCTCCGCAGGGCCAGGAAGCGCCGTACCAGAACGGTTACGACCGCGGCGACGGTTACCGCACGGGCGACGACCAGCAGGGCTACAACCAGCAGCAGGGTGGCTACGACCAGCAGGCGTACCCGAACCAGCAGCAGCCGTACGAGCAGGCCGGTTACGACCAGCAGGGCTATGACCAGCAGGGCGGCGGTTACGACCAGCAGGGTTACCAGCAGCAGCCGTACGACCAGCAGGGCTACGGCCAGCAGGCGTACCAGGGTGGGTACGACCAGCAGGGCTACCAGCAGGGCGGCTACGACCAGCAGGGTTACCAGCAGCCCTACAACGGCCAGTCCTACGATCAGCCGGGCTACGACCAGCAGAGCTACCAGCAGGGCGGTTACGACCAGCAGGCGTACACACAGCAGCCGTACGAGCAGGCCGGCTACGAGCAGGGCGGCAACTTCGAGCAGACGCAGGCCTACCCGCAGCAGGGTTACGCCCAGCCGCAGGGCGGTTACGCACCGACGGCCCAGAGCCTGACGGCAACCCTGCAGCTCGAGGACGGCAGCGGACGCCACTTCCAGCTTCGCGACGGCAGCAATGTCATCGGCCGCGGCCAGGAAGCTCAGTTCCGCCTCCCGGACACCGGCGTCTCACGTCGCCACATCGACATCCGTTGGGACGGCCGCACCGCGATGCTGTCCGATTTGGGATCCACGAACGGCACCACCGTCAACGGTGCACCGGTCCAGGACTGGCAGCTGGCAGACGGCGACATCATTCGTGCAGGTCACTCGGAGATTCTGGTTCGCATTCTCTGAGCTGAGAAACGGACGCCAGGATTTTTCCGATAACAATCGAACATTCGGCGGTCCGTCGGCGCGCCGCCGTCACGCGGCTGTCAGTATCGTGATCTTCGGGGCCCAGAGCCCCCTATGATGCTGCCAGTCGACAATGCTCGAACCCCGCTGCGGCGGGGCTCGAGCCATAGAAGGAGGTGGACAGCCGTGCAGGGCCTGATTCTGCAACTCACACGGGCGGGCTTCCTGCTCCTACTGTGGCTGTTCGTCTGGGCAGTCCTCCGCACTCTCCGTTCCGACATCTATGCCGGCTCCGGGGTCAGGGTTCCGCCGCGGTACACCCGCGCCGGAAAGGTCCTGCCCTCGCTGGGCAAGGCGAAGGTGCCTCGGTACCTGGTGGTCACGCAGGGCGCCCTCGCCGGTACCCGCATCACGCTGGGCTCACAGCCGGTGATGATCGGCCGCGCCGACGATTCGACGCTCGTTCTCACCGACGATTACGCGTCGACGCGCCATGCGCGGCTCTCGCAGCGCGGCGCTGATTGGTATGTCGAGGATCTCGGTTCGACCAACGGCACCTATCTGGACCGCGCCAAGGTCACCACTGCGGTGCGCGTGCCGCTGGGCACTCCGGTTCGCGTCGGCAAGACGGTAATCGAGCTACGCCCGTGACCCTTGTTCTCCGCTACGCGGCGCGCAGCGACCGCGGTCTCGTGCGCTCCAACAACGAAGATTCCGTGTACGCCGGTGCACGCCTGTTGGCTTTGGCCGACGGTATGGGCGGACACGCGGCCGGTGAGGTCGCGTCGCAGTTGATGATTGCCGCCCTGGCGCATCTCGACGACGACGAGCCCGGCGAGGATCTGCTCGGCAAGCTCGAGGCAGCCACCCGTGAGGGCAACGATTCCATCGCCGATCACGTCGAGGAAGAACCCGAACTCGACGGCATGGGCACCACGCTCACCGCGATCCTCTTCTCCGGCAGCAAGCTCGGTCTCGTGCACATCGGCGACTCGCGCGCCTACCTGCTGCGCGACGACCACCTGACGCAGATCACCCGCGACGACACGTTCGTTCAGTCGTTGGTCGACGAGGGCAGGATCACCGCCGAACAGGCACACACGCACCCGCAGCGATCCCTGATCATGCGGGCGTTGACCGGCAACGAGATCGAGCCGACGCTCACCGTGCGCGAAGCCCGCGCCGGCGATCGCTACCTGCTCTGCTCCGACGGCCTCTCCGACGTGGTCAGCGACGAGACCATCGAGAACACGATGCGCGAGGGCTCGCAGGAGCAGTGCGCCGACCGTCTCATTGAATTGGCGCTGCGCAGCGGCGGCCCCGACAACGTCACCGTCGTCGTCGCCGATGTCATCGACCTCGACTACGGCCAGTCGCATCCCATCGTCGCGGGCGCCGCGTCGACGGAAGAGGAAGAGGACGCCCCTCCGCCCAACACCGCTGCCGGCCGCGCCGCTGCCATGCGTCCGCCGCGCGCGACGCCCAAGCGAGTTGTCTCCCAACCCGAACCGGAACCGAAGAAGAAGCGGAACCGGTTGTGGTGGGTGGTCCTCGCCGTGGTGCTGATCGCGCTGGTCGGCGTCGGCGCCGTGATCGGCCGCGCCGTCATCCGCAACAACTACTACGTCGGCGAAGACAACGGCCGCGTGACGGTGCTGCGCGGAATCCCCGGTTCGGTGCTCGGCTACTCGCTGCAAGACGCGGATCTGGTGGGTTGCGTCGGCGACGACGACGTCCTGACCCTCGTCTCCCCCGACGCGATTCCCAGCAACTGCAACATCCTCGAAGTGACGGATCTGCAGCCGTCGGCGCAGGAGCAGGTGCGCGCCGGGTTGCCGTCCGGCAAGCGTGAGGATGCGCAGAGCCAGATGATCCGTCTCATCGGCGGCGATCTGCTGCCTCGTTGTGAGCCGATTCCGACGACGACGGCCACGCCCACTCCCCCGCCGGCACCGGAGACCACGCCGCCCCCCGCACCGCCCGGGGAGCCTGCTGCGCCGACGACGGCGGCACCCACGACTACGCCGACGCCGACCGACATTCCCGGTCAGACTTGCAGGACGGTCAACTGATGTCGTCCAACGCAGCTGCGGGGACGGCTTTTCCGAGTCCGCCCGGAGGTTTTGCCCCGGCGCCGGTCCAGTCGACCCGTCGAAACATGGAGCTGCTGCTCCTGGGCTTTGCCGTCATCATCACGACGGTCTCGCTTCTGCTCGTCGAGGCGAGCCAGGAACAGAAGATCACTCTCGATCTGGCCAAGTACGCGCTCGCGTACACGGGCTTGTTCCTGATCGCGCACTTGGCAATTCGGCGGTATGCGCCGTACGCCGATCCGCTGTTGCTGCCGATCGTCGCCCTGCTCAACGGCCTTGGGTTGGTGCTCATCCACCGACTCGACCTCGCCGACGAACAAACAGCGCTCTACAACGGCGTCGAGGCACCGTCTCCGGATGCGAACCAGCAGGTCATGTGGACTGCATTGGCGATCACCGGTTTCGTGTTGCTGCTCGTGTTCTTGAAGGACTACCGCCTGATGGCGCGGTTCAGCTACACGCTCGGCCTCGCAGGTCTGGTGTTCCTGGCGATTCCTGCGATCCTGCCGGCGAAGTTCTCGAGCGTGAACGGCGCGAAGATCTGGATTCGCCTGCCCGGATTCAGCATTCAGCCAGGTGAGTTCGCGAAGATCCTGCTCATCATCTTCTTCGCGTCGGTGCTCGTCGCGAAGCGCGACCTGTTCACCTCGGCCGGTAAACACTTCCTGGGCATGGACTTTCCGCGTGCCCGCGACCTCGGGCCGATCCTGCTCGCCTGGATCGTCTCGGTGGGCGTTCTCGTCTTCGAAACAGACCTCGGTACGTCGTTGCTGCTCTTCAGCACCGTGCTGGTGATGCTCTACATCGCGACCGAGCGTGTGGGCTGGCTGGTGATCGGCGGCGGACTGCTCGCCATCGGATTCTTCTTCGCCTACAAGATGTTCGGACACGTGCGCGTGCGCGTCGACACCTGGCTGGACCCGCTCGGCGACTACGCCAATACCGGGTATCAGATCTCGCAATCGCTGTTCGGCCTGGCCACCGGCGGTATCGCCGGAACAGGTCTGGGCAGTGGTCGACCCAACCAGGTGCCGTTCGCGAAGACGGACTTCATCATCGCGACCATCGGCGAAGAGCTCGGCTTGATCGGCCTGGCCGCTGTGCTGATGCTGTTCTTGCTTCTCATCGTCCGCGGCCTGCGTACGGCGTTGGCCGTGCGCGACAGCTTCGGCAAACTGCTCGCCGCCGGTCTGTCGTTCACGATCGCGATCCAGATTTTCGTTGTCGTCGGCGGCGTCACCAAGCTGATCCCGCTGACGGGTCTGACAACACCGTTCATGTCGTACGGCGGCTCGTCGCTGCTCGCGAACTACCTACTGCTGGCCATCCTCGTCCGGATCTCGGACGCGGCTCGTGCGCCGGTAGTGACGAAGAAGAAAGGTCCGCCCCCAATCGCTGACGCCAATACCGAGATGATGCCGCGCGTATGAACACTCCACTGCGCCGCGTCGCGATGGCCGTCATGGTGATGGTCGTCGCGCTCCTCGCCAACGCCACGTACGTACAGGTCATCAAAGCTGACGACCTGCGAGCCGACCCGCGCAACTCGCGGGTGCTGCTCGACGAGTACTCACGCCAGCGAGGTCAGATCTCGGCTTCCGGTCAGGTGCTTGCCGCCTCCCGCGCCACCGACGACCGGTACAAGTACCTGCGCGAGTATCCGAATCCGTACCCGTACGCACCGGTCACGGGCTTCTACTCGATGCAGTACGGCAGCGCCGGCCTCGAGCGCACCGAAGATCCGATTCTCAACGGCTCGGACAACCGGCTGTTCAGTCAGCGCTTCTTCGACCTGGTGTCCGGACGCGATCCGCGCGGCGGCAACGTCGTCACGACGCTCAATCCGGCCATGCAGCAGGTGGCGTACGACCAGCTGACCAGCAAGGGTTACACCGGTTCCGTCGTCGCGATCGAGCCGAGCACCGGACGCATCCTGACGATGGTCAGCACTCCGAGCTACGACCCGAACCTGCTTGCCAGCCACGACGGCGCCGAAACCACCAAGGCGTGGGACGAGCTCAATGCCGATCCCAACGATCCGCTGGTCAACCGCGCTATCTCGCAGACCTACCCGCCCGGTTCGACGTTCAAGGTGCTCACCACGGCTGCAGCTCTTGGCAACGGTGCGACGCCGGACGACCAGCTGACCGCGGCGCCGCAGATCACGCTGCCCGGCACCAGCACGACCCTCGAGAACTACAACGGCAGCACGTGCGGCCCCAACCCGACGGCGTCGTTGCGCGACGCTTTCGCGCGCTCGTGCAACACCGCTTTCGTCGAACTGGGCATCAAGGACGGCGCCGACGCCATCAAGGACGAGGCCAGCGCTTTCGGCATCGGGCCCAACACTCCCGCGATCCCGCTGCCGGTCGCAGACAGCACCGTCGGCGACATCTCCGACGACGCGGCCCTCGGCCAGACCAGCATCGGCCAGCGCGACGTCGCGGTGACCCCGCTCGAGAACGCAGTGATCGCCGCTACCGTCGCCAACGGTGGTGTGCGGATGCAGCCCAACCTGATCTCCCAGTTGCAGGCACCCGATCTGACCGATCTCAGTACGCCGTCACCGGTGTCGATGGGTCAGGCGATCTCGCCGGCAGTTGCGGCCACGCTGACCGATCTGATGATCGGCTCGGAGAACTTCACCGGCGGCGACGGCAAGATCCCCGGCGTTCAGATCGCGTCCAAGACCGGTACCGCCGAGCACGGCGTGAACCCGCGGGAAACTCCGCCGCACGCCTGGTACATCGCTTTTGCACCGGCGCAGAATCCGACGGTCGCCGTGGCCGTCATCGTCGAGAACGGTGGTGACCGCGGACTCGCCGCTACCGGTGGCTCGGTTGCTGCGCCGATCGGTCGTGCAGTCATCGCAGCCGGAATCCAAGGGGGCTGAACCGTGGCGTTGAACAACGGCGCTTTGATCGCCGATCGTTACCGATTGATCCGTCTCATCGCCACCGGTGGGATGGGTCAGGTGTGGGAAGCCACGGACTCCCGGCTCAACCGTCGCGTCGCCGTCAAGGTACTCAAGTCCGAGTTCTCTTCCGATCCGGAGTTCTTGGAGCGCTTCCGCTTCGAGGCCCGCACCACCGCGCAGCTCAACCATCCCGGTATCGCCGGAATCTACGACTACGGCGAGACCCGCGACAGCTCGGGTGATTCCACGGCGTACCTGGTGATGGAACTCGTCAACGGTGAACCGCTCAACGCTGTCCTGGCACGCGTCGGCCGCCTGGCGGTTCCGCATGCCCTCGACATGCTCGAGCAGACCGGCCGCGCCCTGCAGGTCGCACACGACGCCGGTGTCGTGCACCGCGACGTGAAGCCGGGCAATATCCTCATCACGCCTACTGGCCAGGTGAAGATCACGGACTTCGGCATCGCCAAGGCCGTCGAGAACTCTCCTGTCACGCGCACGGGAATGGTGATGGGCACCGCCCAGTACATCGCGCCCGAGCAGGCCCTCGGTCAGGACGCGACCGCGGCGAGCGACGTGTACTCGCTGGGAATCGTCGGATACGAAGCACTTTCGGGTCGACGCCCGTTCACCGGTGACGGCGCGCTGACCGTCGCGATGAAGCACGTGCAGGAAACCCCGGCGCCGATGCCGGCCGACCTGCCGCCGAACATCCGCGAGCTCATCGACATCACGTTGACCAAGGATCCGGCCGGCCGCTACGCCAGTGGCGGCGAGTTCGCCGACGCCGTTGCAGCCGTTCGGGCAGGAAGGCGTCCACCGCCGCCCGGTCTGCTCGCCACCGGTGCCGCGAGCGCGTTGCCGGCAACGGGTGCCACGCAGGTCATGCCGCCGACGTACGCGGGCCCGGTGACGGGCGCAGCTGTTGCGGACGACGCGGCAGCCGGCGGAATGACCAGTGGGCAGAAGGCCGTGGCATGGGCCGGCGGCGGATTGATCTTGTTGGCGTTGATCATCGGCGGAGTCTGGATCGCAACCGACGGTCCGAGCGACCCGACGCCACCCGTCGTCACGTCCACGACGTTGCCGACCACCACGACGACCAAGCCCACCACCACGACGACTCGGCCCACGACGACGACCACCGAGCCGACAACAACGACGACTCGGCCGACGACAACCACGACCGAGCCGACAACCACAACGACAACGCCGACCACAACAACAACAACTCCGACGACCACAACCACCACCACGACGACAACGACGACCACAACGACCACTGAGCCGTTGGCGGATCCCGGAGACGCTGAAGAACCGCTAGGACAAGACCAATGACGACACCCCGCAATCTCTCCTCCCGCTACGAGCTGGGTGAGATTCTCGGCTTCGGCGGAATGTCCGAGGTTCACCTGGCGCGCGACCTCCGACTCAGCCGCGACGTCGCGATCAAGGTGCTGCGTGCAGACCTCGCGCGCGATCCCACGTTCTACTTGCGGTTCCGTCGTGAGGCGCAGAACGCTGCCGCGCTGAACCATCCGGCGATCGTGGCCGTCTACGACACCGGTGAAGCCGAGACCGACGCCGGGCCGCTGCCGTACATCGTCATGGAGTACGTCGACGGCGACACGTTGCGTGACATCGTGCGCAGCACCGGGCCGATGGCTCCGCGCAAGGCGATGGAAGTGATCGCGGACGTCTGCGCCGCTTTGGACTTCAGTCACCGCAACGGCATCGTGCACCGCGACGTCAAGCCCGCCAACATCATGATCAACCGTGCCGGCGCCGTGAAGGTGATGGACTTCGGTATCGCCCGCGCCATCTCCGACGCGTCGAGCCCGATGACGCAGACGGCCGCCGTGATCGGCACCGCTCAGTACCTTTCGCCGGAACAGGCGCGAGGTGAGCAGGTGGACGCGCGTTCGGACGTCTACTCGCTCGGTTGTGTGCTGTTCGAGATTCTGACGGGCGAGCCGCCGTTCAAGGGTGATTCACCGGTCGCCGTGGCGTACCAGCATGTTCGTGAAGATCCGCAGACGCCGTCGGAGATCAATCCCGACATTCCGCGCGAGCTGGATTCGATCATTCTCAAGGCGATGAGCAAGAACCCGGCCAACCGCTACCAGAGCGCCGGCGACATGCGCAGCGACTTGGTACGTGTCCTGGGCGGTCAGCGTCCGAGTGCTCCGATGGTGATGAACGACGAGGACCGCACCACCATCCTCGGCGCCGTCGGCTCCGACACCGGGAACTACCGCACCGCTCCCGATCCGGTCGAGCCGGTTCCTGCGAGGACAACTCGCGCCGCCGAGCCTCCTGCCAAGAAGAAGGGCGGACGCTACGCCCTGATGGGCATCGCGGCGCTTCTGGTGATCGGTCTGGTGACGTTCTTCCTCATTCGGGTGAACTCGCCGAAGGTCGAGATGGTGACCGTTCCGGGTGACCTGACCAACCAGCCCGCCGACGTCGCCGAGGCGACGCTGACCAACGCCGGATTCCAGGTGGAGCGTCAGCAGAAGACGGACAAGGTGATCGCCGCCGGAAACGTCATCACGACGCGTCCGGTTGCCGGGGTGCGTATCGAGAAGGGCAGCACCGTCACCATCGACGTGTCCACCGGACCCGAGCAGGTCGCGATCCCACGCCTGACCGGGCTGAGCCAGGACGACGCGGAGAAGAAGCTCAACTCCGTCGGACTCCGACTTGATCCGACCATCGGCAAGGCGGCATCGACCGTCGCCGAGGTCGACAAGATCGTCAATCAGGACCCGGCCGTCGGAGTGTCGGTTGTTCTCGATTCCGCGGTCTCGATCACCGTCGGCACCGGACCGGAGCAGGTTCGTGTCCCGGATGTCACCGGTCAGCGTGAAGAGGTGGCGAGGCCCAACATCGAAGGTGCCGGGTTCGTCGTCCAGATCACGGAGATCGATTCGGGTCTGCCGAAGGGACAGGTTGTTTCGACCGACCCGACCGGTGGCACGTCGGCCACCAAGGGTTCGACCGTGACGCTACGAGTGTCCAATGGCAACCAGGTCGCGATGCCTGATCTGACCAACAAGACGGTGTCGGAGGCGTTGAGCACGCTTCGCGCAGCCGGTTGGGCGGGAACCGCTTCGCAGCTGGTGCAGAACCAGAGCACGACGCTCACCCCGGAAATGGTGGGCAAGATCGTCTCGCAGACGCAGCCTCCGGGCTCGGAGATCTCCAAGGACGCGGTCATCACCGTCAGCGTCGGAGCGCTCGGAATCCCCGGCCGCTAGCAAAGTGAAAAGTGCCTCCCGGAGATTTCCGGGAGGCACTTTTTTGTGGACAGGTGTCAGAGAATTGCGGGCAATGCGCCGCCGAGCGCCGACGCGACCTCGGCCTCGAGGGCTGCGACGAGTCCTTCCGGCGGCGCCTCACCGCAGACTGCGAGCCAGTTCGCGAGCATCCGGTGTCCACCCTGGGTGAGGACGGACTCGGGGTGGAACTGGACGCCGTGAATCGGCAGTTCGCGGTGGCGCATCGCCATCACGACGCCGCTCTCGGTGTGTGCGGTCACCTCGAGTTCCTCGGGAATGGTGTCCTCGAGAACCGTCAGCGAGTGGTAGCGGGTAGCGGTGAACGGATCGGGCAGCCCGGCCAGGACGCCGACGTCCTTGTGGTGAACCAGACTCGTCTTGCCGTGAAGCAGTTCGGGCGCGCGGTCGACGGTTCCGCCGAAAGCCGCACCGATCGCCTGATGTCCGAGGCAGACGCCGAGCAGCGGGGTCTTGGTGTCGGCGCAGACCTTCACCAGATCCATCGTCGCTCCCGCGCGCTGCGGAGTTCCGGGGCCAGGGCTCAGGAGAATGCCGTCGAACTGCGCTACTGCACCTTCGAGGTCTGCCGTCAGTTGTGGATCGTCGTTGCGCCAGACCACGGCTTCGGTTCCGAGCTGGCCGAGGTACTGCACCAGGTTGAACACAAAGCTGTCGTAGTTGTCGACGACGAGAATCCTCATGAGAGCAGGGTAAACGCCTGTGCTATCCGCCGGTATAGGCGGGGACCGTGATCTGCGACGGCGTTGCCTGCGTGTACCCGAGGCCGAAGCGGGTCGCGTACTGCTTGTAGATCCGAATGCCCGGTTCGGCGGCGAGGGCCGCCTCGAGGCGCGCAACGTCACCGATGGCGCTCATCACGTAGGGCGGGCTGTAGGTACGTCCGTGAAGAAGAAGAGTGTTTCCGATGCACCGCGGCGCCGACGTACTGATGATCCGTTGGTCCTGCATGCCCACCGCTTCGGCCCCGCCGGCCCACAGTGCGTTCAGGACGCTCTGGACGTCCTGCTGATGCACGACGAGGTCGTCCGGGGTGGCGTCGACCGGGTACTTGCCGTCGGCGTTGCGTGGGGCGTCCGTCATCGTGACCACGACGCCGGGGCCGGTCATCTCCGTCAGTCCCGCGTCGGCGGAGATGTTCTTGATGTCACCGAGCGCGGCGGCCACTCCGGCGTCGGACCGAGCCGCGTCTTGCTGCAGCGAATCGAGCTGAGCGGCAAGTTCGTCCCGGTCGGCCGAAACTTTTTCGGCATTGGCCTGGGCGCTGCGGACCAGATCGGAGAGCCTGGTGCTTTCGGTGACCTGCAGCTGGTTTTCCTCGGCGGATCGTTGCGCCGTGGCGACCATCAGACCGGCTACCAGGCAGACGGCAAGTACACCGATGTGCCAGACGGTTCGTGAAGATTCACCCGAAGACACGTGGCTCCTCCCGGATTGTGCAGGTCGGCCGGTGACCAACTGGACACAGCTACGTTAGCGTGTAGGTAACACATGCAGGTCACACCGTAGAGCGAGGACGTCATGCCCAAGTCGAAGGTCCGTAAGAAGAACGACTACACAGTCAACCCGGCAAACCGCACTCCGGTGAAGGTGAAGATGGGTCCGTCGAGCACGTTGTACGTCTCGGTGATGCTCGGATTCATGCTTGTCGGCCTGGCGTGGCTGATTGTGTACTACTTGGCCGCGGATTCGATCACGTGGATGAACGACTTGGGAAACTATAACTTCCTCGTCGGCTTCGGTTTCATGGTTGTCGGCCTTGTCATGACCATGAGATGGCGCTGAACAGCGAGTATCTGATTCGACCCGGATCGTGACCGTCATTCAATTACATGGGTGTCATTCATCCCCATTGTGGATAACTCCTGTGGACAACCTAGGAAGTTATCCACATGCTCGAGGATGAATTTCATCCACAGCCTCGTGACAACGCCACGGAAGTCGTCTCGTGGGCCACTCCGATGGGTGTTGTCTACGCGATGTTCGGCGGCGGAATTGCCCTCGCGATCGCCTCGATAATCGCGCCCACGGAGCCTGCCGGACGCTTCCTGCTCGCCCTCGCGGTGATCGGGCTGTTCGTGATGGGCGGACTCGCCCTGCGTCAGCGTCCCCGCCTGGCTGTGATCGAGGACGCGGGAACCAAGTCGATCGCGGTGCAGCGACTGCGCGCCCGCCACGAGTTCACCCGCGAACAGATCGACCGCGTGCGTCTCGTCCGCTACCCGCGTCTGGGTCGACGCGTCCCGATGCTCGAGATCGACATCGTCGACCGTCCCACCGACACGGAGAAGCTGTTGATCTTCGGACGCTGGGATCTCGGCACGTCGCCTGAGGACGTCCTGGACGTGCTCGCCGTTCACGGTTTGGTGCCGCCCGAGAAGTAAGCGCGGGCTACCTACATGGCCAGTGCCGCGAGGTCCGGTTGCACGATGTCGAGAGCCTGCTGCGGCACCGCGACGGCGTCGCTCGACCATCCCCAGATCGAGTACAGCTCACGGCCGGGGTCGGTGTACCCGTCGCGGCCGTGAAGCACCCGGTAGTTGTCGATGCAGATCATCTCGCCGGCTTCGGCACGGAACATCGGCCCGCTGTCTCGCACGTGGATCACGGCCTCACTCCACTGCTTCACCAGCGGCCACTGCGCTTCTTCCAATTCGCCGGCGATCGGCGCGAGATATGGGTGATACCGAACCTGGTTGCGTCCACTCGACACCGTCCGGGCGATCGGCGCGAATGTGTTCTGCGGGAAGTTCGGTTCCGAATGGTCGATGTCTGTGCTCCAACAGAATTCGGCCAGCTCCGCTGTTGCGGGATCGAAGGCGAGCAACCGCGTCAGTTTGAGCGCATCGATGAGAAACGAGTCACCGCCACTCGGATACGCCGGACGCTTGCACCACAGAAACAGATAGTCGGGCGCGTAATCACCGAACGCAAAACCGTCGTTGTGGGCGGTCATCCGCTCGCCGGAGATGCCGAACGAGCGCTTCCTGCCGCGTTCGTCCACCGGTTGGGTGTCGACGACAGCTGCTTCGGCATCCTGACTCTTGGCACTCGCCTCGAACTGGCGGCCGACGCGAATGCACTTCTCACCGAGCAACTTCGACGCGAAGGCAATGGCATCGTCCTCGGTGTGCAGGCCACCGAAGACCGCGGCCCCGTCGAGAGCGATTGCCGCCCGGACGGCCTCGACCGTCTCCACGCGCCGCGGAACAACACTTGCCAGCGTCAAATCGGAAGAGAACATTCATCACTCCATACGTCGAGTTGGCCAAACGGTTCAACTCGAGCGTAGGAACTCGTCATTTCGACGGCGTAACTCCGGAAACCGATTCGGTTACGGAGCCAGCCTTTCAGATCACCTTGCCCGGGTTCATGATTCCGTGGGGGTCGAGTGCACCCTTGATCGCGTGATGCATCGCGACGACGGCCGGTGACAGTTCTTGCGCCAAGCCGCCCATCTTCAGTAGGCCGACGCCGTGTTCACCGGTGACGGTTCCGCCCAACTCGAGGGCATTGTCGATGATCTCGGCAAAAGCGGCCTGAGCGCGCCTCCGCGCCGCTTCGTCGTCGTGTGGCGTGATCAGCAGCGGATGCAGGTTGCCGTCACCCGCGTGCGCGATGTTCGCGATGTGCGTGTCGTGCCGGGCCGAGATGGCCTCGATGCGCGCCAACATCTCCGGAACCGCCGCCTTTGGGACGCAAATGTCCTCGGTGAGCACCGGGCCGAGCCGCTCGAGGGCGGGGTACGCCAGACGCCGGGCGGAGAACAAGGCGTCGGCTTCCTCCTGATCGGTGGATCTGGCGCTCCAGGTAGCCCCGGAGCGGTTGAAGCAGGCCAACATTCGCTCGGCTTCGGCGTCGCCGATCTCGCCCGGTGTGTCGATGCGGCCGAGCAGGACAACCTCGGCGTCGGCCGAGAGGCCCATGTTCTTCCAGGCATCGACGGCAAGCAGGCACTGCCGATCGATCAGCTCGAGGGCCGACGGCGTGAGACCGTCTGCGGCGACGGCTTCGACGGCCTTGCCCGCAGCGACGATGGAGTCGAAGTATCCGACGATGGTGCGTTCGGGATCGCGCTGAGGACGAAGCTTGACGGTCACCTCGGTGATCACCCCGAGAGTGCCTTCGGAGCCGACCATGAGTGCCGAGAGATCAAACCCAGCCACTCCCTTGGCAGTTCGACGCCCGAGCCGAACCAGCTCACCGGTTCCGGTGACCACCTGCATGCCCAGCACGTAGTCCTTGGTGACGCCGTACTTGACGCAACACAGGCCGCCGGCATTGGTCGCGACGTTGCCGCCGATCGTCGACCAGGGCGCGCTCGCCGGATCGGGCGGATACCAGAGGCCGTGCTCGGCGCACGCGTCGCGGAGGTGATCGTTGACCACTCCGGGTTCGACCACGGCCAAACGCTCGAGGGTGTTGATCTCCTTGATGGCGTTCATCGCGTCGAATGCGATCACGACGCCGCCGGCGACTGCGTTGGCTCCGCCCGACAGACCGGTTCCGGCTCCGCGCGTGACGACGGGCGCACCGTGGGCGATGCACGCCTGCACAACTGTCTGTACCTGCTCGGCTGTGCGCGGGCGGACCACTGCGACCGGCATCTCGTAGGGAGCCCACTCGGCGTCGTCGTGGATGTAGCTCGCCATGATGTCGGGGTCGGTGATCAGTCGATCCGCATCGATCTGCGAGCCGAGCGCCTCGAGGAGTGTCATGTCTCCACGATAGTGACGGCGGCTACACCGCCCCATGTAGATTTACTCCGAGAAACCGGAAACTGTATGGACATTCTCTCCATACTCATCATTGGTCTGACGAGTTGGTCTGACGAGTTGGTCTGACAAGGGAGCGCGGATGCACGAGAACTGGCTACAGCTTCTCCTGGCCGAGGCATCCACCGAGGAACTGATCGAACACCGCGATCAGTTGGCCGCTGGGTCAGGCCCCGAGGTCGCCGCCGAGATCGAGCGAGAAGCCCGATCGGCGCTTCAACTACGAAGTCTCCTGGCTCAGCGCCGACAGCGCGCCACCGAACTCGGGGCACTCAACGACATCGCGTCGCTGCTGACCACGATGCACGATCACCACGCCCTCCTGCAGGAGATCGTGGATCAGGCCAAACGACTACTCGGCGTCGACCTTTCGTACCTTGCTCTCATTCACGACGACATCTTGATCATCGAAGTCACGAGCGGTGCGTACACCTCCCAATTGCTCGGCCTCACGGTTCCCTTCCGCGAAGGTCTGATCGGTCGCGTGGTCGAGAACTCTTCTCCTGCTTGGTCTCCCGACTACCGAAACGATCCCTCGTTTGCACATATCGGACCGGCCGACGACGCAGCGCGAGCCGAGAACATGCGCGGCCTGCTGGCTGTGCCGCTGACCTTGAACGGCAAGATCCTGGGTGCGCTGTGCGCGTGCAAACGTCAGGAGCGCCGATTCGGCAACGAAGAAGTTGCGTTGCTGTCCGCACTCGCAGCCCATGCCTCGGTGGCCATCGAGAATGCCCGTTCTCTCGAACGCTATCGCGCGACGGTTGCGGAAGTGAACGCCGCGAACACCGAACTTGCTGAGCGCACAGCACTTCTCGAACAGACACTGACTTGGGATCGTTCGCTCACTCAGGTTGTCCTGCGCGGCGGCGGTGTTCGTGAACTCGTGGAGGAAACCTCGGCGTCGACGGGTTCGCCGGTGTTCTTCGTGACCGGAACATCCGAGATCCCACCGGGACTGCAACGGGTGAGCGAGAGCGTGCATCGGGTCTTCGACATCTTTGCCGCCGACCGACGCGAGCAGGAGGTGACGCTGATCGTCGGTGAGCAGTTCCTGTTCGCCACCGAAGTACGCAGTGCCGGTGACCAACTCGGAGTTCTGTTCCTATTCTCGCGCCAGGAACCCACCGCCGCCATGAGATTGGCACTCGAAAGGTCAGCCCCGGCCATTGCGCTTGCGCTGGTAGGCGAACGGGCGGCCAGGGAAGCTACCCGTCGGGCACGCGACGCATTTCTGGTCGATCTGATCACCAGGCCTGCGCCGACGCCAGCCGAGGTCACCGGTCAGTTCCGCCTGGCCGGGCTCAATCCTGACCGCTCGTACACCGTCGTGGTGGCCCGCCCGGCCGACGCCGTCGACCGTGCGCGTCGCAGTATCGAGGAAATTGCATTCCCCTCGGGAACCGTTGTTGCCGAACATGGTTCACGAGTCATCGCACTGATTCCCGGAATGTCACCGGCAGCAGTTGCGGCGGCGTGGGTGCAGCCGGCGGAGAACCCGACCGTCGGAATCGCCGATCCGGCGGTGGGAGCGGAAGGTCTGGCGCGGGCGTATGTCGAGGCACAGCACACCGTCGACGTCCTCGAGACTCTCGGGCGGGCCTCCCACGTGGAACCGGCAAGTTCACTCGGCATCTACCGAATTCTCCTCAGCCGCACCGGCCGCGAAGAACTCGAAGTCCTGACAGAGCGTTCCCTCGGTCCTCTCCTCGAGGAGGAGCAACGACGCGGCGTTCCGCTATTGGACACCCTCGCGTCGTACCTGTCACACAATTGCAAGCACTCCGCGACCGCCGCCGCGCTCGCGATTCACGCCAACACTCTGTACCAACGGCTCGAGTCGATCGACCGATTGATCGGTACACAGTGGCGTCAGCCGGACCAGGCGCTCGATCTTGCGCTCCTGATCCGGCTGCGTGCCAGTGCCGGGAAACTCGGTCAGATCTGAGCGGGCTTGCTCGATCGCTTTGCCAGCGCCACCACAAGGATTGCGGCACAGAGCATCACGGCGCCCACCACCCACAGTCCTGCCTTGGCATTTCCGGTCACATCGGTGAGCCAGCCGGTGATGTACGGAGCACCGAAGCCCGACGCATTGCCGATCGAGTTGATCATGGCGATGCCCGCGGCCGCGCTGGCACCCGTCAGGAACGTGGTGGGCAGGTACCAGAAGACGGGCAGCGCACAGAGCACGCCGACGGCGGTGAGCGAGACCGCGATCATGACGGTGAACGGTGAATCCAGATACAGCGCAATCGGAATGGATACCGCGCCCAGGAGCGTCGGGGCTGCAACGTGCCACATTCGTTCACCGGTCTTGTCGGAATGGCGGCTCCACAGCACCATCGCGACAGCGCCGATCGCGTAGGGGACGGCCACGATCAGGCCGGTCTCGACGAGCGAGAAATCGGTGTTGAACGTCTGCTTGAATCCTGCGACGATGCTGGGCAGGAAGAAGCTCAAAGCGTAAAGGCCGTAGGTGATTCCGAAGTAGACCAGACCGAAACCGATGACGCGGGGATCGCGCAGGGTCTTGCCGGCGGACTGGTGACCGGCGTCGCCGAGTTCTTTCTCCTCGTCGGCCATGGACTTCATCAGCCAGGTGCGCTCCTCGAGGGTCAACCACTTTGCGTCGGCGGGACGATCGGTGAGGTAGAACCAGACGACAAACGCCAAGATCACGGCGGGCAGACCCTCGATCAGGTACATCACGCGCCATCCGGCGAGGCCGAACAGTCCGTCGCCGTACTGGATGATGGCCGCCGAAAGCGGGGCACCGAGCGCCGACGAGAGCGGAAGCGTCAGCAGGAACAGACCCATCAGGCGCACGCGGTACTTCTTCGGGAACCAGAAGGTCAGGTAGAGAAGAACTCCGGGGAAGAAGCCGGCCTCGGCGATGCCCAGCAGTATGCGGAGGAAATAGAGGCTGCCGACATTCGGCACGAATGCCAGCGCAGCGGCGAGGATGCCCCAGGTGAGCATGATCCGCGCGATCCACAGCCGAGCGCCGAAGCGGTGCAGGGCCAGGTTGCTCGGCACCTCAAACAGCAGATAGCCGACGAAGAAGAGACCGGATGCGAGCCCGAACATCGTCTCGGTCATACCGAGGTCGGCGCTCATGGTGAGCTTGGCGAAAGCGATGTTCGTACGATCCAGATAGTTCACGAAATAGAGCAGGATCAGGAAGGGAATCAGCCGGCGCGCTACCTTCTTCACCACGCGAGATTCGATCTCGCTCGGCGCAACCCCACCGTCAGTGGTGGTGCTATCGGTGGAGGTCATGGCAGGGGTACTCCTCGGAAAAGGTCAGCGTTGCTATCTACGAAGTGACTCAAGCCACAGTAGAAGCACCGCTGACCTCAACCTATGTGAAGTTCACCCATGAGTTGGGGCGCAACGTGGAGGAAAGCTCCACAACTATCGCGCAAATACCGTCGGCCTGCGATGCTCCCAGGGCATAGCCTTCTCCAGGTCACCCGCCAACGCGAGGAGCTTCGCCTCGTCTCCGTAAGCACCGATGAACTGAATCCCGATCGGCCAGCCCTCGGACGAGGTACACAGCGGCAACGAGATGGCAGGATTGCCGGTCGCGTTCGAGATTGCGGTGAACGAACCGAACTCGAAAATCTTGTCCGCCCAACCCTGTGCGTCCAATGCATCGTCGTCTGCGTCGAGATGTCCCAATTCGGTATTCGGTGAGCTGGTTGTCGGCGTCAAGATCACGTCATAGGACCCCAGGAACCGCGCATACTCACGTCGGACGGTGTTGAACACGTTCTCCACCGCAAAAACGTCCCGCGCACCGAGTTTCGCGCCGTATTCGGCACACGCGAGAGTGGTCGCTTCGAGGTGATCCGTGCCGGGAGTGAATCCCAGTTGTTCACCCGCACCTGCCACAGCTTGCGCAAGAAAACTGCACCACGCATCGAGGTTCGCACGATTGAACATCTCCATATCGATCGATGGCGCCGCGTACTCGACGAGGTGGCCCATCGATTCCAGTTGTGCGGCAACCGCCTTCACCGACAGTACGCACTGCTGATCGACCGGCCGACGCGGATCACCGGAATCGACGGAGACGGCAACCCGAAGCGGCCTTGACTCCCGTGCGGCACTTTCCGCGAACGAGTCGACCGCACTCGGAAACAGATACTTGTCGCCCGGCTCCGTCCCCGCGACCGCGTCGAACAACGATGCGCAGTCACGCACGGTTCTGGTGACCGCGAATTCAATTCCCATGCCCAGCAGTGGATCCGAGTAGTCGGGACCAGGGCTTACCCGTCCGCGGCTCGGCTTGAGCCCGACGAGCCCGCACGCCGCCGCTGGAATACGAATGGAACCTCCGCCGTCGTTCGCGTGAGCCATCGGAAGTGCGCCTGCCGCAACAAGGGCCGCCGATCCGCCACTGGAACCTCCGGGGCTGCGAGTGGTATCCCAGGGATTGCGGGTCGGCTTGCCGTAGGCCTTTGCCTCCGTCGTCGCGTTGAATCCCATTTCAGGTGACGTCGTAACCGCCATGGTTGCAAGGCCGGCCCGCCGAAAACGCGCCATCAGATGGCTGTCGTACGGATACGTGACGCCGTCTCCGAACAACCTGCTGCCGTTACGCTGCGGGACGCCCGCGGCGTGAATGATCAGATCTTTGATCGCGAATGGCACTCCGGAAAATGGCCCGTCGGCGTTGTAGTCCAAGGGGTCGAATCGATCACCGACCACTGCTGCGAGTTCACTGTCCATCTGATCCAGCGCAGTTGCTGCCGCAGACTGCACCTGAGAAGCGCTCACCTGCCCGCTTGCAATCAGTGAGGCAAGCTCAGTCGCATCGCAGGCTGCGTAATCCGAAACATCCATCGTCGTGCTCCAAGTGCTCGAGGTCCAGTGATGGAGGAGAACCTAGGAGCAGGTGCGCTCGGACGAGTCCGTCGATCAGGGGATGCGGAGACAGCGGACTCGTGCTGTGACCCAAGGCATAATTCAGGGATGGCTGATCCGACCTCGAGACGCTTGGCTGCCGCGCTGAGGCTGCGCGACGCCTTACCCGCGATGGTCCCGGCGCGCGCACTCTTCGAATTGCAGGAAGCAGTGCCGTACCACCACGCCGGACTGTCACGGTGGGATCCGTCCGAACGCACCCACCGAACAGTCGCGAGCCTGGGATACCCGGCGGCATCCCTCGACGTCGTCAATACTCGAATGGCAGCACATCCCGTCTTCGAACAGCTTCAGGGGCAGCGGCTGCCGATCGTTCTGCACGACGTCGACGATCATCTGCGGACCGGAGTTCTGTTCGATACCGTCATCACACCCTTCTACAGCGACGGCATCAGCCAGTGTCTGTTTGCGGGCGACGGTCGCTATCTAGGAATGTTCAACGCGAGTACAACACCGGGGCATTATCTCGACGATCAATCGAAAGTGACGATCGCTCTGCTCGCAGCGTCGTTGGCCGCTGCCCTCGACCCATACGAGCCCAGCCGGAAGGCGTTGCCCGATTCACGGCCGACAGCTCTGATCGCTCCGGACGGCACCGTCGTCGACGGCTCTCGCGAACTGCCGATAGCGGTGCGGCACGCCGGCGCCGAAAGTGCCCGAACGGGTGCCCCCGCCACTTACCTGTCACTCGACGGGACTTCGGTGATTCGTCTCGAGGTAACGCCGACCCACGGGGGCCTCGCCGTCGTCAAATGGCATTCGATCGAGCCACCGATGGGATTGACTCGACGCGAACTGGAAGTACTCGCACTGATACCGACCGGGGATTCGAACACGGCCATCGGAGCACGCCTGGGGATCGGAGCAGCAACGATTGCTACACATGTCGAACGCGTGATTCGGAAAGTAGGCGTCCCCAATCGAACCGCCGCGGCAGCACTGGCGACCCGATGGGGATTGCTCGCTAACTGATTCCCAGCTGTTCGCGCAGTTGAACGACGCGGAGCACGATGACTCCGATTGTCACCACGGTGACGGCACCAAAAGCGATCCAGCCGATCCGCACCGCCTTCACGCGGTTCTCACCGGCGCCCAACCACTGCGGGGCGTACAGGAATGCAGCGGCCGTTGCGGCACCTGCCACCAGACCTCCCGCGTGACCCCAGAACGAGATCCCGGGCAGCGAAATGCTGATGATCACATTGATCGCGATCACCGAGATGATCGGGACCGGGCTTCGACGCAAACGCAATAGAAGGACTGCCTGTGCGCCCATGATGCCGAAGATCGCTCCCGACGCCCCAGCAGTCCAGGACAGGGCCGTGAGCGAAGAGAACACCGGCTGGAATGCCATCACCGAGGCGGAACCGCCGAGAAGCGAAACCAGGTAGATGCCGATGTACCTCGAGCGGCCCATCACGATTTCGGTGTCGCGGCCCAGGATGTAGAGGGCGTACATATTGACCGCGAGGTGCAGGATTCCGAAGTGCAGGAACCCGGAGCCGATGAGCCGGAACCAGTCACCGCTGGCGACCAGCCCCGGATTGAGTGCCCAGTTCGCGAAGATCGACGAGCCGACCTGATTGTTCATGATGCTTCGCGACTGCGCGAAGGTCGCGAGGAACGCCAGGACGTTGAGCCCCATCAAGGTGTACGTCACGACCGGGACCGCGCGGGTGGGGCTCACGGTATTTCCGGCGACGCCCCGAACGGGACGGACATCGCGTTGGCCGGCAGCTACACAGTCAACACATTGGTATCCCACCGCCGCCTCGCGGAGGCAGTCCGGGCATGCCGGACGTCCACAACGATTGCAGGAAAGTGCGGTAGGTCGATCTGGATGGCGGACGCACCGCGGTTGGGGCGGGATGCCCTCACTCGCACCGCCGCCCCAACCGGGGTTCGTCATCTGCTTGTTTTACCTGTTCAGGAGATGGTGATGCTGTTGATCACGACGGGCTCGACCGGACGATCGCCACGATCGACGGCGGTGGAGGAGATAGCGTCGACAACCTTCTTGGAATCGTCGTCGAGAACCTCACCGAAGATGGTGTGGCGACGGTTCAGGTGCGGCGTCGGGCCGGTGGTGATGAAGAACTGCGAGCCGTTGGTTCCCGGGCCTGCGTTGGCCATGGCCAGCAGGTAGGAGCGGTCGAACTGCAGTTCCGGGTGGAACTCGTCACCGAACTTGTAGCCCGGGCCGCCGGTGCCGGTTCCGGTGGGGTCGCCACCCTGGATCATGAAGCCGTCGATGACGCGGTGGAAGATGGCACCGTCGTAGAACGGGCCGGTCTTGGTGCCGGCGGCGTTTGCGGTGGTGTACTCCTTCGAGCCGTCGGCGAGGCCGACGAAGTTCTCGACGGTCTTCGGCGCATGGTTGCCGAACAGAGCGATCTTGATGTCGCCGCGGTTCGTGTGCAGCGTTGCGGTTGCGGTCTGATGAGTTGAAGTCACACCACCATCGTGCCATTGCCGGCGTTCTCGCGGATGTCGCCCCGCAAAAGTCTCCCTGTCCTCGCCCCACTGTTATGGCACAGTGAAGTCATGACACGAGTGACCGAGTCCCTCAGCACGCAGTTGCCCGACACCTTCGATCACGCGCGCGCCCGCGTCGAGGACACCTTCGACGAGACTGCCGCCTACCTCGAAGAGACAGCGGCTCGCATCAAGGAGTCCGAGGCAGCCGACAACGCTCGCCGTATCGCCGCGGTGGTCGCGACGTCGGTCGCTCGCGGCGCTGGGCAGGTCGGGTTGTTCCTGGGCCGTCAGGGCAAAGTCCTCGCCAAGAAGGGCGTCGAGCGCGCAAAGGCTATCCCCACGAAGTCTGCGGAACGCACCGAGAAGCCTCGCGGCCGCAAGCGCGTCACGGTGTTCGTCATCGCCGGTGTCGCGGTGATCGGTGGCGCGGTGTTCTTCAAGAGCCGCCGACGCGAGCATCCGCCGGTCGCTTCCGCACCCCCTCGCCTCGAGGAGAACTCGGCCGAGAAGACCGCTTAGTCGACATACGAAAAGCCCCGGAACAGATTGTGTTCCGGGGCTTTTCGATGTTCACATTCAGCAGTTGGACGGTGCCGGGACGTTGTTGAAGCGATCGATCATGTATCCGATGGATTCGGGGGTACCCACCAGGTACGGCGTCGCGTGATTGATTGCCAGTCCCGGAATGATCGGGGGCAGTTCGTTGACGGAGAACTGCACCGTTGCACCCTTGCCGCACCAGTCTCGCGCCAGTTGCTGTCCCTGGCCGAACGGAACGATGTCATCGGAGCGGCCATGCTGAATGAGCACGGGCGACTCCGGCGTCAGCTTGCCGATCTTCTGCTCGTCGAGGATCGCCTGCGCCATGGGGAGACGCGCCAGAACTGCGGAGAGTGATTCACCGGAATTGGTGAAGCTCGACGACTGCTGGAAGCCGAACTGCAATCCACTTTCGGCGACGCACTGGTTCTTGGTGGCGGCCAACATCTGTCGGCCGCGATCGTTGATCTCGGCGTCGAGCAGCGGCTGAACCTCGGGGTACTGGGCAAGGATCCCGTTGAGCGCGTATCCGATCACTCCGGTGAGGAACGTGCCGTCGACCTGCTGCAGCGTCGCCGCCAGATCGGCGGGCGGTGCACCTGCGTAGGTGCCCTTGAGATCAAGCTCAGGAGCATACGACGGCTTCAATTCCGTTGCGGCAGCGGCAGCTCCACCACCTTGCGAGTAACCCCACAGTCCGACGGGGCCGTCGGCGGGAATGCTCGTGTTCGGGAGTTGCTGAGCGGCTCGCACCGAGTCCAGAACGGCGTGCGCTTCGGCTTCACGGTTGACGTAGGTGTGATCGCCCGGAGTTCCGAGGCCCTCGTAATCGGTGACGACGACGGCAATGCCGTTGAGCAGCAACGTGTTCACCCAGATGGACTCGTAGCCGACCATGACGTCCGTCGGGAACTGGTACTCGATACCGGTGTTGAACAGCTTGGACGGAGCGCATTGATCGCCCTGCCCGTGCGTTCCCACCGCTGCGGCAACCAGTGGACGCGCCCCCTGCCCGGTCCACGGGTTCGACGGTTCGAGATAGGTGCCCGTCACGGCAACGGGGGCGCCCTTGGCGTCCTCGCTTCGGTACATGATCTTGGTGGCGGTTGCCGGCCACGCACCGTTCGATCCGGGCACGCTCAGCAGCAGTGGTGACGGCTCACTCTTGATGAGATCTCCGTTGGCACCTGCCGGAAGCTCGACCGGCGGCGTGTAGAAATCCGCCGGCTCCGCCGTTGCGGCAGGGGCCGTCACAGCACCCATGACCAGTGCCGCGACGGAGACCCCTGCCGCCCACCATGCTCTGCTCTTCACGTTTCGATCTCCCCACGTTCGCTTGCGCTGTGGCTTGGCACACAGCGAACGCAGAGTAACACATACCTCACGTAACACCTTTTCGTGAGGTTTTCGCCTTAACAGGCTGAATTACAACCGTTTACAACTACTTCGTGGGCTCCAGATTGGTGGTCAGCAGCGCACGAAGCTTGTCGGTATCAGCCGACGTCCAGGCCTCGGGGTGCAGGATCTTGGCCCACATGTCCGCTGCATCCTCGCCGTAATTGTGACCGTGCCCGGACGGGACGTCAGCCGAGAAGACCATGTCGAGGGTTACCTGCCAGAAGGTCACGAGAGGAACCCATGTCATTCCCGGATCCACGTCGCGACCCAGCGGTTCCTTGAGCCAATCCGGCTTGTTGAGCAGCAGGTCGAAGGACCACCACGTGATCGGGTCGCTGGCGTGCTGCCAGTACACGATGCGATCGTCGTCCCAGTCCGACTTCAGCTCCAGATCTTCCGGATCACCGGCAAACCGAATTGCCTGGCCACCGTCGATCACCGGCAGAATCTCCGGTGAGCCCGAGTCACGACTGTCCGTGATTTCCTGCCACTGAGCAGTGAAGTTGGGGGTTCCGACCCACAGTGCGCCGTCGACGCGCGTCATCATGTCCTGGGCGCCGGCGAATGCGGCCTGGCCACCGTAGGAGCCGAGGCTCTCACCGAAGACAACCAGTTCGGGTCGCGTCTCCACGGGCAAGTCGATCCACTTGGCGTAGACCGCGTTGAACAGCGCGCGGCCGGCGATCATCGGCGTCTCACGGTCGGCGATGAAGGCCAACGGACTCGGAAGGAACGAGTACTGCATCGACGCGATCGCCGTGTCCCCACCCTCGACGTACTCGAACGCCGACGCGACGTCCTCGTTCACCCAACCGCGACCGGTGGTCGTGACAACTGCGAGAGTTCCGCGGTCGAATCCGCCGGTGCGCTCCAACTCGTCGACGACCCGCTGTGCGACACCGTTGATCGAGTCCGAGGATTCACGTCCGGCATACACCCGGATCGGTTGCTTCGCTTCACGTCCGGTCAATGCAGAGATCTCGGCTGCAGTGGGACCGCTACCCATGAAGGTGCGACCCTCCTGGCCGAGAGAATCCCAAGCCTCGGCGGACATCGGCGAACCGCTCCGCTCTGCAATCATGGGCTGTTCGATGCCGTCCGGTGTTTCGTGATCCGCACCGGAGAAACTCCAGTTCGCGAAGGCGATCAGCCCGTTGTACAGCGCACCGTTCACGATGAAGATGCCGAGGGCGAAGATGACGATCAAGCTGCCGACCTTCGCCGCCTCGAGGGGAACGAACCGTAGTGCGACGGCGGTGAGCTTGTTGGTGGTGAACCGAAGACCACGGCCTGCCTCGAGCAGGATGAACCAGATTCCGAGCGAAATCATCAGCACCAGAAGATAATTCGCTTGATTGGTGCGTGGAGCTTCCACGAGATCGCGAACGATCTGCTGCCACCACGAACCGAGGACCAAGAACGTCGGCACAAGAATGACGGCCGCGACCAACAGGATTCGCCAGCCGATCTTCTTGGTGCGATCCGACCACTGCGGTTCGACGCCGCACTTGCGGATCATCCAGGCAACCGTCACGCCGACGCCGTATCCCATGGCGAGCGAGATGCCCGTCGCAACGCCCTGCAGGTACCACGCGCGCGGCAACAGGGACGGACTCATCGACCAGGTGAAGAAGACCAGAGCAAAGGCAAGCCCGACCGGGTGCAGCGTCTTGCAATAGTGGCGCAGCCGTTCCCACACACGTTTCATGCCGGAATCGTATGCGCCCCGTGCCCGAATCAGGTCACGAGGCGCACACGCGTCCAGTCTGTTTACGGGGCGAAGCGCAAAATCGCGGCAACTGCGCCGCCGCCCGGAATGTCCTCCGCGCGAACAGCGAGCACCCGCGCACCCGTCAGGAGCGCACGACGAGCGATCTCGTCGACGACCCCGTAGGTGCTTCCGTTGGTCGACTCACCGGTCGTGAGAGCGCCCGTCTGGGGATCGAGACTTCCGGGTACGACGGAATCTATGTCGATGAAAACGGTGTCGACCTGTCCGTACGTCGCGGCTGTTGCCACGTCGGCGACGTCCGTCTGAGTGCGTCCCTGTTCCGTGCGCACATTGAAGGTGTCCCGCACCGCCGCCAGCTGCTCGGCATGGAAGTCGTCGAGCGCCGGACGCGAACCGTCCGCCACTTCCTGCGTCGACAAGGCTTCCGGGTTTCCCTCGACGGTTTTGTCGACCAGGTGGCGGTACGAATTCACGGAGCGATACACCGACGCGATGGGTTCCGCAGCGGCCAGAATCAAGGGGACGTCACGGCCGGCGAGCACACCGCGGACCTCGTGATCGACTGCGCGGGCGTACTGATTGACGCGCAACTTTCGGCTGTCCGACCCCGACAACCGACCCGCTTCAGTTCGGCTGTTGATCGACGACTTGCCCGCGTGATCCGCAGCGTTCTTCGGCATTCCCTGAACACGGACCTCGTCGGCCGGCTGGTCGGCAGCGATCTCGATCAGTCGCACCGAACCCTCTGCCAGAGCGAGAACAAACGCCGTCTGGGGGAACGTCACCGAACGGAGCAGTGGCTTGAGATGAAACCGATCGCTGACCGTTTCGAGCGCCTGCAGACGGTTGGGGAGGCGGAAGGTCACCAGACGCTCCGGCGTCGCGTACGTGACCAATGAGCGCGACTGGAAGCGCCAGAAATCGTCGTCGTCGTCGAGCTCTGCGTATTCGGCCTCGAACAGCTTGCGCTCGGCCGGATCCTCCACCGATGCGAGTGCCGAGCGGACCTGGTCCTTGAAGGCGATGCGCGCTTTGTCGTAATCCTGCGGCGCATCTTCAGTCGGAGTAACGATGGTGATGCAGGTGGGCCCCTCCACCTCCGCGAGTGCGGCAATTTCACCGTGGCTGGGAATGTCGTTGTGAAGCACTACGAACCTCCTGAAATTGGGTTCTCCTCACGCTACGCCCGGCTGGTTATGACCACTAGACTTTCCGGAGAATTCGGGACGAACGGTCCATAGTGGGCGCGGTTCTGGCCACCCCACTCCGAGCGAACGGCATGTTCATCGCCTTCAGTGCGCCGAAAGTGCCGTTCGCTCAAGAAGGGGTGGGGTGGAACCACACAAGCCGGGCACCGGCCGGGGCGAGCAGAGATCGGGTACATCGGCATACAAAAACACCCTCCCGGATCCCGGAAGGGTGTTTTCTTACTGTGGAGCCTAGGAGATTCGAACTCCTGACATCTGCCTTGCAAAGGCAGCGCTCTACCAACTGAGCTAAGGCCCCGTTCGGTTTTCTGACCGGAGTCAGAGTACCTAGGTTCTATCCTGTTTCCAAATCGTGCCAAACCTTGTCTCCGCGCTGACTTTTGATCAGCTTGGTGACCCCGAGAGCTACCAGAATTCCGGCCCCGACAAGCAGGAAAACCTTCATTCCAGCAACCCTTCTTCGGCACATGGGAGTGGGCCTAGGAGGACTTGAACCTCCGACCTCTTCATTATCAGTAAAGCGCTCTAACCACCTGAGCTATAGGCCCCTGAACCGATTCCAAAGATTACCCCACCGGGCCGCTGACACCAAAACGGGCCCGGCGGAGCAATGTTTTCGCAGGTCAGTCGCGGTCGGCGAGAGTTACCTCTACGCCGCCAACCAGGTCGCTGCAGAGGTTGTAGATGAACGATCCGATCGTGACGAGTGCCGTGAAAAGCACCATGTTCGCGATACCGATCAGCGCGGCGTAGCCGAACACCTGGCCGGCCGTCACCAGACCGTCGGAGCCGCCGTCGGCAACGATGTCGGTGAACGCGTTGTTCAGGCGATCCCAGACGCCCATGCCGTCGAGAACCACGTAGAGCAGTCCGACGGCCACCATCCACACGAAGAACAGCGACACCGAGATCACGGATGTGATCTTGAGCGTGGACCACGGGTCGATACGACGGATCTGGACCGTTGCGCGCAGTGGCGCACCGTCCACGACCGAGGCCGATACGGCGTGAGTTTTCTCACCCTTCACCGCAGCAGGCAACGGATGCTTGGCCTCGGAGAGGTCAGGCATGTCCTTCGGTAGATCCTTGCGATCGATGTGCCGAGTCGGCCCGTCGATCGCGGCGGCTTTTGCTTTCGGATTAGCGACGGTGGGATTGGCGACTGTGGCGTTTGCAGCCTTGGGATTTGCGCCCGAGGGTGCAACAGCCTTGGCTGCTGCCGCGCCGGCGACGCCACCGGTAGCTGCGGCAGCCGCCGTTCCCGTCACGACGGGACGTGCCGACGGGTTGCCGGCAGGACGACCCGTCTGTGCACCGGCAGCGGGGCGACCCGCCTGTGGCTGTCCCTTCGGCGCACCACCCTGCGCGGGGTTTTTGGCCGGACCACCCTGCGCCGGGCCTGCCGCTGCAGGACGCTGCGGACCCGCAGGCGGCTTACCCCCGGCAGGAGCTGCCGGTCGACCCGCAGGAGCACCAGCGCCGGCTGGGCGCGTGATGTTGGTCTGCGGCTGACTTTGCGGCGCCTGACTTTGCGGTGGCTGAGTCTTCGACGCCGGGGCTTTGGACGCCGGGTTCTGAGCAGCCGGGTTCTGAGCAGCCGGGTTCTGAGCTGGCTGCCCCTGCGGCTGACCCGACGGCTGGGGTCCGCGTTGCCACGGCGGCGCCTGGCTGCCACGAGCCTGATTGGCAACCGGTTGCGGCGGAGCCTGACCGTCACCCTTTGCCGAAGTTACCGGCGCAGCCGGAGCCACTGAAGGAGCGGAAGGAGCTTGACCCTTGGCCGCACCCGCGGCGTCGGAAGCCCCACCCGCCGGCTTCTGAGCCGACGGGCCGCGAGGCGGCTCCGGTGCCTTGGGCGCCGGAGATGCCTCAGAAGCTTTGGGTCCGCCGTCCGCTGGAGCTGCAGGTTTCGAGGTCTGCGGCCCCGCCGGAGCAGTTGCCTGCTCCGGCTTCGGTGGCGTCGAACCTGAAGTGCTTTCGCTCTTCTGGTCACTGCCCGGCTGGTTGGGAGTGCTCACTAGGACTCCTTAGCTCCATCGGCATTGTCTGCGTTGTCGGTGGTCTCTGCAGCGAGCTCTTCGGGCTCGTCGGCGTTGCGCGCAATCGCGAGCAGTGTGTCGCCTTCGCCGAGGTTCATCAGACGCACGCCCTTGGTCTGGCGTCCCGCCTTACGAACCTGCTTGGCAGCCGTCCTGATGACGCCGCCGCCCGAGGTGATCGCGTACAGCTCGTCGTCGTCGTCGACGATGAGCGCACCGACCAGAGTGCCACGTTTCTTGTCGTACTGAATCGTGAGCACGCCCTTGCCGCCGCGACCCTGCACCGGGTAGTCCTCCATGCCGGTTCGCTTGGAGTAACCGCCCGACGTGGCGACCAGGAGGAACGTTCCTTCACGAACGACGTTGAGCGAGAGCAGCTCGTCGTCACCGTTGAAACGCATGCCCTGGACACCGGAAGTGGCGCGGCCCATCGGACGCAGTGCCTCGTCGGTGGCCGAGAAGCGGATCGACTGGCCCTGTGCCGAGACGAGAAGCAGGTCGTCTTCGGCGGAGCAGAGGACAGCGCCGACCAGTTCGTCTTCACCGCGCAGGTTGATGGCGACGATGCCACCGCTGCGGTTGGAGTCGAAGTCGGTGAGCTTGGACTTCTTGACCAGACCGTTGCGAGTGGCGAGCACCAGGTAGGGCGCGTCTTCGTACGTCTTGATCTGGATGACGGACTGAATGCGCTCGTCCGGCTGGAAGGCCAGCAGGTTGGCAACGTGCTGACCGCGAGCGGTACGGCTCGCCTCGGGCAACTCGTAAGCCTTGGCGCGGTAGACGCGGCCCTTCGTGGTGAAGAACAGCAGCCAGTCGTGCGTCGACGTGACGAAAAAGTGCGAGACGATGTCGTCCTGCTTGAGGCCGGCACCCTGAACACCCTTGCCGCCGCGCTTCTGCGAGCGGTACAGGTCGGTCTTGGTGCGCTTGGCGTAACCGGTCTCGGTGATCGTGACGACGACGTCTTCGCGGGCGATCAGATCCTCGTCGTTGACGTCTCCGTCGGCGGCGATGATGCGGGTACGACGGTCGTCGCCGTACTTGTCGACGATTTCCTTGAGCTCGTCACGAACGATCGCGCGCTGACGCTCCGGGCGAGCCAGAATGTCTTCGAGGTCCGCGATTTCGAGTTCGATCTCGGCCAATTCGTCGACGATCTTCTGACGCTCGAGGGCGGCCAGACGACGCAGCTGCATGCCGAGGATGGCGTCGGCCTGGATCTCGTCGACGTCGAGGAGTTCCATCAATCCCGCGCGAGCGATGTCGACGGTCTGCGACGCACGGATCAAGGCGATGACCTCGTCCAGAGCGTCGAGCGCCTTGACCAGACCGCGCAGGATGTGGGCGCGCTCCTGTGCCTTGCGAAGCAGGTACCTGGTACGACGAACGATGACCTCGAGCTGATGCGCCGTGTACAGACGGATCATCTGGTCGAGGCGCAGCGTGCGCGGCACTCCGTCGACGATGGAGAGCATGTTGCAGCCGAAGCTGGTCTGCAGCTGGGTGTGCTTGTAGAGGTTGTTCAGCACGACCTTGGCAACGGCGTCACGCTTGACGGTGACGACGATGCGCATGCCGACGCGGTCCGAGGACTCGTCGTGGATGTCGGAGATGCCACCGATCTTCGCGTCACGAACCTGCTCCGCGATGGAGGTGATCAGGTTGTCCGGGTTGACCTGGTAGGGCAGCTCGGTGATGACGATTGTGGTGCGGCCCTTGGCATCTTCTTCGATCTCGACGACGCCGCGCATACGGACGGAGCCACGGCCGGTGGTGTAGGCGTCCTGGATGCCCTGTCCACCGACGATGAGCCCGTGCGTGGGGAAGTCGGGTCCCTTGATGCGCTCCATGACGGCCGCGAGGGTGGCTTCCTCGTCCGCTTCGAAGTTGTCGAGCGCCCAGTAGATGGCCTCGGCAACTTCACGCAGGTTGTGCGGCGGAATGTTGGTGGCCATACCGACGGCGATGCCGTTGGAACCGTTGATCAGCAGGTTCGGGATACGGCTGGGCAGAACCGTCGGTTCCTGCGTCTTGCCGTCGTAGTTCGGGGTGAAATCGACTGTCTCGTGGTCGATTTCGCGCAGCATTTCCATCGCGAGCGGCGTGAGCCTGCACTCGGTGTAACGCATGGCGGCTGCGCCGTCGTTGCCGCGGGAGCCGAAGTTTCCCTGACCGTCGACGAGCGGGTAACGCAGCGACCACGGCTGGGCCATACGAACCAACGTGTCGTAGATCGAGGAGTCGCCGTGGGGGTGGTAGTTACCCATGGTCTCGGCGACCGGTCGGGCAGACTTCACGTATCCGCGGTCGGGGCGATATCCGTTGTCGTACATCGCGTAGAGCACGCGGCGGTGCACCGGCTTGAGTCCGTCGCGGACATCCGGCAGAGCGCGACCGACGATGACGCTCATGGCGTAGTCGATGTAGCTGTTCTGCATTTCCTGCTGGATGTCGACCGGTTCGATCCGGTCGTGTTGCGGACCGTCCGGTGGCAACGTGGTGTCGGTCATGAGCTCACTTTCTTAAAAGAGGGGGCAAGCCCCTGTGCGCGGAAAAGGAGTCCGGGGACTCCTCAACCGCTCACAGGGCCGCAGGCCTACACGTCGAGGAAACGAACGTCCCGGGCATTGCGGGTGATGAAGCTGCGTCGTGCTTCGACGTCTTCGCCCATCAGCACGCTGAACAGCTCGTCGGCAGCAGCCGCGTCGTCGAGCGTGACGAGACGCAGAACGCGCACCGTCGGGTCCATCGTGGTTTCCCACAGCTCCTTGGCGTTCATCTCGCCGAGGCCTTTGTAGCGCTGGATGCCGTCGTCCTTGTTGATCTTCTTGCCGGACTCGAGGCCGGCCTTGACCATCGCGTCGCGCTCGCGGTCGGAGTACGCGAATTCCGGCTGCGCACCCTTCTGCCACTTGAGCTTGTACAGCGGCGGCTGCGCGAGGTAGACCTTGCCGTGCTCGACGAGCGGCCGCATGAAGCGGAACAGCAGCGTGAGCAGCAGCGTTGCGATGTGCTGACCGTCGACGTCGGCGTCGGCCATGAGCACGATCTTGTGATAGCGCAGCTTGGCGATGTCGAACTCGTCGTGGATGCCCGTGCCGAACGCGGTGATGATCGACTGGACTTCGGTGTTCTTGAGGACGCGATCGATACGCGCCTTCTCGACGTTGATGATCTTTCCGCGGAGCGGGAGGATCGCCTGGTACATCGAGTCTCGGCCGGACTTGGCCGAGCCGCCTGCGGAGTCGCCCTCCACGATGTAGATCTCGGACTTCTCTGGATCGTTGGAGCGGCAATCGGCGAGCTTGCCTGGCAGGCCACCGAGGTCGGTCGCGCTCTTACGACGGACCAGCTCACGCGCCTTACGTGCGGCGACGCGGGCCTGCGCCGACGAAACAGCCTTGTTCACAATGGTTTTCGCGTCGGCGGGGTTCGCCTCGAACCAGTGCGCGAGGTGCTCGTTGCACGCTTTCTGCACGAAGGACTTGACCTCGGTATTGCCGAGCTTGGTCTTGGTCTGACCCTCGAACTGGGGTTCACCGACCTTCACCGAGATGATGGCCGCAAGTCCTTCACGGATGTCGTCACCGGTGAGCTTGGGATCCTTGTCCTTGAGCAGCTTCTTTTCGAGCGCGTACTTGTTGACCGTTGCGGTCAGTGCGGCGCGGAAGCCCTCTTCGTGGGTACCACCCTCGTGGGTGTTGATCGTGTTGGCGAAGGTGTGCACGGACTCCGAGTAGCCGGAGTTCCACTGCATTGCGACCTCGAGCTCGTGGCCGGTGCCCTTGGCGGTGAATCCGACGACCGAGTTGTGGATAGGGGTCTTGCTCTTGTTGATGTGCCGGACGTAGTCCTCAAGTCCACCGGGGTAGTGGTAGATACGGGTCTTGGACTTACGCGGCGCTGCCTGAGCAGCTTCTTCGGCTTCTTCGGCAGCAGACTTGGGAGCCTCGGCCACCTCGGCAGCTTCGTCGTCGATGACCTCGGCGCGCTCGTCGGTCAGCGTGATGGTCAGGCCCTTGTTGAGGAAGGCCATTTCCTGCAGACGACGCGCAACGGTCTCGAAGTTGTAGCGGGTGGTCTCGAAGATCTCGGGATCGGCCCAGAAACTGACGGTGGTGCCGGTTTCCTTCGTCGGGTCGCCCTGTACGAGCTCTCCCGGCTTGGAATCGGTGTACGTCTGCTGCCACCGGTAGCCGTCGACCTTGATGTCGACGTCGAGCCGGGTGGAGAGCGCGTTGACCACCGAGATACCGACGCCGTGCAGACCACCGGAGACGGCGTAGGAGTCGGAGTCGAACTTGCCGCCGGCGTGCAGCTGGGTCAGCACGACCTCGACGGTGGGGACTCCGGAGGCGTGCATGCCGACCGGGATGCCACGGCCGTCGTCGATGACGCGGATTCCGCCGTCTTCGAGGAGGGTGACCTCGACCTTGGTGGCGTGTCCGGCCATCGCCTCGTCGACCGAGTTGTCGACGACCTCCCAAATGAGGTGGTGCAGGCCGCGTTCACCGGTGGAACCGATGTACATGCCTGGACGCTTACGTACCGCCTCGAGTCCTTCGAGGACGGTGATGGACGACGCGTTGTAGTCCTTGCTGGAAGTGCTTGTATCTGACTTCTGGGCAGCCACGGGTGGGTAGCTCTCCTTCTCCGTCAATACTCGAGCGCAGCCGTCAGCAAGCCCTTGCGGGTGTCGTCGGAGCGGGTTCGAGAATGTTGCCGCTAGTTACCGTTGACCATCTTACTGGTAAGCACCGACTAGAAGCGGCCAATGACACCCCTGGCTGCGCCGCAGACGAATTTTTACGATCCCCGGAAGGTGAAACGCTAGGAACTTTGCTTCTCCGAGCGACGCTCTCTCAGGCTCGCGATAAATGCCCGCGCATGTTCGGCAACCTCGCCCGGATGTGAAAACGGTGCCCAGTGTCCCGCGGCAATTTCACGTCGCTGCAGGTCGGAGACCCATTTTTCGGTGTCTTCGTATCCCACCGGACGAACGGCTTTGTCGTACTTGTTCAGAATGAGCTGAACAGGCACGTCCGTGTACCGATCCCGCGGCTTGCCGAGAGACGGCCGGATGTTCGCGCGATAAAGCTTGAGTCCGTTCACCATGTCGTCGGCGATGGTGGGCGCGGTGTTGACCACACGGGGGTCCAGACCGTCGAAGAAGCCCAGAAACGCCGGCCAGTGCTTGGAGAACCACAGACGCAACGGAAGGGTGCACAGCCCGGGAATCTGGAACAGAACGGTGTAGGCCGACGCAATTCCCTGCGCCGCCGGGCCGAGGAAACGACGCTTGGACGCGCTCGCCCGGATCCACTTGCCGAGATGATCGAGATTGGGGCCCGAGATGGACGAGAACGACGCGATCTTCTCTTCGGCACCCGGCTCGCAGACCGCTTCCCACGTTTCGACGGATCCCCAGTCGTGCGCGAGGACGTGCACCGGCTTGCCCGGGCTGACCGCGTCGATGACGGCAAAAAGATCGCCGGCCAGTGCGCTCAGTTGGTAGTCCTGCACCCTCGAGGGGATTGTGCTCTCACCGGCCCCGCGGCTGTCGTAGCTGACGACGCGGAAGTCGTCTGCCAGCAAAGGCACGATGCGGTTCCACAATTCATGGGTGTCGGGCCAACCATGCACCAGGACGATGGTCTCGCCGTCCGCCTTGCCCTGCTCGAACACGGCCAGGCTGACGGAACCGTTGGTCACGCGACGCGCGGTCACGGCATGGACAGGAGAGTGCTTGGACATTGACTGACCCTTCGGCTGTGAATCCTTCGGATTGGGAAATCTAGAGATCGAGAACGAGACGTCCACCGTCGGAACGGGATACGCAGATGAGCATCTCCGTTTCCTGTTCGGTGTCGGTCAGACGCCTTTCGCGGTGATCGGGTTTACCCGCGAGCACCTTCACACGACAGGTTCCGCAGAAACCCTGCTGACACGAGTACCCGACACCGGGCAATGCCTTCTTGATGACGTCGAGCGCGGACTCGTCGGCGGGCACGGTGAGTACCTGACCCGAATTGACAAGCTGCACTTCGAATTCCTTGCCGTCGATCACCGGCGGAGCCCCGAACCGCTCGAAATGCAAAGCGGTGGAGGGTGTATCGCGGAAACCGCGGCGGACGGCATCGAGCATCGGCGTCGGGCCACAGCAGTACACGGCGCCGCCGACCGGCGCTCGTCCGAGAAGGTCTGTGGTGGTGGGCAATCCGAACTCGTCGTCCGGGCGCACGAAGACACGCTCGGGATCCCAGGTTGCGATCTCGTCGAGGAACGGCATGGATTCACGGGAGCGGCCCGAGTACACGAAGTACCAGTCCATCCCCAATTCTCTTGCCGCACGGACCATTGCGATGATCGGCGTGATACCTATGCCGCCGGCGACGAACAACGCGCTGCCTTCTCCGACAAACGGGAAGCCGTTGCGTGGTCCGCGTACCGTGACGTGCTCACCAGGCTGGAGAGCGTGCATCTCGATGGAACCGCCACCGCCGTCGGGGATCCGGCGCACCGCGACGCTGTATCCCGTGCGATCGGCCGGGTCACCGCACAGCGAATACTGACGCCGCAGACCCGAAGGTAGATGGAAGTCCAGGTGCGAACCCGGATGCCACGGCGGAATCGGTGAGCCGTCTGCGGATTCGAAGCGCAGGCGAACGACGTTCTCGTCGGTCGCCACCACCTCACGCGTACTGACCACCATGTTCATGGCCGTGTCGGGGTTGTGGCCCGCGATCTCCGGGTTGTAGTCGTATGCCGTCAACACCCGAAGGTACTTGTCCGCCAACAACTCCGTGATGCGCATGGCGCGGTCGGGGCGGTTCTTTCCGGACAGATCGGGTGGCGCCGGAAACCGCGGCAACCCGTCGTGCCCGGAGATGACGTCCTTGACCCTCGAGAGTGAAATCACCGTGCGGCCGCCTGGGCTGCGGGTGACGACGCGAGGTATTGCACCGCCTGGGCGGTCGAGCCCTCGTTACTGGGGTGGTACGACTTGCTGAAGTAGGTCGACATCCGCTTGGCCAGCTCGAACGACGTGGGAACTGTGCCTCGCTTACCCGCCGCGATGAAATCGGACAGGTGGGGGCGTCGACGGCTGGGGGCCTGAGCGGCAAGTTCGGGATCGTTGCGCATCAGGAACCTGGTGCCACGAATCCACAGCCACACGATTGCGGGCGTGACGAGGATCTGGGTACGGATCCGGCGGGTCTCACGCTTGTCGAAGTAGCGCATGACGTCGTACGCGACGGCTCGGTGTTCGACTTCTTCGGCGCCGTGCCAGCGAAGGAGATCAAGCATGGTCGGGTGCATGCCGGCTTTGTCCAGCCCCTTGGCGTTGAGCACCCAGTCGCCGAGGAAAGCAGTGATGTGTTCGATGGCCGCGATGATCGCCAAGCGCTCCACCAGGTGATTCTCGGCGCGCAGACCCGTCATCGGGCGCGGTCCGAGCAGTTTCGAGAATGCCCACTCCATCTGCTGGGTGTACGGCGTCGGATCGAGGCCGTTTTCCTTGAGATGGACGAGGACACCCGAGTGCGCGTTGGAGTGCATCGCCTCTTGGCCGATGAATCCGACGACGTCCTCACGGAGTTTCTCGTCCTCGATCAGAGGAAGAGCTTCCTTGAAGGTCTCGACAAACCATTCCTCACCGGCGGGGAGGAGAAGGTGAAGCACGTTGAGAACGTGTGTGCTGAACGGATCGCCCGGAATCCAGTGCATGGGCAGATCGGACCAGTCGAACTCGACATTGCGAGCCTGCAACAGGATGTGATCCGGCTCGGCGAACGACGAAGCGGGTGTCGATATCTTCTGCGACATCTAGCTACTCCTTCATGCCTGCCGATCGGTGGGGAACGACAGCCTTGTGACACAGTTCACTCACTAGCGAGTTTTAACTGTAACACGAAGTAATAGGTAGAACCAGGGCCTGGTTGAGTTTTCCTCAGCCGTACGTATCGCGAGGTCCGCGGCCTTTCACATGCCTTTCTCCCTTGCGCCAGCTAGGCGCACTCGGACCGGTGATCCGCAGTGTCTTCACGACGCCGTCACCGACGGCAGCAGCGATCTTGGCCAGAATCTGGGACTGCATCATGCGCAACTGGGTAGCCCACGCCGTCGACTCGGCGGAGATGCTGAGAACACCTTCTTTCAGAGAGATCGGCTCGGCGTGCGCGGAGATGTCTTCTCCGACGACCTGCGGCCACCGACCGAGGACCGTGCCCTCGGACACCTTGGGGGACCACCCACGCGATTTGGAGATAGCGCTGGTGAGAGCGCCGAACGGCTGAGGGTCCCGCGCATCCGGGCCGGGGCCGGACCAACCGCTGCGTCGACGCGGTCGGCCACTTCCGTATTTGGGCGACGATCGCCCCTGCCCGACGGCCTTGCCGTTGGCTTTGGCCGTCGCGCGTGCCTCCTCGAGGGCACGGCGCGCCAGATCGATCCCTTTGAGCTCGGGCTCCGGAGCCGCGCTGCTGTCTTCAGTCATCGAACTCGACCTCCTGATCTGTCGAGCCTACGGGCACTATCCGGGATATCCGACCGTCTCCGGTATCGGAGGCTTCGACGCCGAACTTGGCCGCCTCGAGTTCGTCCGGTACATCCTCGGGAACGGCGGCCGTGATCAGCACCTGTTCGGCGGTGGCTGCAACGGTGGCGAGCGCACGACGCCGACGACGGTCCAATTCCGCGAAGACATCGTCGAGCATCAGGACCGGGTCGCTGCCGTCGGCGCGCAACAGGGCAAAACCTGCCAGCCGCAGCGAAAGCGCAAAAGACCACGATTCACCATGGCTTGCAAAGCCTTTCGCCGGGCTGTCACCGAGAATCAGCTCCAGATCGTCCCGATGCGGACCGACCAGACACACTCCGCGATCGATTTCCTTCGACCTCATCTGTGCCAACTCGAGATGGAATCTCTCCTCGAGGTACGCAACGTCGTCGATACCGGAAATCCTTGCAGGGTCGGTGAATTCGGGATCCAACGAGGACCCCAGACTGCTCTTGTATCGAATCGACGCCGGCCGGGATTCGGGTGCGATGGAACGATACGACTCCGCCAGATGCGGCGCCAGATCATGGACCAACTCGAGGCGCCCGGCCAACAATTGTGCGCCGTGAGCGGCCAGATGCCCGTCCCACACCTCGAGGGTGGAGAGGACGTTGTCGGACTCGCCACCACGAGAACCGCGACGCAAAGCCGCACCGGCAGTTTTGAGTAGGGCTGAGCGCTGACGCAGAACTTTGTCGTAATCCGCACGGACAGCAGCCATTCGGGGTATCCGGGACGTCAACAACTCGTCGAGATAGCGTCGACGATCGCCAGGATCTCCGCGAACCAACGACAGATCTTCCGGCGCGAACATCACCGACTGCAAAATCCCCAACACTTCGCGTGGGCGACGCGTCGGAGACTGATTTATCCTGGCGCGGTTGGACTTTCCCTCGATCAGTTCGACGTCGATGGTCAGTTCGCGTCCGTTGTTGACCACCGTTGCACCGGCAAAAGCACTGGCGGAACCGCTGCGGATCATCGGTGCGTCCGTGGACACTCGATGAGACGACAGCGTCGACAGATACCCGAGTGACTCGAGGACGTTGGTTTTACCGTGCCCGTTCGAACCGAGGAAAACGGTTGTTCCCGGTGTGAGGTCAAGCGTCAGCGAATCCCAGGATCGGAAGTCCCGCAGCGAAAATCTACGAACGAACACTTAGCTTCCAGAAGCCGAATTCTTGGGCGAAGCGCTCTTGACCGCGTGACCGCCGAACTGATTGCGCAAGGCGGACACAGCCTTCATGGCCGGTGAATCATCCTGTCGTGAAGCAAATCTCGCGAACAGAGCAGCGGAGATGACGGGAGCGGGCACAGCGTGCTTGATAGCTTCCTCGACCGTCCAGCGGCCCTCGCCGGAATCCTCGGTATAGCCCGTGATCTGCGCAAGCTCCGGATCTTCCTCGAGGGCGTCGACAAGCAGATCGAGCAACCACGAACGTACGACGGTCCCCTTCGACCAAGCTCGGAGCACGCCCGGAACGTCCGCGATCAGGCTTTCCGCCTCGAGGAGCTCGTACCCCTCGGCATACGCCTGCATCAGGCCGTATTCGATGCCGTTGTGCACCATCTTCGCGTAATGACCAGCACCGACGGGGCCGGCGTGGACAAAGCCGTCTGCAGCGTCGCCGTCGGGGCGCAGAGCGTCGAAGATCGGCATTGCCTTCGCCACGTCGGTCTCGGATCCGCCCACCATCAGGCCGTATCCGTTCTCACGGCCCCAGATGCCACCGGAGACACCGCAGTCGAGGAAACCGATCCCACGGGCGCCCAACAGCTCGGCATGAACAGCGTCGTCGGTGAAGCGAGAGTTTCCACCGTCGATGACCAGATCGCCGCCCTCGAGGGCATCCGCCAGTTCGGCAATGGTGCTCTGGGTGATGTCACCGGCCGGAACCATCACCCAGACGACTCGAGGTCCCTCGAGGGAAGCAGCGAGTTCGGCAAGTGACCCGACATCGGTGACTTCCGGTCGAGGGTCGTATCCGATCACCTCGAGACCATGCGCGCGCAAGCGCTCACGCATGTTGAAGCCCATCTTGCCGAGACCTACGAGTCCGATCTTCATACTGTTCTCCCTGGTCAGGCGTGAACTGAAGTGCGGGGTTCCACTCAGCCCGGAAGGCGAACCGGCATCAGCAGGTACGTGTACTCGCTCGAGGGCGCAGCGAAGTTACCGGACTCGTCTGCCGTGGGCTCTTCCTCGGCCGCGGGGCGAAGAACAGCCGGACGGCTGGGAGTGGTGAAGCCGAACAGAACGTTTTCGCTGTGAAGCGAGTTCAACCCGTCGATCAGGTAACCGGGGTTGAACGCAATGGTGAGTGCTTCGCCCTGGAACGACGCGTTGAGCGTCTCTTCCGCGCGGCCGGCGTCGTCGCCACCCGCAGAGAGGAGCAGGCCGTCAGCGGAGAACTGCATGCGAACCTGTGCGCCACGCTCGGCGACGAGTGCTACACGCTTGATGGCTTCGATGAGAGGCGTGACCTCGACCGTTGCCATCGCGGTGTGCTGAGCAGGCAGCAACTGACGGAACTTCGGGAACTCGGCGTCGAGGAGGCGCGTCGTGGTGCGGCGTCCGTCGTTGACGATGCCGAGGAGTCCGTCGTTTCCGATGGTCGTACCGGAGCCGAGAGCCAACTCGACCGGCGAATTTGCATTGCCGGCAAGCGTTTTCGCGGACTCGGACAAAGTCTTGGCCGGGATGAGAACAGCAGCCTGGACGTCGGGATTGGCCGGAGTCCACTCGAGTTCACGTACGGCGAGACGGAAGCGGTCGGTAGCGGCGAGGACGATCGAATTCTGTTCGATCTCGACACGGATACCCGTGAGCATCGGAAGGGTGTCGTCCTTGCCGGCTGCAACAGCTACCTGGCTGATGGCTTCGGAGAACAGGTCGACGGGAATGGACCCGGACTGCTGCGGAAGCGTCGGAAGCTGGGGGTAGTCCTCGACCGGCATCGTGGGCAGGGAGAACTTGGCGCTTCCGCACGAGATGAGCACGCGAGTGCCCTCGAGGGTCACATCGACCGGCTTGTTGGGAAGCGACTTGGTGATATCTGCGAGGAGGCGACCGGAGACGAGTGCCTGACCTGCAGTTGTGACATCTGCCGAGACGCGGACCTGCGCGGATACCTCGTAGTCGAACCCGGAAACGGTGAGGCCGGCTTCGGTTGCGTCGAGAAGAACTCCGCCGAGAACCGGCACGGGCGGCCTCGAGGGCAGGCTACGAGCAACCCACGCTACTGAATCAGCGAACTCTTCCCGGGAAACGCGAAACTTCAGGCTTCCAAGCTCCATCGCCGGGTTATTCCTCTCGGTAGGCATGTTCGTCTGCTGCGGATCTGCATCAGCTCACTTGAAGTCTGACACAGACCAAGCGATGCCCACCGTATGCCCTCGAGGGCGCAAGTGGAAAGCCGAAGCCGCGGCGAGCGCAGCCTGAGGCGAGGTTCTCAACAGGAGTTGTCCCCAGAACTATTTTCAAAGAGCTTTTCCTAGGAAATTCTCAGTAGTAGTAATAAGTCCTGTGCAATCTGTGGAGCAACGGTTGTCGACGCTGGTAGGTCCCCTCGAGGGCCTGTGCACTTCTCGAGGACAGACTCGAGGACCAATCGACCCCCTCTGTGCACTCTCTGAAAGTTTTCGGATTCCTCCTCGAGAACTCCACAGACTTTCGGAGTTATCAACACACTTATCCACAGATGTGAATACTTTTCACAAGAAACGAAGAGTTTGTTCTCATCGGCGTGTCTGACTCCGGCGTGTCGTCCCTCGAGGTGGACAACCGCCCTCGAGGGGACCGCACGTGGAACCCTTCGAATACACCGATGCCGCTCGAGGGAACCTCTGCCTCGAGCGGCATCGATCGAAATAAGTGCAGGTCAACGCTTGGAGCGCTGCTTGATCCTTGCGGTCAACTCCTGAACCTGGTCGTACACCTTGCGGCGTTCCGTCATTTCCTTACGGATCTTCTTGTCGGCGTACATGACCGTCGTGTGGTCACGGCCGAACGTCTGACCGATCTTCGGCAAGGACAAATCAGTGAGCTCACGGCACAAATACATCGAGATCTGGCGGGCCTGAGCGAGTGGCCGGGCCTTACCCGGCCCACACAGGTCGTCGATCGACATGTTGAAGTATTCGGCCGTCACCGCCATGATCGTCGCCGCGTTGATCTCGAGGCTCGACGAATCGGGCATCAGATCGCGCAGGACCACCTCGGCCAACGTCAGATCCAACGGCTGGCGGTTGAGCGAGGCAAAAGCGGTGACGCGGATCAACGCGCCCTCGAGTTCACGAATGTTGCGCTCGATACGGCTGGCGATCAACTCGAGGACGTCGTGCGGGACCTCGAGGCGATCCATCCTCGCCTTCTTGCTCAGAATCGCGATACGCGTCTCGAGCTCAGGCGGCTGAACGTCGGTGATCAGGCCCCATTCGAAGCGCGTCCGCAGACGCTCCTCGAGGGTTGCCAACTGTTTGGGCGGACGGTCCGAGGAAACGACGATCTGCTTGTTCGCGTTGTGCAAGGTGTTGAAGGTATGGAAGAACTCCTCCTGAATACCTTCCTTGCCTTCGATGAACTGGATGTCGTCGACCAGCAGGACATCCGTTTCCCGGTAGCGACGCTTGAACGCGACCTTGCGGTCGTCACGAAGACTGTTGATGAAGTCGTTGGTGAATTCTTCGGTCGAGACGTACTTGACCCGCATGCCGGGGAACAGTCGCTGTGCGTAGTGGCCGGCGGCGTGAAGAAGGTGCGTCTTGCCCAGGCCCGAAGCTCCCCAGATGAACAAGGGGTTGTAGGCACGCGCCGGCGCCTCCGCGATCGCGACGGCAGCGGCATGAGCGAATCGGTTGGACGATCCGATCACAAAAGTGTCGAAGGTGTACTTCGCGTTGAGGCTGTTGGCGCCGGACCCCGAAGCAGAAGGAGTAGCGGGCGGCTTCGTGAAGTACGACGGCCACGATTCGTGAACGCTCGCGAGTGCTTCGCGGTCGTCGTCGACTTCTTCGGTCTCGGCAGTCTCGGAGTCCGAAGGTTCGCCGTCGCCTTCGGTGAATCTGCGCCGACGGTATGCGCCCGATGAGTTGACCGACTCGAACTGACGGCTGCCCGTGCGCTCCTCGACCGGTTCGGCGGGTGCGTCGGCATCGTCTTCGAGTGCGATGCGGACACCGAGTCCCTCGACCTGGCCGCCGAGGTGGCGTCCGAGTGCCTGCAGGATCGGCTCGCGTAGATCGCGCTCGATCGTCTCTTGAGCAAATGGCGATGGAACCGAGAGGAGTGCAAAACCCTGAGCAAGTGTGAGAGGCCTCACCAGACGGACAAATGCCTTCTGCTTGCTGCTCAAAGCCGGAAGATTACTTCCGGGGTCATCACTCGTGAGTTCTGCAACCACGTCGACCCAGACCCGTGCGAGCGCGTTGGGATCGTCGTTCACGTGGTTCCTTCCCGTGTTTCGCCGACAGTGGGTGTGCTGCAGCTGCCGAGCGTATGGCTGCGGCGTCGAATGATTCGGTGGATTACCACCCGGGGTGAGAACCCCGTAACAGGCTACGAATATGCCACCTGGGCTGTGTTTCCACACAATTATCCACAGATGTGGACAAACCTGCACTGAGTCGGTTTTTTCGTCAACCAAATTCGTCAAAGTGATCGAGAAATTGATCTACCTGCAACTTTGTCGGAACTCGAGGCGTTCGCCACTTGGTGTCGGGGATGCGTCAACACTCACAGCCCTGTGGATGAATGTGGAAACTCGGGATTCGGGGTCGCGTCCGGCGCTCGTGCCCGTATGTGCTGATGAGGCCTTGTCGAGAGCATGCGCCGGTGGAACTGTCCGGGTTGCCTTCGGGTCACCTGCAGTCCGTAGCGGAACTGTTGCCAAGGTCACACTTGCCGCCTCGCTCGAGGTCACGGCCGTATGCACACTGTGAATGGAATCTGCGGAATGATGTAAGTATCGGCGTGTCGCCGTGGTTGCCGCGGGAGGGCTCCGAATCGGGCTGGTTTGACCTTGGCAACGGTGGTAAGTAACCTCGAACGGTCACCCGCTGGTGGTGATCGCTTCGTGCTGGCTACATATGTCAGGTCGGATCGGTCTTCCAAGCCACAACGAGTGAAGTTGATTGTTCTGTACCTGTTGGATCCAAAGGCGCCGTAAGGCGTCGATCACTGAATGACGCCGGGAGGCGTCAATGAACTTCGAGGAGTGTTGACCGTGGCCAAGGGCAAGCGGACGTTCCAGCCGAATAATCGCCGCCGCGCGCGTGTTCACGGCTTCCGTCTTCGTATGCGTACCCGTGCGGGTCGTGCAATCGTTTCGGCGCGTCGCCGTAAGGGCCGCGATTCCCTCACCGCCTGATCTGATTTCGAGTTCAGGAGCTCGGGGTGTTGCCTGAGCCGTTCCGGTTGCGTCGCCACTCGGATTTCTCCGTGGCGGTGCGACGTGGACGTCGTATGGGAAGACGCGACCTTGTCGTGCACGCGTTCGATCGCGAGCAAGTAGAGGCGCTGGTAGTAACAAATCACGGTCCCCGGTTCGGGCTGATCGTGAGCAAGGCTGTCGGGCCGGCGGTGATTCGACATCGAGTCGCACGCCGGCTTCGTCATATCTGTGCAGATTTCGTCGGACAGGTTTCACCGGAGACAGACGTGGTTATCCGCGCACTTCCGGGTGCAGCTACCGCCAGTTCAGCCGAACTGGCCAAGCAGTTGCGCGGGGGCCTGACCAAAATGAACCTATTGGTGTCGGTAAGTGAAGAGCCATGAGTACTCCGCTCTCTGAGCAGATCGAGACTCCCAGAGCCTCCCGTGTCATCACGGTGTTGAAGGCTGTGCGTCGCGCTCCCGCCACCGTTCTCATCTTCTGTATCGAGTTGTACCGGACGTATGTGTCGCCCTTGAGGATGCCGACCTGCCGGTTCACCCCCACCTGCAGTGAATACGCAGTCGAAGCGCTGCGCACTCACGGGGCGATCAAAGGCCTTTTCTTGACTGTGGTGCGGTTGGCGAAGTGTGCCCCCTGGCATTCTGGAGGGTGGGACCCTGTCCCTGCCCGTCGTGACCGTGATGCGGGTAGCCGCCATAGCTGTCCGGAAGCACGCGCAGCGTGTCACAGTCCGACGGACGAACAGAGGAGTACTTAGAGCCGTGCTCAATTTCATCTACTATCCGGTATCCGCGATTCTGTGGGTCTGGCACAAGGTCTTCGGGTTCATTCTCGGCCCGGACAACGGAATAGCCTGGGCGCTTTCCGTGGTGTTCCTGGTGTTCACCTTGCGTGCGGTTCTGTACAAGCCGTTCGTGAAGCAGGTCCGCACGACGCGTCAGATGCAGGAACTGCAGCCACAGATCAAGGCATTGCAGAAGAAGTATTCGGGCGACCGTCAGCGCCAGGCCGTCGAGATGCAGAAGCTCCAGAAGGAGCACGGATTCAACCCGATCATGGGCTGTCTCCCGGTCTTGGCTCAGGCTCCGGTGTTCATCGGTCTGTTCCACGTCCTGCGCTCGTTCAACCGCACCGGCACCGGCATGGGCCAGTTGGGCATGAGCGCCGAGGACAACCTCAACACCCCGAACTACGTCTTCTCGGCCACTGACGTCCAGTCGTTCCTGGATGCTCGTCTGTTCGGCGCGCCCATCTCGGCCGCGATCACGACGCCGGTTGCGCAGCTTCAGGCCTACGTCACCGAGAACGTTCCCGAGCTTCCGTCACGGCTGAACATCATCCTCGTGGCCGCTCCGCTGATGATCATCGCCAGCATCGCGACGCACTTCAACTCACGCGCTTCTGTTGCCCGTCAGAGCGAAGCAGCTGCCGCGAACCCGCAGTCCGCGATCATGAACAAGCTCGCCCTGTACGTCTTCCCGCTCGGTGTTCTGGTCGGTGGACCGTTCCTTCCGATCGCGATCCTCCTGTACTGGGTGTCGAACAACATCTGGACCTACGGTCAGCAGCACCTCGTCTTCCGCAAGATCGACGCGGAAGAAGAAGCCAAGAAGCAGGAAGCGATCACTCGCCGCAACGACAATGCGCCCAAGCCCGGTGCCCGTCCCGATCCCAGCAAGAAGAAGGGATCTCCGGCTGCGCTGAAGACCGCGGATTCAGCCGACGACGACGGTGACGCCCCGGAAGTTTCGCTCAAGAAGCCACAGCCGAAGCCCTCGGGTTCCAGTGGTGGTTCCACGTCGAAACCGAAACAGAACCGGCCACAGAGCAACCGCGGCAACTCCCCCAAGCGCAATAAACGGCGCTGATCCAGGAAAGAGAACGACCAATGTCCAGTGAAGCTGACATCGTTGTGGATGGAGAGAACGCAGACGTGAGCACCGAGACCACTGCGCCGGTTACCGATGTGGATGTAGACATCGACGATTCCGATGACGACCTGATCGAAGAGGGCGAGATCGCCGGCGACTACCTTGAGCAGTTGCTCGACGTTCTCGATTTCGACGGAGACATCGACCTTGACGTCGAGGGCGATCGGGCGATCGTCAGCATCGACGGCGGCGACGACCTGACCAAGCTCGTGGGACGCAAGGGTGAGGTTCTGGATGCTCTCCAGGAGCTGACTCGTCTGGCAGTTCAGCAGTCGACCGGAGAGCGCAGCCGCTTGATGCTCGACATCGCCGGGTGGCGTGCGGGCCGGCGCGAGGCACTCAGTGCTCTCGGTGCGGAAGCTGCACAGCGTGTTCTCGAGACCGGCGAACGCGAAGAGCTTGCTCCGATGACGCCGTTCGAACGCAAGATCGTGCACGACGCCGTCGCCAAGGTCGCCGGTGTTTCCAGCGAGAGCGAAGGCGCTGAGCCGTCTCGTCGAGTGGTTGTCCTCAAGGACTGACACTCCCCCCCTGATCGAATGCGGGCCCCGGATTTTCCGGGGCCCGCTTTTGTGTCCGAGAGTGTTTCACGTGAAACCGAATCCGGCGCCACGGTGAAGGTCTGCCTATCGTTGTCGACATGTCCAACGAGCGGTCCGGATTCTCTCTCAGATTGATGACCCTTGGGGCCCTGATAGGGATGCTCGTGTGCGGCCTGAGCTATTGGCCCGTGGTCTTCGAACTACAGCAGAAGATGGAAGTCCAGTCCTTTCCGCCGGGCGGTCTGAAGTATTGGCTCTGCTGGTTGTTGCCGCTGGGAGTAGTCGCCGTCGTATTCATTCCACTTGCATTGGCTTGGCGATCCGGGAGACCGGTCATGCTCAGCTTCGCGATTGCCTTCTTGTTAGTCGGGGGTGCACTGTGCATGTTCGGATATTCGATCGACAACATGCCGTACTACATGTGAGCCCCTCCCCTCCCCCAGGAGGAATAGTCGGCCTTCGTTTCACGTGAAACCGGATCGATGGTTGTTGCCCCGAGCCCTCGAACTCCGCCCCAGATTGCCGCCACAATGGATCACCGACCTGATGTCGTCAGGCCTGCTGGCAAGGTCGTCACCTTCGGTGCTGGCATCCGATGACCGACAACCCGCGAGCCCTCACTTCGACGGCCCCCGGATTGGGGCGTCATCAACAACGATCACGAAGGAAGTAGCATCCGCACATGCACGTCGACATCGAGGGCGCCACCCGGATTGCCCGCCTCGCCGCAGAATTCGACTGGACCTGGGCCGTCGACGACCTGGAACCCTTCTGCGCACAGGCTGGATGGGAGCTCGTTGAATTGGATCAAACCGGCGCCTCGATTCGGACCGGCCTCCGTGTCGGTCGGCCCGAATCGATAATGTTCGGGCGGCAACACAGAATGGATTGGATCTCGATCTTCGTCTCGGACGTGGCAGATGATGCTACGCCCATGACAGTGGTGCGCCCGTTGCTGGTCGAGGGGTTCACGAACCTCGATGTGGCATTTACCGCACTCCTGGGGACAGCCACGAGCGCCGAACCCGGACCTGAGGCAACTATCCGGTGGGATCTGCCGAAAGCGGTCATTACACTGAACCTGGGTGTCAGTGCGATCCACCTGCATCTGACGAGTCCGGGATATCAGGCATGGGTGGATGAGCCCGAACCGGAGTACGAGGACGAGGACTAGCGATCGAGGTCGGCGAGATCGCATCCGGTGCGGAAACAGGTTTGCGCGCTCCTCACACGAATCGGACCACTCACATCGAATGGGCTTCGTCGCCACGCAAAGTCGATGATGTTGTTGCGGGCTTCGGGGTGAGATCGGCGGCGACTACTTTGCCAAGCAAACCGGAATCGACATCGCCTACACGGGCTCCGGTCCATACACTGCGGACCGCGTCGGGGTAATCATGGGACCGCCTTGAGTTCGGTTGACTCGCGGGGTGTGCGATCGGCGTCGCGCCCACACCTGCTGCTGGTCTCGTCATGAGGGCGGATCCGGACTGTTCGAGGTGGAAGGACTTCGCTGTGCCCGGATCGAACTCGTAAGCGGTGATCTTGTTGGTTCCGGGTTCGGTATGCACCAACAGGTAGTCCTTGCCGTCCAACAACTCCCGCACCAAGCGCGGATCTTAATCGCGCAGAGCCTAGGCGCAGGAATTCATCCTGCGCATCGGGCAGGTCCCCTGCTCGACTTTGATCTTCCCGCCGACACCGGTATCCACATCGAAGGCGAACTCTCCATGCGCATCCTGTGGTGCGAAGCTCCTTGGATTGAAGCGCGGTTTGCGATGCCAAGTCTCCGGTGTTCCGCAACAGGAGTGTCAAGCCGACGGATATATGGCTCGCAACAACCGGCGATGAGATACCGAAGCTGTCCGAGATCTGGAATCGAAGTCTGTTTTCCGAGTCGACCTACAGAGAGGATCTGACTGACCGAGTCCGTTCTGCAGTCCGACGTCGGCGATCTTTTGCAACGACTTTTTCATCGAAAATTGGTCTTTTTGGGTCAGACTTCCATCCATGTAACTACCCATGGCAGTTTCGTCACTGTGATGATACTAAGAATTGCGCTCCTATCTGCATTCGATCGCCCGGCTATGTTTCACGTGAAACGCGTCAGAATTGGAAGATTTTTCAGCGCAATGTTTCACGTGGAACGTGAACCCCTCCCCTCCCCCGCTTGAATTTTGGGCCGAATACTTCCCAAAGAATGAACGAGTCGGCAGACTCACAGCGAGTCGGTGTGCAGAAGCGAACACATGTCGACTCCAGAGCGGATAATGATTTCGGTCTTGATTGTTGATTTCGCGGTTTACGCGGGAGGATGTTTCACGTGGAACAGAATGGTGCGGCGTCGGTTGACTGGGACGAACAAGAGACTGCGCGCGCAGTGTTCGGTGACAGATATGAGATCGCGGAACGGTATTACCAATCCCTGGCGACGGATGGTGTCGAGCGCGGGCTCATTGGTCCCCGTGAAGTCCCTCGACTGTGGGAGCGTCACCTTCTCAATTGCGCCGTCATCGGTGAGTTGATTGCCGAAGGCGAGTCGGTTGTGGACGTTGGAAGCGGTGCCGGTCTACCCGGTATCCCTCTCGCGATCGCCCGCCCGGACTTGAAGGTGACTCTCGTCGAACCGTTGCTTCGACGCTCGGTGTACCTCGCGGAGTTCATCGAGTCCAACGGATTGGACGTCTTGGTTGTTCGAGGGCGTGCCGAGGAATCGGGTGTTGTGAAGGAAGCGGGCGGCGCGGATGTAGTCACCTCGCGAGCTGTGGCGCCTCTCGAGAAGCTGGCACGTTGGTCCCTCCCACTCATTCACGAGCACGGCCGGATGTTGGCACTCAAGGGTTCGAGCGCCGCCGAGGAGATCGAGCGAGACCGTACGGCGCTCACCAAGTTGGGCGCAGGTAAGTTGGAAATACTCGAATGCGGAGCCAAGATTCTCCGCACCCCCACTGTTGTGGTGAAGGCCGAACGTCTCCCGAAGCGCCGCCAGCGTTGATGATTTACACGCATGCAATCGAGAGCAATGTACAGATGATGAGAGCACCTAGTGATCGATTCCCAATCGAAGGAGCAGTCAATGTCGGGTCGATCTGAATCCGCCGTTTCACGTGAAACACCGAAGCAGCACACGAGTGCGGGTGCGGATCAGATCGTCAACGACGACGACAATTTCACCGCCCCCTACGCGGCGATCTCCTCGGAGGAGACCCCCATCGGGGCGGCCGCGCATCGAGCGAGCCAAGTGCTTCATCCCCATTCGGTGACGCTGCCGAAGCCGGCGTTCCGCCGCGTGATCACCATCGCGAACCAGAAGGGTGGCGTCGGCAAGACGACGACCACGGTGAACCTTGCGTCGGCGCTCGCTCTTCAAGGGCTCACTGTCCTTGTGGTCGATTTGGACCCTCAGGGCAACGCCAGCACCGCTCTGGGCGTCGTCCATACCTCGGGCACCCCGTCGAGCTACGAGCTGCTCATAGGCGAAGTGAAGGCCCCGGAGGCGATCCAGACCAGCCCGCACAGTGAGCGCCTTCTCTGCATCCCGGCAACGATCGATCTGGCGGGCGCCGAGATCGAATTGGTCTCCATGGTTGCCCGCGAGAATCGACTCAAAGGCGCGCTCAACGACAAGGTGCTCGCAGAGCTTGACGTCGACTTCGTCCTCATCGACTGCCCGCCCTCGCTGGGACTGCTGACCGTCAACGCGATGGTCGCTGCCAAGGAAGTTCTGATCCCGATCCAGTGCGAGTACTACGCCCTCGAGGGGGTCGGTCAGTTGCTCCGCAACATCGAACTCGTCCAGGCTCATCTCAACCCGGATCTGCATGTCTCCACCGTCCTTCTGACGATGTACGACGGGCGCACCAAGCTGGCCGACCAGGTCGCCGAAGAAGTACGCAAGCACTTCGGTGAGGCCGTTCTGCGCGCTGTGATTCCGCGCAGCGTGAAGGTGTCCGAGGCTCCTGGATACGGGATGACAGTTCTCGACTACGACCCGGGTTCACGTGGCGCCATGAGTTACCTCGACGCCGGCCGTGAACTTGCCGCCCGCTCTGCCACCACGACGACCCAGGAGCAGTGAGATGAGTCAAGCACGCAAAGGTGGATTGGGCCGCGGCTTGGCTGCTCTCATCCCCACTGGGCCGGCCACGGCGCCGGGTCTGGGATCGGCTGCAGCGGACGTCGTAATCGGCGTCGACAAGCGCAACCCCTCCCCTCCCCCACCGACCAAAGCGGCCCCGAAAACGCCGAAAGCCACCAAGGCGTCGGCTGCGAAGGCTCCGGTGGAAGCTGAGCCGGAGACCGAACTCGAGCCGACCGGCGCGGTCTATCTCGAGATCGAACCGAGCCTGATCGAGACGAACCCGAAGCAGCCTCGCAGCGTTTTCGACGAGGAAGCACTCGCGGAGTTGGTTCACTCGATCCGCGAGTTCGGCTTGATGCAGCCGATCGTGGTCCGTCGTCACGGTGACAAGTACCAACTTGTCATGGGTGAGCGTCGCTGGCGCGCGAGCCAGGAAGCCGGGCTGGAGAAGATTCCGGCGATCATTCGTGAAACAGATGACGACTCGATGCTGCGCGACGCGCTCCTCGAGAACATCCATCGAGTGCAGTTGAACCCCCTCGAGGAGGCAGCGGCGTATCAGCAGCTGCTCGAGGAGTTCGAAGTCACCCACGAAGAATTGGCCAATCGGATCGGACGTTCGCGTCCCGTCGTGACCAACATGATTCGTCTGCTGAAGCTGCCGGTGGCGGTTCAGCGTCGCGTTGCGGCCGGTGTACTTTCGGCCGGCCATGCTCGCGCACTGCTGTCCCTCGAGGCGGGTGCCGACGCTCAGGAGGTCATGGCGGCGCGCATCGTCGCGGAAGGAATGTCTGTTCGCGCGACGGAGGAAGCAGTCACTCTGGCCAACCGGGCGGATAATGAGATCGCTCCCCCACAGAAGCGCAAGCCCATCATGATGCCGGGTCTGCAGGATGTGGCCGAGCGGTTGTCGGACTCGTTCGACACTCGGGTGACTGTCAGTCTGGGCAAGCGGAAGGGAAAGATTGTGGTCGAATTCGGCTCGGTCGACGACCTACAACGCATCGTCGGAATGATGGAAGCACAGAAATCCAAGTAGAGAACTCGGATGCCCGTTTGGTGACGTAATCATGATGACCGGGCACACCACCTATTTTCGTCACTGTGACAAAGCTAGGTGGTCCGAGCTTCTCGAAATCTTGAACCGGGACGAAAGATGTTGAACAGCAATACATTAGGGCGATCAACTCTCGTGCCACTGCCGACTTGTCGTAGCTGGCCTATCCTGGAGAAGAGAAAAGCGGCGGGCGAGCATCGAAACCGCTTCGGGGACCTACGGAGAGTGAGTTAGTCAGTGTCGACTCACGTCATCACCTCTCTCACACTCGACAGCCTCGATCAGCTTTCCGCCCATGCGCGCCGATGCGTGTTCTGGGAGATGGACCCGGGCGCGCTTCACGACGCCCGAGGATTCTGTGATCAGGAATTCGAGAAGGAAGCCTGGCTGTCGATGGTCATGCTCGAGTGGGGTTCGTGCGGACAGGTCGCCGTCCGCGACGGAAAGCCGCTCGGCAGTGCGTTGTACGCCCCTCCCCGCATGATCCCGCGCGCGCAACTGTTTCCCACCAGCCCGGTCAGCTCGGACGCAGTGCTTCTCACAAGCCTTCGCCTCGAGCCTTCGGGCATAGAAGAAGAACTTGGGCCGAGCCTGCTGGCCGCTGTCGTGACAGATCTGGTTCGACGAGGAGTTCGTGCGCTCGAGGCATTCGGTATCCGTAGCGGCGACTTGGGGCCAGCTTCCGACGTGGCCAGTGCAACGGCAGCTCTGGAATGTTCACCCGCGGAATGCATGATCAGTGCCGAGTTCCTCGAGGACTACGGTTTCGAGGTCGTGGCACCGCACCATCGTTATCCGCGCCTTCGTCTCGAACTCAATCGAGATCACGAATGGAAAGTCGACGTCGAAGAAGCCCTCGACCGTCTACTGAAGGCCGCAGCTCTCGAAATGGTGGAGATCAGCGAACTCGCCAGAGTGTGAGCAGGTGCCGACCGCAGGACCTACGAAATGCGGTCGGCTACCGAAAGTTCTTCTGCGAGAAGCTCGGCGAAGGTGAAGGTGCCGGTCGGCTGATCGTCTTGACCCAGTAGGTACAGCCGCTTGACCGAGATCAAGATGGCTTCGGCGATGGTGTCACGCATCCGCGGATTCGTCAGTACCGCAACGTCGGACGCGTTGGACAGGTAGCCGAGATCGATCTGTACCGTCGGCATGTTGGTCAGGCGCAACAACTCCCACGTTCGACCGTGAGTTCTGCAGTCCCGCAACGGAGTTCGCGCAACGATCTCGCGCTGAACGAAACCGGTCAACACCTGCCCGATCATCGAGACCGAACCGTGCGAATTTCCGAAGTGGAAACTCGCGACGCCGTTCGCCGACGGGCTCGAGTTGCTGTCGCAGCGCAGGGAGATCATCAGATCGGCGTCGAATGCGTTGGACGTCAGCGCGCGCTCGGCCTCGCTCGGATCGGCGTTGTGCGGGCGGGAGAGGAAGGTTTCCATCCCGGTTGCTGCCATCCGCCCCTCGAGGCGCATAGCCAGATCCCACAGGATGTCGGCTTCGGAGATGCCGTTGACGATGGTGCCGGTGGACGGACCACCGAGGCCTGGATCGATGACGATGCGCTTGCCGCCCAGTTGCGGGCCCTTGCGCCGCACCAGTTCCTCTTCGCTGATCGCATGGGGGGAACCACCGGTGACGCGGGTTCCCAGAAGTTCCAGCGAACGGAGTGTCTGCGGTCCGCAGATACCGTCGGCGGCAATCCCGATTTCACGCTGGAAAGACGAGAGAGATTCGTGGGTCTGCGGGCCGAAGAAACCGTCGACCCGACCTGCGTAGAAGCCGAGGTCCTGCAATTTGGCCTGCAGAGCTGCGACGTCGTCGCCGTACAGCGGCGCAGAAAGCTGGTAAATCAACGTACGGGCGCCCAGGCGGTACGAGGCCTCGCGAAGTGACCGATAGGTGGCCGGGCCCACGATGCCGTCGACAAGGAGCCCACGCTGCTGCTGGAAGGCGCGAACGGCGCTGTCGAGTTGATGATCGAAGATGGCGTCGGGTGCAACCCAGTGGGCACCGTCGGCGCTTTCACGTCGAATACCGGAAGTTCCGTGATGGAGGTATCCCAGCTTCGTCAATGTGCCCCGAATCTCGGCGACGGCCGGGCCGTGATCGCCGTGTCGGAGTCTGTGCATGCGTGAAAGCCTCTCGGATCGGTTAACGAATTCGATCGATGTGCCTGGTCGTAGACCCGATCAGGCACATCGATCGATTATCTCAGAAATTCTGTGGATTGCGAGAATCCACGATGCTCATCCAGCCGTCAGAGAACGTCTGCGAGGTCCTTGAGCAGTGCGGCCTTGCCCTTGGCGCCGACGATCGTCTTGATCGGCTTGCCGTCCTTGAACAGGATCATCGTCGGGATCGACATGACCTGGAAATCGCGGGCGGCCGCCGGGTTGGCGTCGATGTCGAGCTTCGCGACGGTCAGCTTCTCGCTGTTCTCGCCGGCGATCTCCTCGAGTACCGGGGCGACCATCTTGCACGGGCCGCACCAGGTTGCCCAGAAATCGACCAGAACGGGCTTGTCGCTGCCCAGGACGTCCTGCTTGAAGGAATCGTCGGTGATGGTGACGGTATTCGACACTGTTACTCCTCGAGGGTTGGGTTCGACAGCTTGATGAATCAGGGAGCGCCGACGACGTCGACCGTGTGGCCGGCTGCGTCGAGCGTGTTGGCGGTGATGTCGCCGCGGTCGGCCAGCCAGCGTTCGGCGTCGATTGCTGCGGAGCATCCGGTGCCGGCAGCGGTGATCGCCTGGCGGTACGTGTGATCGACCAGGTCACCGGCAGCGAAGACGCCGTCGACGGAGGTCGCGGTGGAACCGGGAGCGACGCGCACGTATCCGGCGTCGTCGAGATCGACCTGGCCCTTGACGAGCTCACTGCGCGGGTCATGACCGATGGCGACGAACATGCCGGTGATCTCGAGTGTGGAGGTCTCACCCGTGACGGTGTCACGAACGACGAGCCCGGTGACGCTGTTCTCACCGAGCACCTCAACGGGCTCCGCGTTGGTCAGGAAGCGGATCTTCTCGTTGGCCTTGGCGCGCTCGAGCATGATCCGTGAGGCGCGGAATTCCTCGCGGCGGTGCACCAGGGTGACCGAGCGAGCGAAGCGGGTCAGGAATGTTGCCTCTTCCATCGCGGAGTCGCCGCCGCCGACCACGACGATGTCCTGGTCACGGAAGAAGAAGCCGTCGCAGGTGGCGCAGGCGCTGACGCCGCGGCCGAGGAGGCGTTCTTCACCGGGAATACCGAGGTAACGGGCTGCCGCACCCATGGCGAGGATGATCGCGTGCGCGGCGTACGTTTCGCCGTTCGCGACGACCGTCTTGATCGGGCCGCTGAGATCGATCTCTTCGACGTCCTCGGTGCGGATGTCGGTATCGAAGCGAAGTGCCTGCTCACGCATCTGTTCCATCAGGTCGGGGCCCATGATTCCTTCGCGGAATCCGGGGAAGTTCTCGACCTCGGTGGTGGTCATGAGGGCGCCACCGAACTGGGTTCCCTCGAAGAGCAGGGGCTGGAGCTCAGCGCGCGCGGTGTAGACACCAGCGGTGTAGCCGGCCGGTCCGGAACCGACAATGATGACGTCATGGACCGCGGGCGTGTTTTCCAGCTGGGTGGTCATGCGAGCCTTCCAATAGTGAGTGCAGACCCTCCGCTTCTTGGAGAGCCGTACCGATCAACACCAGGATAAGGGGTGTTGTTCCCGCACTCGGCTGGAAAGTGGCTCACAGCCGGCAGCTCACAGTGTGGGACTCACTGGGCGGGGCGCGCTGCCTCCCGAACCACCAGCGCGTCCCGAACCACACAGCGTGTGCCGGTGTAGATGGTGGGCATGCACTTGTTGCAGTGGATACACAACCCCTCGTCGACGCTCTCGGCTCGGAATTTGTTGACCAGTTGTGGGTCCCTGAGGAGCGCGCGCGCCATGGCGACGAATTCGAATCCTTCATCCAGTGCGTGCTCGATGGTGTCGACGCGGTTGATGCCGCCGAGCAGGATCAGTGGCATCCTCAGCGCCTGTCGGAACTGACGGGCGAAGGGCAGGAAGAAGCCCTCCTCGAACGGGTACGTCGGAAAGAGTTTGGGACCGTAGAACTTCAGCCCGTACCCGACGAGTTTGGGTTGGGAGGCGACAAACTCAGCCAGTGGGACCTCACCGCGGAAGAAGTACATTCCGTTGAGAAGTGAACTGCCACCGGTCAATTGCATCGCGTCCAGATGGCCGTCGGCTTCGAGGATCTGGGCGATCGGCAGGCTCTGGTCGAGCCACAGACCTTTCGGCACCCCATCGGACATGTTGAATTTCGCGGTGACCGCCACGCTGGATCCAGCGGCCCGTCGCACCGCTTCGACGACTCGACGCGGATACTCGGCGCGCTTGGCGACGCTGCCACCGTATCGATCGTGGCGATTGTTCAGATTGGGGCTCATGAACGAACTGAGGAGGTAGTTGTGGCCGAGATGGACCTCGATGGCGTCGAATCCTGCGTCCACGGCGACGCGAGCGGTCCGTTCGAAGTCGGAGACGACACCGTCGAGTTCGGCGAGCGTCGCGCCCTTGACGAGGCCCATCGCGGGCGGACTCAGCCGGGTCGACGGCGCCAGAGTCTTCGTCTTGTTGGAGAGCGTGTTGGCGACCAGTCCAGCGTGGCCGATCTGCGCCGCAGCAAGTGCGCCTTCGGCGTGGACGGCGTCGGTCAGTCTGCGTAGTCCCGGCAGCGCGCGCTCGTCCATGACAAGGGTGTCGCGGTGGACTCGTCCACCTGGTGAGACGGCGCAGTAGGCGACAGTGGTCATCGCGGCCCCGCCGCGGGCCACCTCGGCGTGGAAGTTGATCAGATCGTCCGAGACCGCTCCCCGGGGCATGACGCCCTCGAACGTTGCAGCTTTGACGATGCGGTTGCGCAAGGTCAGAGGGCCGAGACGTGCGGGTTCGAATATCGACGGTGTGGGCGCTGTGGTCATTTTCAACTTCCTGCGGCGGCCTGATCTTTACGATGCCAGTGGACTCGTAACTACGACGATATAGCGCCTACTCCCAATCTGTCCGACAATTCGACACGATGAATGCCACAGGATCAGGTCGCCCACGAGACCCACGCATCGACGACACAGTCCTCGAGGTCACCCGAGCGATGCTCCTCGAGGTCGGTTGGGATCAACTCAGTCTCCGGGCGATCGCGGCACGGGCAGGAGTCAGCCGAGCCTCGATGTCGCGGCGATGGCCGTCGAAGGCACATCTTGTTCTCGGGTCGATCCTGGGGGCGACACCGGACCTGACACCGTTCGAGGGCACCGATCGCGACGGCTGGATCCGTTGGGTGGTGGAGGGAAGTGCTCAGCTCTTCTCCCGTCCCGAGGTTCGCGCCGCGTCGCCAGGATTGCTGGCGGCCCTGCGCGACCACGACGACCTGCGCAACGAATTGTGGCGCGGGTTCAGTGGACCGAGTACGCAACTGTTCCTTCAGAACGCCGAAGATCCTGAATCGGCACTGCTCGATGCCAAGGCCGTGCTGGTATTGGCGGCCGGGGCAGCGATGTTTTCGAGTCTGATAGCGGTCGAGGACGATACAGATGCGCTACGCGAAAGAATCCTCGAGCTCTTACTCCCGGCGGCATCGCCGCGCTGACCGTCGACGTCAGCCGATGTTCTTGACCGACAACGTATTCGGATTCCCGTCGCTGCAGTTGATGCCGACAGTCAGTGCAGTGATCTGACGCGGCTGCGATCCCGTGAAGAGTAGGACTATCGCCGGCGCCCCGTCGATGCGAATCTCGCCGGAACCGAGCAAAGGCCGGCGCTCGTCGATGCCGTTGGCGCGTAGGCATCCGGCAAGTTTGGATGGATCATCCAGTGGTCCAAGGTTTTTGGATCCGACGAGTGAGAGCAGAGACGCCGAATCCGGATCGTTGACAGCAGACGTCGCCGGTGTGCTCGGTTGAGCAACAACACTTTCGGCAGGTTCGGAATCTCGGGTTCCGACAACAACGATCACGAAGGCTACCAACACGGCTGCTGCGGCACCGAGAACCCACGCTTGTGGGCGCCGCCGGAACGGCACGACAGCTGCCTCAGCTGGCGGCTCCAGCTGTTCTGACTGTAGATCCAGTGCCGAATTGATTCGCTCGGCAAGCGAATTCGGAATCCGTTCGTGAGTGGCCTTGCTCGAGTTCAGTGTCGCGAGTGATGCCGTGACGCCGTCAAGGGCGGTGACAAATGCATGGGCGTCAGGATCTGCGTGTACCACCGGCCACAGAGCCGCACTGGTTTCGGAATCGAGAACCCCGGCGTGAAGATCTGCGAGTAGGTCTTCTGAAAACGGAGGCGACGGAACGCGAACAGACGGATCTGTCATGAACCCTCCCTCGGCAGTCGGTGCGGACCCTTACAAGATAGGACGCGGCCGGTTCACGAATGGTTCCCGCCTTCGCGAAAGTCCTCCAACTGGGCGGCGAGACGCTTGCGCGCGCGGGCGCAGCGACTCTTCACGGTCCCTACGGGCACTCCCAACCTCTCGGCGGCCTCGGCTACCGGATACCCCTCGACATCGACGGCGACGACGGCAGCACGCTGCTCAGGCGGCAGCGATGCCAGTGCCTGTTCGACGGTCAGGCTCATGTCCACTCCTGCCGCGTAATCGCGGTGATCGCGGGGTTCCTCCGCATTCTCGGAAGACAGAGAAAACGCGGCCCGCGATTTGTTGCGTCGGATCCGGTCGAGGCAGGCATTGACCACGATGGTGTGGAGCCAGCTGCGCACCGCCGCGTCACCGCGAAACTTCGCCGCCTTGCGGTGCGCGGACAGCAGACCCTCCTGGAGAGCGTCTGCCGCATCCTCGTCCGAGTAGCTCGTTCGCCGGGCAACGTGCCACAGATGATCCTGATGCCTGGTCAGTAGTTCACGGAACGCATGCCGATCGCCCTCGACATGAGCAGTCAACAATTCGAAATCCGTCGCCTCGAGATTCTTGTTCTCGAAACTTCTGGATTCGAATTTTCCGGCTCCGCCCCCGGTGCCCCCCCGATAACTGTGCACGGGCGGATATTAGCCCAGTCGGTAGGTTTCAGAAGGGCCAAGGGCGATCACTTTGCGGCAGTGAATGCAATCTCCGAGATGGATGTCTGGTTTTGTCCGGATTCGGTGCTGAGCTGCGTAATCCAAACCAGGACATACTGACCCGAGCCGTCCGACGTGACTGGAATGTCGGTCACGCCGTTCTTCAGGACACCCGATCCGATTTCCTTGGTCTGATCCAGCGAAGTATTCGCAGAAGGGGCAGAACGGATTTCAACGACGGTTCCCGGCGAATCAGACGTGATCGCAACGTTCTTCAGGTTGGCGGCATCGGCAAGCGTCACCATCAGGCCGACACCGTTCTTCAGCGACGGGAACGGCTGGAAGTACGAATCCGACGACCATGCGGTGGCCGGATTGCCGTCGATGGCGTTCTTCGCTGTTGCCGGCTGATCCGGCGTTCCCTGGGGCGAGAACACCGTTACGGCCGAGGAAGCTACCGGAACGGTTGCTGCCGCCGGTGCGGGCGCCGGTGAATTGTTCTCGGGCGCAGTGGCTTCGGTGGTCAGTCCGAAACTCTGCTCGCTGAGCGGGGTGTCGTTACTGCCACCCGAGAGGAAGCTCGCTACCCACACCACAAGGAGAATCAGGACGATCACGGTGAAGACACCGAGCGCCGTCAGTGCCGCGAGCATCCGCGTCGACTTCTTCTTCTCGGCCTCGATGGCTTCGGGGTCGTTCAGTGCATGACCCGACGCACCCTGTTCGCGGTGGCCGAGACGAAGTGCCGGAATCATTTCCGTCTTGTCGTTGACGACGGACGCCTGATCGAGGATGTGCTGCACGGTGGCAGCAGTGCGGATTCCACTCTCCGACTGCAACGCTCGAACCGCAACGGCCGAGATGTCGAACGGAACCTCCGGACGGACGACCCGAGGCTCGACGATGTTCCCGTCGGCGCCGCGGCCGGCGGGAAGCAAACCACCGACGGGACCGGCGGACGGATCGGCGAGCGGCCAGCGCGCCGTGATGAGCGAGTACAGCATGGCGCCGAGACCGCGGACGTCGCTGGTGGAATCGGCGTCGGCAAGCGTCGCCGGGAACGCCAGTACGGCGTCACCGTTGATGCTGATGCGAACGCGGTCCGGGTGATCGATGGACAGCGCACCGCCGGTGCGGTGAGCAGCTTCGGCAGCCGCCGCGAGGGCGCGGATGGCGCGGGCTGCACCGATCGGCGACGGCGTCGTCTCGGCCATCTCACGCAGCGAACGGCCGGGAGTCCATTCGGCGACGACGATGCCGCCCGAGCTTCCGCGGACGACGTCGAGGACGCGAGCCAGACCGGGCGAGTTGATTCGTCCCAGGCGCAGGGTGCGTGAGAGAACTGCCTGCGGTCCGGACTGGCTGTCGTCGTCACCGCGCTGATCGGCGTCGACGAACGTCAGGGCTACTTCACGGTCGAGCTTGACGTCGAGAGCTTCCCAGAACTGCAGTCCGCGGGTTCCGCCGTGCGGCGCGAGCAGACGGTAGCGTCCGCCGGCGACAGATGCGCCCGGGATGAGCTTCGGTCCACGGGGCATCGGTCGCTGGGCCGGTCGTGATGCGGATCCGGCGGCAGGTGTGCGAGGTGCAGTGGGCGGTGTCTGAGCGGCAGCCGTCTTCTGAGATTCGGGTGCCTTCTTGTCCGGAGCAGGCGTCTTCGGCGCGGGTGTCTTCGAGACAGGTGCTGAAGGTGTCTTCGACACGGGCGCCGAAGGTGTCTTGGACACACTGACCGGAGGTACCGGCGGAGCGGCCTTCTGCACCGGCGGCTGCGGCTTCTGACCCTGCGGGCTTTGGCCCTGCTGCGGTCGCTGTGCGGGCTGCTGTGGCTTCTGACCCTGCTGTGGCTTCTGGCCGGAAGATGCGGAGGAACTCGTGGATGCAGGTGTGCCCGACGATGCCGTTGACTTCTGTTCGGACGCTTTCACGGCAGAAGTCCCGGCACTCTTGTTGCCGGAAACGTTGTCGTCGCTCACCCTCGCTCCTTCTCCATCGATAGCCCGTCCCCGAATACGCGCGGGTTGCGATCCTGTACGCCCACGACCAGGGTACGGGAGCGCACCCGGTCGTTCTTGCTCGTTTGATTCCGTTCTGATTGCAGGAATCAGCTCGGTGACGTCGTCGTCGGTGTTGTTACGTGTGTCCGGTTCGGCGCGACCTGTCAGTGAACGAATCTTGCGGGAGACCGCAACCGTTACCGACAGGACTTCCGGAACCTTCTTGAAGTAGAGAATCGTGAAGGTGATCGCGAGCATCAGGATGCCGCCGACGGCGACGCGAACCATCGAGCCAGGTCCGCCGAAACGCTCGGTGAGTTGATCGAATCCGAGGACCCGGTCGACCGCGAGCATGGTCAACGACCCGGCCAGCGAGGCGAGTACGACGGACCAGACTGTCTTGCCCACGTTGGACATCTGCAGGTTTCCGAGGCTGCGGTGCAGGAGGTACCCGCCGATGACGGCGCCGGTGATGTATCCGAGACCGTTGGCCGCACCGAGCAGGATCACGACCTGATCGCTGTTGGATGCGAAGACCGGAGCGAGCGCCGAGAAAGCGATTTTCACTGCAGTGATGCCGAGAACGATCCACGTCGGCGTCCAGGCCTGTTCGCGGGCGTAGAACACTCGAAGTTGGATCAGGACCAGTGCGTACGGAATCAACGTGAATGCCGACCAGCTCACAGCGGTGCCGAGTCGTTCGGCCTGTTCGGGTCCGAAGCGGCCGTAACCGTAGAGCGCTTCACCGACCTGCGGGCCCATGAAGGTCAGGAACATGATGATCGGAACCAGCGTGATCATGGTCAGACGCGTTGCGACCGACAGATCGTCCACGACGGCCGGGGTGTCGTCGGCAGCAGCGTTGCGGCTCAGGCGCGGCATGATCGCCGTCAGAACCGTCACTCCGAGCACGCCGTACGGGAGCTGCAGGAGCAACCAGGCCTGGCTGTAGATGGCAGGGCCGGCTTCGTCGGCGTGGGAGGAGATCTTGGTCGCGAAGATCATGCCCATCTGGCTGATCAGGACGTACAAGACGATGGCGACGGCCATGCCGCCGAACTGGCGCAGGCGGTCGTCGAGACCCCACAGCGGCTTGAGCGAGATCTTCTCGCGGCGAAGCGCGGGGATCAGGCTGGCTGCCTGCACGATGACGCCGATGGTGATGCCGATGCCGAGGGTGAGCAGCTTTGCATCGCCCATCGAGACCGGATCAAGCGAGATCTCACCCGGAGTCAGGCGATAGACCACGAGCACCACGAGGACGACGACATTGTTGAGTACGGGAGCCCAGGCTCCGGGCTTGAAGATCTGTCTGGTGTTCAGAAACGCTGTGAACAGCGCCGACAGCCCGTAGAACAGGATTGCCGGCAGAAGCAGATACGACAGCGCCGTGGTCAGGTCGGTGCTGACCTTGCCGTCTTCGGACAGGAAGACGTATTTGGTGAGTACGGGTGCTGCCAGGGTCGCGAGCAGCGCGGCCATGCCGAGTAGAACGAGCGACGCCGTGAAGAGGCGTCGGACAAACGCTTCGCCGTGATCGGCGTCCTCCCGCTCGGCGCGAACCAGCACGGGGACGACGATGGCGGTCAGCACGGCGCCCAGAACCAGTTCCGCGATCATGTTCGGAATCTGGCTGGCGACGGTGAACGAGCTGGCGATGGCGGGGCCGAGGACCATCAGGATCATCAACTGCTTGGCGAATCCCGTGATGCGGCTCGTCAGCGTCGCGATCGCGATGGAACCCGTTGCCGCGAGGAGTCGAGAGTTCGTCTCCTTGCGTTCCCCGACCTGGACATGGGCGTCGGTGTCGAACTCGTCCGACGTGGTCGTCTGCCGGTCGGCGAATTCCATCTCGGCTTCGCGGTACCGGGGGTAGTCGCGGATCACCGGGATGGTCATGGTGGGTGCGTCGTCGAAACGTGCGTCCGGGTTGACCGGCTGGATCGGGTAACCGCGCTCCCACGGTGGCATCCGAGGATGCGAGCGGGTCGTGGCACTCTTGCGGGTGATCGCCGAGCGGCGACCCTCCTCGGGTGGATTCCCGGTCATGAGCGTTCGTACCCTTCATCTGCTGGGTCCGGCTGACCCTTGAATCGATGCCACAGCCGTCGCCCTGCCAGGAACAGCAGCAACCCTCCCGCTGTCGCCGTCACGGCGGCCAGGGGACGACCGTACGCATTCGACCGTACGGTCACGCTGGTCGGCGTACCCAATTGGCGGCCATCTGTCGTGGTCAGCGAGAAGTTGACTTCCAGCTTGCGAGAATCGTTCATTTCCGCGGGCACAGTCAACTGTCGGCTACCTCGCGGCGGAAGCTGTTTGGGACCGATGTCACTGATCTGCATCTCGGGTGGGGCTTCCACACGCAGGTCGACGTTGATGGCGATGGGCAGCTCGTTGCGCGCCACCAGCAGGAGCGGACTCTGCCCCGACGCGAGGGTGTAGACGCCGCCCGGAGACACCACACTGACGGCCCGGTACATCCCGTCGACGGCTTCGGTGACGTTGTCGGCGCGGATGGTCGCGGCCCGCTCCGCCCGATTGACCGAAGCGGAGTCGACGTTGCGGCGATCGGCCAAGGTCATCGAACGGAGTAGATCTTCGCGGAGCGGCGCCGTGAATCCCCGGGGGGTGAGCGAAGCCGCCGGATCGTCCACGAGCGAAGCTTCGAGCCCGTCGATACGCGGAAGTTGGGTGGTTGCGGTCTCGACGACGGACGTTTGCGGACCGTCCTGGGTAGCCCGGTCCGGGTAGTCGAGAGTGGCGGCGTCCGTCGCACCCGGTTGCCTGCCGAGAAGTGCCGGCAGGGCCTGAGGTGAGGCGAGCCCGGACCGGATGAGGGTCGCGAGCATCGAGAGCACCGCCGTGGCGTCGTTGCTGTCGGCGGTCCACAGTTGCGGCGGCGCGAAGATCTGATTGCGCGGCAGCGACGTCGGCGTCAGCGCGGCCCAGGCCATCGCCCCCAGCGCGTCCTGACGCCGGGCGCTGCGCGATTCGATGTCGATGGTCGGCGCGGTGTCGTCGGGGATGTACGACGGGACCTGCGGCTCCGAGCCGGTGGCGGCCAGCGCCGCTGCCGCCGAGGTGTCGAAGGCAAGCGCGTCGAGTGAGCCGGTTATCCGCGACGACAGCTGCGGAGCTGCCGAGTCGACGGAAGTGTCAGCCACCATCGCTGTGGTGGGATTCACGCTCAGCACCTCTGCGGTGGCCGAGTCGAGGACACCCGAATCCGGCCAGACGAAATCTCGCAGTGAGGTCACGCCGAGGATGTTGTCGACGATGTCCGCCGGCCGTGTGAGCGCGGTAGCCGTCAACTCCGGATTGGCCACCGAGGTGACCGCGGCGAGATCGGCCTGGGCGAACGGAACCGCCGTCGTGCACATCGAGGACGCGAGGGTCTTCACCCGGCCGAGCCACTGGTTGGCGGCGTCGCTGCCGCGGCCTTCGTGCGACGGCCCGGTGGGGTCGGACGAGTTGTCGGCCACGAGGTATCCGCGAGTCATGTTCTCGACGGTGATCAGAAGGTCGGGGTCGATTGCCAGGCAGAGCGCATCCGTGACGCGGCGATCGGTATCGCTCTCGGGCTTGGTGGCGTTCTCCACCGCATCGACCAACGCGTCCAGACGGCCGCCGTCGGAAAGTTCGGTGGCAAGTTCGTCGTCGATCAGGCGTACGGGCTCGTTGACCGCGCCGGGGATTCCGCCGACGAGTCGTGGCGCGTCGGCCAGCGGCCACATGAGCGTGACGCCGATCGGGGCGGACGTGTCGGGGGGAACGACGGCCGTGGCGGACGAACTGGGGGTTCCGGCTGTGGCGTTCGATTCGGCTGCGGCCGGCACACCGAGGACGGGGAGCAAGAAGCGTGCGTCGTCGAGTCGGGCGGCACCGCCGTACTCCGGGGTGCCGTTCACGTTGACGAGCATCGGGTAGACGCCCGGTTCGGTGATGTCGAGAGACAACCCGGTAGTGCTCCGCAACGGCAAGGTGAGCGTGAACTGCTTGGACTGGCCGGTGTCGAGGGTGGTGGCAACGGTGTCGAATTCGCCGACCGTGTCGAAAACGGCCTGGTCGAAGTCGAGTGCTGCGCGCACGTCCGAACTGGAGTCGATCGCGGGAGCGCGTTGCAGCCTCACTCCGACGTCCTCGACGGGACGGTCACCGACGTTCTTCACCGTCCCCTTGACCACGACGTTGCGGTCGCTGGTGGTCGTCACCGTGGTCGGTGCGGTGGAGTCGATGGTCAGCTGCAGAAATTTGGCATCGTTGGTGTTTCGCGCCGGGGCGCGCTCACTGGGCTGGCTGGACGGCGCTGCCCATGCGACGGCCGTCGTTGCAGGCCCGAAACCGACAGCGGCCATCACCAGAGCGGCCACACCGGCCCGCCGCAGTGCCATTCTCATCCGGCGTCCGGTTCCTTCGGGCGCTGTTCTTGCCGTATTTCCGTTCGCGGCATCTCGGCGATCATCTGGGACGCGAGTTCTGCGAGTTTGCGCTCGTCGGCGTATGCGAGGCGCGAGTGCAATTCCGTCAGCGGCACCCAGGCGACTTCGGTGACCTCGATGTCCTCGTCGGAGAGTTCACCGCCGAGAAAGCGGAGGAGATAGTGGTGCACGGTCTTGTGGACGCGTCGACCTTCGGTCACGAACCAGTAGTCGATGCTGCCCAGCGGTGCCAGGACGGTTCCCTGGATACCGGTTTCTTCTTCGACCTCACGCATCGCGGTCTGCTCGGCGGTCTCACCTTGTTCGATATGGCCCTTCGGTAGCGACCAGAGCAGGCGTCCGCGGCGGTCGGTTCGGCCGATCAGTGCAGCGCAGAGACGTTCCGGGGGTCCTCCCCAGCCGTCGACGACCAAGCCGCCCGCAGAAGTTTCACGGACGGTTCGCATCAAAGGTTTATCGGGGTTGCCGACGGCAGGTCGACGCCGCGGGTTGCGGCGACTCCTGTTTGTTCGTTCGGCACCAGACACCTCATCGATACTAGTTGGCGTTGCAGCGTTGCCCGGTAACCCGCGCAAAGCGGTCTATCGCGTTCGTATGCGCGTTCTGCTATTTGCGCACCTTAAGTAAGCTCCTTTCACGTGACTGTCCCTACCTCCGACGCTGATCGCCGCCTACGACTGCTTGCCGACGCCACTGCAACGCTCGGCACGTTGTCCGACGTGTTGAACCCGCTCGGTGAGCGTTTTGCTGCGGCCGGTCACGAGCTGTTCCTGGTGGGTGGCAGTGTTCGCGACGCGATCCTCGGCCGCTTCAGTGGCGATCTGGACTTCACGACGGACGCCAGGCCGGAGAAGGTTCAGGCTCTGCTCAAGGGCTGGGTGGACAAGCAGTGGGACACGGGCATCGAGTTCGGGACCATCAGCGCCATCAAGCACGGCCAGGAGATCGAGATCACGACCTTCCGGGCCGACGCTTACGATCGCGTCTCTCGTAATCCGATAGTCGAGTACGGCACGACGTTGGCCGACGATCTGGTGCGCCGCGATTTCACCGTCAACGCGATGGCGATGAAGATCGGCGCGGACAGTTCCTACACTTTTGTCGATCCGCTGAACGGCATGGACGCGCTGTTGGCCGGAGAGCTAGATACGCCGTCGGCGCCGGAAAACTCGTTCAACGACGATCCGCTGCGGATGCTGCGTGCTGCCCGGTTCGTCTCGCAGCTTGGTTTCACGTTGAACAATCGTGTTTTCGAGGCCATCAAGGAGATGGCGTCGCAGATCGAGCGAATCACCGCCGAGCGTGTGCAGGTGGAGCTGAACAAACTGATGCTGGGCATGTACCCGGTGGACGGCATCAACATGATGGTCGACTCCGGACTGGCCGCATACGTGCTGCCCGAGGTTCCGCAGATGAAGCTCGAGATCGACGAGCATCACCAGCACAAGGACGTCTACCAGCACTCCCTCACGGTGCTCCAGCAGGCGATCGATCTCGAAGAAGGCGATCCGGACCTCGTATTGCGTTGGGCAGCACTGCTTCACGACATCGGAAAGCCGGATACCAAGCGTAACGAGCCTGGCGGTGGGGTCAGCTTCCACCACCACGAGGTGGTCGGCGCCAAGCTGGTGCGCAAGCGCATGCGGGCACTGAAGTTCTCGAAGCAGATGGTCGACGACGTCTCACAGCTCGTGTTCCTGCACTTGCGTTTTCACGGCTACGGCAAGGGACAGTGGACCGACTCGGCGGTGCGGCGGTACGTCACCGACGCGGGCGAGCTGCTCCCCCGCTTGCACAAGCTCGTGCGGGCCGACTGCACCACACGCAACAAGCGTCGCGCCGCGCAGCTGCAGGCCACGTACGACGACATCGAAGAGCGGATCGCGCGCATCGCCGAGCAGGAAGACCTTGCTCGGGTGCGTCCGGACCTCGACGGCAACGCCATCATGGAACTGCTCAACATCCCGGCCGGCCCGCAGGTGGGCAAGGCATGGACGTTCCTCAAGGAACTACGTCTGGATCGCGGCCCGCTCGAGCGTGACGAGGCCGAGGCCGAACTGCTGAAGTGGTGGGCTACCCAGCAGGGCTAGTTTCTCGTTTCTTGCGGTTGATCAGCACCGCTGACAATCCGGCGGCATAGACACCCGCACCGGCAACGGCCAGGCCGACGCTCTTGCCGTCGGGTACGATCACCGTCGACGCTGCCGCGATCGCACCGATGAACGCGACGTTGAACACGGTGTCCTGCAGGGCGAATACCTGACCACGACGGTCGTCGTCGATGTCGATCTGCATGGCCGCGTCGCCGCTGAGTTTCACGGACTGGCCGGCGATGCCGAGCAGGAAAGCGGCGATCAGCAGCGACCCCTGAGTCAGCGTGGTCACGAAGACGAGCTGGACGAGAACCGCGCACACCAGGGCGTAGGTGATCGTCCGTGAGCGACCGATCCGCGGGATGAGGAACGGTGTGATCAATGCCGCGATCAGCATTCCGATTGCCGTGGCGCCGACGGCGACGCCGAATCCGGCCATCCCTCCAGGTAATTGGGAGCCGTTCGAGGTGTCGCGTAGGACCAGCACCATGATGAGGGTGTTGATGCCGAAGCAGATGCGGTGCGCTCCGATTCCGATCATCGCCGTGGTGACGCCGGGCGCCTCCCAGACAGCGGTTGCACCGGTGCGCAGTCCGGCCGTCACCGAACGGACGGCACTGGCGCGGACCACTTCGTCGGCGACCGGACCAAGTGAGCGGGCGGTGAACCTGGCCGCGGCGAGGGCCGCGATCACCGATCCCAGTGCTGCGATGGCCACGGCGGCGCCTGACGCTCGATCCCCCGCGCCGATCATGCCGATGATCGCCACCGCTGCCGAAGCACCAAGAGCGGCTACCACCGAACCAGCCGTTGTGAGAACGGAATTGGTTGCCACCAGCCACGATTGTCGGACGACCTTCGGCAGGGCTGCGGATACGCCTGCCCCGACGAAGCGACTGACTCCGATTGCAGCAAGCGCACAGGTCAACAACAGAGTGTCACCGCCGCCGGCGACCAGCAGCACCGCAGTGGTCAGGATGAAGAGCCCGCGGAGCACGCTCGCCCACAGGAGCACCAGGCGGCGGTCCCAACGATCCAGCAGAGCGCCGGCAAAGGGGCCGATCACCGAATAAGGAAGGAGCAGTACGGCAAAGCCGGCCGCTATCGCCACCGGATCGGTTTCGCGTTCCGGGTTGAAGAGGATTGCGCCGCCGAGCGCGGCCTGGAACATTCCGTCGCCGAACTGGCTGGAAAAGCGGACGAGCGCCAGCCTTCCGAGGCCGGGTGATTCACGCAGGGTGTGCAGTACGCGCTGCCAGGCCTCGCGGCGGTTCGAGGCTCGGTTCATAAGCGGAAACTGTAGTGGGTGGGTCAGGCGCCGATCTTGACGGTGGCCCGCTCGAGGATCGGCGCGACGTCGACGCCCCTCGGCAGCGTTCCGAACACACTCCCCCAGCTGTTTCCGAGCCGACTCGCGCAGAACGCGTCGGCCACCGCGGGGTGCCCGTAGCGGAGCAACAGCGAGGCCTGCAGAGCGAGCGCCATGTCGCCGACGATCTTTCGTGCCCGGTATTCGATGTCGTCGAAATCGCCGAATGCCACCTGGAGATCCCGCACGGCCTGATCGAAGTGGCCGTCCACTCCACTGGCTCGTTTCAGCTCGTCGAAGAACACCTGCAGTGTTTCGGGTTGCTTGGCCATCGCCCGCAGTGTGTCGAGCGCCGCGACGTTGCCGGAACCCTCCCACACCGAAAGCAGCGGAGCCTCGCGATAGAGGCGCGGCATCCGGGATTCCTCCACGTATCCGTTTCCGCCCAGACACTCGAGTGCCTCGGCAGCGTGGATCGGTCCGCGCTTGCAGACGAAATACTTACTCACGGCCAACGAAATGCGTCGTAGTGCGCTGGCGTGGGCATCGCCTGCGGTTGCGCGGTCGGTCAGAGCGGCCAGCCACATCGCGACGGTGGTCGACGCTTCCGATTCCACCGCCAGATCTGCCAGAACGTTTCGCATCAAGGGTTGGTCGATCAGGTTGGCGCCGAAAGCACTTCGATGCGTCGCGTGGTGAACTGCCTGCATGGTGCCGACGCGCATGCCGGTGGCCGTGCCGATCGTGCAGTCCAACCGGGTCATGTTGACCATCTCGATAATGGTGCGCACGCCCCGGCCTTCCTCGCCGACCATCCATGCGAGAGCGTCGAGGTACTCGACCTCACTGCTCGCGTTGGAATGATTGCCCAACTTGTCCTTCAAGCGTTGCAGGTACATGTTGTTGAGCGAGCCGTCCGGCAGGACCCGAGGCAGGAAGAAGCACGACAGACCACCCGGTGCCTGGGCGAGGACGAGGAACACGTCCGACATCGGCGCGGAGGTGAACCACTTGTGGCCCGTCAGCAGGTAGCTGCCGTCGGATTGTGGCACTGCCCTTGTGGTTCCGGCACGAACATCCGAACCGCCCTGCTTTTCCGTCATCGACATACCGGCGATCAATCCGGGTTTGGTGAGGGGAGCTTTCAGCGCCGAATCGTAGTGCCGCGTGGTCAGGAGGGGTTCGTACTGCGCGGCCAGATCCGCGTTGTGCCGCAGCGCGGGGATCACGGCGTACGTCATGGAGATGGGACAGCCGTGACCGGCGTCGGTTTGACCCCACACGGCCATCTTCGCGGCGCGGACGAGGTGTGCGTGTGGATTCGGGTCAACCCACGGAGCGCCGTGCAGTCCCAATTCCACTGCGGTGCTCATGAGTTGGTGATAGGCGGGGTCGTAGCGGACCTCGTCGATACGGTTGCCGTAGCGGTCGTGGGTTCTCAGGACAGGTGGGTGCTCCTCGGCCAGATCGCCCCACTCCTGGGCCTGCGCGCTTCCGGCGCGGATTCCAACCTGATGAACCTCCTCGAGTGCGTCCGAAGCTCCTTCACGTTGCAGTGCCTCGAGAAGCGGCGCGTATTCGGCTGCGTCGTAATCGATCAGGGGCGGAACCTGATTGGTGACTTCATGCGTGGGTGTCATCGAAGCTCCCTAACGATCGAAGGGTGAAGGCGAGAATGGCGTCGATCGCAGCGGGATCGGTGGTGCCGCCGCGCAGTGGAAGGATCAGGGCCTCGCCGATTGCCCCGACGATGCACGCTGCCGTCAGAGTGGCGTCCTGTGGCGGTATCTCACCGGATTCGACTGCCGAGCGAATTGCGGTGGCCAGGCAATCGCGGAACGATTCGCGAAACATCAACCGCTGTTCGTCGACGAGAGGATCTACCGGTTCCACCAGCAGTGCATAGGCGAGAACCGGTGCGCGCATGGCACGTTCGGCGAAGGTCCGAACCGACGCTGATACAGCGGAGCGGTGGTTGCCTTCCAGATGTCGGGCGCTGTCTCCGGCGTCCCGAGCTGCGGATACCTCACGGCTGCAGACTGATTGGAACACTTCGGCGAACAATTCGCCCTTGCCGTCGAAATGTCGATACAGCGTCCCGGTGCCGACGCCGGCGTTCTTGGCCACCGCGGCGATGGAACATCCCGCATAGCCGTGAGTTGCCACTGCCGTCGTGGCGGCCTCGAGCAGTCGGGCGCGTTGGGCGTCCAATCTTTCCTGTACTGCCGGAGTGCGGCGATAGGCCATGTGAAGAAGTGAACACCCGTTCCGTTCTTGCGTCAAGAGCCCCCACCTGCAGGTTCAGGCAGCAGCGGCGCGAGCCTGTTCCTCGCGCCACCACGCGACGGTCGCTTCGGCGGCCTGATCGAGCGGCGTCGGCGAGAGTCCGAGCAGCACTTCGCTGGCACTCGAGTCCATGACGAACGGCTTGGTGAACTGGTAGTTCATCTCAGCGAGTTCGCGGCTGTCGGTGTTGATCTTGCCGGCGGCGTCGAGCACCCAGGCGGGGAGTACACCCACCTTGGCGGGGGATGCCCCGGCGGCGCGGGCGAAGGCCTCGGCGATCTTGCGCTGAGTGAGCGCGGGGCCGGTGGGTGCGTGGAGGACGGAGTTCCAAAGTTCGGGGTTGTGTGCCGCCGCGATCATCGCTGCTGCGAGATCGGGGATGTAGGTGAAGGAGTGCGGCTGATCTGCGGAACCGATGACACGAATCTTCTTACCTGCCATGACTTTCGGAACCATGCGCTCGCCCGCGTGGGCGGTGCGGACGCGGGGACCGAAGAAGTCCGAGGCCACGACGCTGACGGTGGGTGTTGCAGAGGCCTCGCGAGCACGCAGCAGCGCGGTGCGCACGCCGCGCTTGCCACCGGTGGCGTTGCGTGGATCGGATTCGGTCATCAGGGTGTCGGAGTTGTAGGCGTAGAGGCTTTCGGGGAAGACGACGACGGCACCGATGGATGCGGCCGCGTCGAGCACAACCTTCTCGGCCGCCGGGAGTTCCCGCTCCCAATCGGCTGCGTTGTAAGCAGCGTGGATGCAGTGGTAGATGGCCGTGGCGCCCTCGCTGACCGAGCGAAGGGCCTCGGAATCCGAGACGTCGACGCGTCGGCGGTCGATCAGCGGGTGCTCGGGCCCGCTGCCGGACCTGGTCAGGAGCCGGACGTTGATTCCCTGCTCGGCGAGCTGTAGTGCGACGGCGGATCCGACGGGTCCTGCTCCGGTGACGATTTCGAGGTTCGACATGGTGTGCTCCTTCTTGTTTCGAGTGAACTGAGAGCACTGCTCTCGTTTTCAAGAATGCACCTGCACCCGAGCGCTGTCAAGAGCAGTGCTCTCTTTTGTTGATGCTGCTCTCGGGAATGGGGCAAGATGGACTCATGGTTGGAACTCCCCGTGAGCGGGCGCGCGAACAGACGCTGCAGGACATCACCCGTATCGGACGCGAGCATCTTGCTGCCGTCGGCGCTGCCGCTTTGTCTCTGCGGGCCGTCGCGCGTGACCTGGGAGTCGTGTCCTCAGCGGTATACCGCTATGTCGCCAGTCGGGACGAACTGCTGACCTTGCTGGTGGTCGACGGGTACACGGAACTGGGCGCGGAAGTGGACGCCGCCGTGAATGCCGTTGCAGCAGAGGATTTTCGCGGACAGTTCATTGCTCTCGGGCGCGCCGTTCGCAGCTGGGCGATCCGGGAGCCGGCCCGCTACGGTCTGTTGTTCGGCAGCCCCGTCCCCGGCTACGACGCTCCGGGCGAGCAGACCACCGGCCCCGGCACCCTCGTCGTGACCCGGCTGATCGGGATCATCGACGCCGCCCATCGCGCGGGTTCACTGACGGTGCGAGAGGGTCCGGGCCTGAGTGACACGTTGGCAGCGGACCTCGAGGGAGTGCGGATTGAACTGGGTACCGACCTGCCGCCGGATGCCGCGGTGCGCGCAACTCTCGTCTGGGTATCGCTGTTCGGTTCGGTGAACTTCGAGGTGTTCGGGCAGTACGGAAGCGATACGTTCACCGACGCGAGCGAGATTTTCGAGCGGCATTTGGCACTACTTGCCGATGTGGCGGGTCTGACCTGAACACGCTTGTGTCTCGTTCCTCCGCGCGCAGTTGTCGGTGAGATGATGTCCTTGTGGCGCACGCAGAAGAACCCGAGGATCGAATGGCCTGGATAGAACCGGAGGTTCGTCCGGGCAGTTTGTTGGTGTCGTCGACCGATCTCACGGAACCCGCATTTCGCCGCACCGTCATCTACATGATCGAGCACAACGACGCCGGGAGCCTGGGCGTCGTCGTCAATCGGCCGAGTGAGACGGCCGTGCAGAACGTGTTGCCGCAGTGGTCACCGCTGACCGCGCATCCTTCGGCCCTGTACATCGGTGGACCAGTCAAGCGTGACTCGGCGCTTTGCCTGGGCATCGCTCGCAACGGTGCGCGGATCGACGGCGTCGCCGGCCTGCGGCGGGTGGACGGCAAGGTAGTCATGGTGGATCTGGACTCGGACCCGGAGGTCATTGCTCCTCTGGTCGAAGGGATCCGCATTTTTGCCGGGTACTCGGGTTGGACTCTGGGCCAGCTGGATTCGGAGCTCGAGCGTGAAGACTGGATGGTGATCAGCTCGCTGCCGTCGGATGTGCTGACGCCGCCCCGAGTCGATGTCTGGGCACGGGTGCTACGACGCCAGCCGCTACCCGTGGCGATGCTGGCCAGCCACCCCATCGAGGTGGAACGAAACTGACTTGTCGGAGGTCGATGATATTCCTGTGTCATCGTTTTCGAGAGAGGTGGCAGCAATGATCGCTGAGCGTCAGATCCAGTGCGCGGATTGTGTTTCGGATGTCGATCACTGCCACGATTCTTTGCTACGGCATGCCGACGGATCACTCGAATGCACCGGCGCGAACTGCCTCGACCTGGCATCGGTCCGCCATGCGCTGTCCATCGATTGTGCTGAACTGCAGGGCGGTTGCGGCTGCGTCGACGCGACCCGAGGCGAGTTGCTCGCTAGCTGACGCTGACCGGATCCCGATTCGCGAAGCGTTGCGCCATCGCAGCACACACGATCAGTTGGATCTGATGGAAGATCATCAGCGGCAACACGATCAGGCCGACGGGCTGGCCCGCGAACAGTACAGCCGCCATCGGTAGGCCCGTTGCCAAGGACTTCTTCGACCCGCAGAAGATGATGACGATCTGATCGGGAAGATCGAACCCGAGCTTGCGCCCCGCGAGAGTGGTCACGCCGAGAACCAGCGCGAGAATCAGGCAGCACACGATTGTGAGGATCACGATCTGCCAGATCGTGATGGTGCTCCAGATCCCCTCTTTCATGCTTTCGCTGAAGGCGGCGAAGACAACGAGGAGGATCGATCCGCGATCGACGTACTTGGTGGGTTCGGCGTACTTCTGCAGCCATCCGATCACCAGCGGGCGGATCAGCTGACCGACGATGAACGGGATCAGCAACTGTACGACGATGTCGAGGATCGACGAGAAGTCGACCGTCGCCTGGCCGGTGGTGTTCATCAGCAGAACCACCAGCAGCGGTGTGACGAAGACGCCGATCAGGTTGGAGAACGACGCACTGACGATCGCGCCCGCGACGTTCCCCTTGGCGATCGAGGTGAACGCGATCGAAGACTGAACCGTCGACGGAACCAGGCACATGTAGAGGATGCCGGTGTAGAGCTCGTCGCTGATCAGCGTCGGTGACAGGAATCGCAGTGCTAGGCCGATCAGTGGGAACAGCACGAACGTCGCGGCGAGGACGACGGTGTGCAGTCGCCAGTGCTTGACGCCCTTCCAGGCTTCCTGCGGCGAGAGCCGTGCGCCGTAGAGCAGGAACAAGAAGCCGATGGCGATCTTGGTGGCCCAGTTCAGAATGCTCTCCGCGGTACCCGATACCGGGAACACACTTCCGAGCACGCCGGCGATGATGATGCCGAGGATGAACCCGTCGATGTAGAACCTACTGAGAAACTTCACCTGGCTAAGGATAACGGCGAGCTTCAGCGGGCTCTCGAGCCCCACGAAGGTTGAAGCCCATCACCGCCAGGCACAGCAGCGTCCCGATGATCGACAGCTCGATGATGGCCGTCTGCATTCCCTGGAGGGTGATGGCGATACCCGCGATGATCGACGGGATCGCCAGTCCCGCGTAGCTGACGGTGAAGAACGCGGCCAGAACTCCGCCGTGGCTCTCGCGGGCGTGGGTCCGGGCGGCGGCGTTGACGCGCTTCATGCCGCCGGCAAACGCCAGACCGTGCCCGGCGCCGACCACGACGGTGATGACGCCAAGCAGTGCCAGGCTCGGGACGAGGTCGACCACGAGGAGGCCGATCATTCCCAGAGCGAGGATTCCCAGGCCGGCGGTGACGGACGTGCGCGGGTCCATGCGGCTTCCGCCGAGTTGCGCGACCACCGAGCAGATCATCACCAGTGCGGCCGCCCCGCCGCCGAGTAGAAGGTTGTCGATGTTCAGCAGGCTGGTCATCCACGACGGGACCACCGACTGGAAGAGCCCGACCGCGCCCCACGACAGCGCGACGGCGAGCGAGCTGAGCCAGAAAGTCTCGCGAACAGTGGCGGGAACATGTGGCATTTGGAAGAACCGCTTCGGGCGTGTGACGTCCCCGATCCGCGGAAGTAGCAGCAACACGATCAGTGCCGGGATGAACGCGACGAGGAAGATCAGATACGGCAACCGCAGCGGTTGCGGAAGGTACTGGGCGATTGCACCGGACACGAGTGGTCCGAGCGCACCGCCCAACGCGCCCGTCACCGTCGATACGAGCGCTGCTCGTCGGTGATCGAACTTCGGTTCCTGCTCCACCAATGCGGCGCTGCCCGCCGCACTGGCCGCGCCCACCGCGATTCCCTGGGCAATCCGGCCGACGAACAACCACACCGTCGCGTCGGCAAATGCCAGAACGAGCGTGCCGACGACGCTCAGAGCGAGTGCAGTAAGGAGCACGGTGCGTCGGCCGAGGGCGTCGGACAGCGGTCCGAAGAACAGCAATGCCGGAACGAGGCCGGCGACGTAGACGCCGTAGATCAGCGTCTGGATGGTGGGCGTGAATCCGAACTCGGTCCGGTAGAGCCCGTAGACGGAGGTGGGCATGTTCGCGCCCAAGAGGATCACGGTGAGGACGTAGCCCACGCCGTAGAAGTGTCGATTGGTGCGGCGTGTGCGTTCTTCGGTGGCGACAGCTGTGGCGGACGTGGGAAGCCCCTCCTGAAGACAGAGTGCGAAAATACATGGGTCGTCCTACGTATCGTAAGTGAGTGGAATGATCGCCGCTAATGCTGTGAGGATGAGCTGATGACCGTTGTTCGCAAAGAGTCCGCGTACGAGCAATCCCTCGACTGGATGCGCGCGCAGATCTCCGACGGCGTCTGGACAGTGGGCAATCGTGTTCCGACCGAGCCGGAGCTGATGAGTGTTCTCGGCGTCGGCCGGAACACCGTGCGCGAAGCGATCAAGACATTGACCTCGACGGGAGTCCTGGAGATCCGTCGCGGATCAGGGACCTTCGTGCGCGCTCGGACCGACATCGGCGGACTGCTCGGCAGACACGCGTCCGTCGACGAGATGAAATACGTCTTCGAAGTGCGTCGTGCGCTCGAGATGGAAGCGGTCCGGTTGGCGTGTGAGCGTCGCAGCGACGACGACGTCCGGATACTTCGTGAGCTGGCCACCAAGCGTGACGTCCCGGCCGAGAACTTCGTCGACGTCGATCTCGCGTTTCACATTGCCGTCGTCGATGCCGCCCACAATCCCGTGCTGAAAGATCTGTTTGCCGGAATCCTCGAAACCGTCCGCGCCACGTACGAGGTGACCGAAGGGGTGCATCCGCCGTCGCTGACGTCTTCGCATCATCAGGGAGTTGCCGAAGCCATCGCCGAACGCGATGTCACCAAAGCCAGGGCTGCGGCGTGTGGGTATCTCGAGAAGACTCAGGAAGCGATCGGTTCAGGCTCGGCGGTTACCGAGTCCGGGCGTCGGCCAATCGATTGAGTGACCCGGCGATGTCTTCGGCCCCGGGTGTCGTGATCGTGAGTCGGTCGCCACAAGCGAACGTGATGACCACCGCTGGCCCGGTGCGGGTGACGACGCCGTAGTTACGACGACCCTTGGTCTTGAGTCCCCAGCCGCCGAAGTCCGCGAACGGTTTGATCTCCGCGACGTCGGCTCCGACAACTTCCTCGATGCCGTAGGTCATCGCAGCCATCCCCATGTTGATCACCCGGATCTCCCGTTCGTCGACGATCACCCGGAAGCGAACCAAGCTGACGACGAGCAGTCCGAGTGCCCCGAAGATGAACAACGGCCAGAGTGACCGCATCGCCAACGCCATGATGACTCCGGGCGCCAGAGTGATCGCAGTGAGGATCACCGAGCCTTTGGTGCTGAATCCGACGTCGTCGGAGATAGGTAGAGGGCAGCTGCTTCGCGGCAACCCGGCCGAGGGTTCGATCGTGGCAAGAGTGCGGACGCGGTAGTCGCGCAGGAAGGAGGCGCCGATCCACCCCAGCACCCCGCCGACTGCAAAGCCGACACCGAGAGACCACAGCGGGAGTGACGTCGTGGACGGATCGGCGACATCGAGTTGGGTGTAGAGCAAAGCGAAGTTCACTGTCGTGACGAGCCCGACCATGCTCAGCCCGACAACCAACATGAAGCGACGCATCATCAACATCGCGGGAGCAAGAGCAGCAATCGCGCTGAGACCGCCACCGAAGAGCAGTGTCAAAAGTGCAATGGTCCATGCGTTGGCCGACGGGGTGGAGAAGCCGTCCGGCGAGGTGGTGGTCCAGTGAGTCGCGATCTGCTCCGGGAGGCGAGGCTCCCACATTTCTGTCAGGACGAAGCCGAAGACCGCACACAACAGCGGAACGACTAGCCCGAATACGACCCCGGCCGGGTCGACCACGCGATGTTTCACGTGAATCAATGAGCCGGCTGGCAAGCATCCTTGAGCGCGCAGGCACCGCAGGAAGCGGTGCCGCAAGCGGCAGCGTTCGCCTTGGCCTCGGGGGTCTCCGCCACCGGCTCGTCGGCGGCAGGCTCGGAGTGCCCGCCGCAGTTGCAGTCGTTACCGCATCCGCTCTGCTGCGGGAGCGCGGCGGCTGCGCGGGTGCCGATGCCTCCACCGAAACCGGCAGTGAGGACGGCGACGACGACGGCGATGATCGCGACGGCAATGCCGAAGACTCCGCCGATGGTCAGTGCTGCGACTCCGCCGATGACGAACATTCCAGCGGCCGCGAGCATGGTCGGACCGGCCACCTTGTTGGCGAGGGCGAACGACTCCTCGCTCCGCAGGGAATCCTCGGTGCGGACACCGGCCCAGCGGTTGCGCGGGAGTTTGCCGATCAGTCCGGCGACGGCAACTCCACCTACGGCGACAGCGAGCACGAATAGCACCACAGCGACAACGATCACCCATACAGGATAGGCGCGAGTGGAGTTGATGGTATGCCCGGGTCGTGCAGGCTCTACCCTGGTTATCGGTATTTCCGTCAGCCAAGTAGATAGCGACCATAGTGACCGAGTCTCCGCAGTCCCCCGATTCACCAGCCGACGCAACTCCGCAGCACCGCTACACCGCGGAGCTCGCCGGCCAGATCGAGCAGCACTGGCAGGACCGCTGGAGTGAGGAAGGCACGTTCAACGCGCCCAATCCGGTCGGTCCGCTCTCCTCGCCCGACGGTGTTCCCGCCGACAAGCTCTTCGTGCAGGACATGTTCCCGTACCCCTCGGGTTCGGGTCTGCACGTCGGTCACCCGCTCGGATACATCGCTACGGACGTCTTCGCGCGCTTCCATCGCATGCAGGGGCGCAATGTCCTGCACACCCTCGGCTACGACGCGTTCGGTCTCCCGGCCGAGCAGTACGCCGTGCAGACGGGTACCCACCCGCGGACGACCACCGAGTCCAACATCGCCAACATGAAGCGCCAGCTGCGACGCCTGGGTCTGGGGCACGACGAGCGTCGTAGCCTCGCGACGACGGACGTCGACTTCTACCACTGGACGCAGTGGATCTTCCTGCAGATCCACGGCGCCTGGTACGACAAGGAAGCCGGCAAGGCGCGTCGTATCTCCGAGTTGGAAGCCGAGTTCGATTCCGGTGAGCGCGCTCTGGAAGACGGACGCGAGTGGGCTTCGTTGGACGTGGCCGCGAAGGCCAAGGTTCTGGACTCGTACCGCCTTGTCTACCAGTCGGATTCGATGGTCAACTGGTGCCCCGGTTTGGGTACCGTCCTGGCCAACGAGGAAGTCACCGCCGACGGTCGTAGTGACCGCGGAAACTTCCCAGTCTTCCGTAAGCATCTCCAGCAGTGGATGATGCGCATCACCGCGTACTCCGATCGCCTGGTCGACGACCTCGAGTACCTGGATTGGCCGGACAAGGTCAAGGCCATGCAGCGCAACTGGATCGGACGCTCGTACGGTGCCGAAGTTACCTTTGCTGCAGGCGAGTACGGCGTCGATGTGTTCACTACCCGTCCGGACACGCTGTTCGGCGCCACCTACGTGACGCTGGCTCCTGAGCACGACTTGGTGGACAAGCTCGTCGCGGACGAGTGGCCCGAAGGTGTCGACGCGCGCTGGACTGGCGGTGCCACGACTCCGGCGGAAGCTGTTGCTGCATACCGTAAGTCGATTGCCGCCAAGACCGACCTGGAGCGCCAGGAAAACAAGGAGAAGACGGGCGTCTTCCTTGGTTCCTACGCCGTCAATCCGGTCAATGGACACAAGGTTCCGATCTTCATCGCCGACTACGTTCTGACGGGTTACGGCACCGGTGCGATCATGGCAGTTCCGGGACACGATCACCGTGACTGGGAGTTCGCGAACGCGTTCGGTCTGGATATTCTCGAAGTTATTGCCGGTGGCAATGTTTCGGAGGCTGCGTACTCCGGTGACGGCCCGCTGGTGAACTCCGACTACCTCGACGGGCTGGACGTTGCCGAGGCCAAGGCGACCGTCATCAGTCGCCTCGAGGAGAGCGGCCAGGGCAAGGGCACCATCCAGTACAAGCTGCGCGACTGGCTTTTCGCGCGTCAGCGTTACTGGGGTGAGCCTTTCCCGATCGTCTACGACGCGGACGGCAACGCACACGCTCTGCCGGATTCGGCTCTGCCCGTGGTGCTTCCGGAGGTCGAGGACTACGCACCCGTGTCCTTCGATCCGGACGACGCCAACTCCGAGCCCTCTCCCCCGCTGAACAAGGCGACCGACTGGGTCAACGTCGAGCTCGATCTCGGTGACGGTCTGCAGACCTACCATCGCGACACCAACGTCATGCCGCAGTGGGCAGGTAGCTCGTGGTACCAGCTGCGCTACATCGACCCCACCAACCAGGACGCCTTCTGCGACCCGCAGAACGAGGCGTACTGGACGGGCCCGCGTCCGGAACTGCACGGCCCCAACGATCCCGGTGGAGTCGACCTGTACGTCGGCGGCGTCGAGCACGCAGTGCTGCACCTGCTGTACTCGCGCTTCTGGCACAAGGTTCTGTTCGACCTGGGCTACGTGTCCTCGAGCGAGCCGTACCGCCGCCTGTACAACCAGGGCTACATCCAGGCATTCGCGTACACCGATGCCCGCGGCGTCTACGTGCCGGCAGAAGAGGTCGTCGAGCGGGACGGCAAGTTCTTCTACGAGGGTGCCGAGGTCAACCGCGAGTACGGCAAGATGGGCAAGAGTCTGAAGAATGCCGTTGCGCCGGACGAGATCTGCGCCGAGTTCGGTGCAGACACCCTCCGTGTGTACGAGATGTCGATGGGTCCGCTGGACACCTCGCGTCCGTGGGCTACCAAGGACGTCGTCGGTGCTGCGCGATTCCTGCAGCGAGTGTGGCGCGTCGTCATCGACGAGGAGACCGGCAAGCCCCGTGTCACCGACGAAGCTCCTGGTGAAGAGACTTTGCGTGCGCTCAACAAGGCGATTTCCGGTGTCATCGAGGATTACACGGCGCTGCGCGACAACACGGCCGCCGCGAAGCTGATCGAGTACAACAACCACCTCACCAAGGCGTTCCCGGGCGGTGCGCCGCGTGCTGCTGTCGAGCCGCTGGTGCTGATGCTCGCTCCCCTGGCGCCGCACCTCGCGGAAGAGCTGTGGTCGCGTCTGGGTCACACGGAATCCCTTGCGCACGGACCCTTCCCGGCAGTCGAGGAGAAGTGGCTCGTCGAGGATACCGTCGAGTACCCGATCCAGGTCAACGGCAAGGTTCGTAGCCGCATCAGCGTCCCGGCGGATGCCGATCGCAAGGCTGTCGAAGAGATTGCGCTGGCCGATGAGAAGATCGTCGCTCTGCTCGAGGGCAACGCACCCCGCAAGGTGATCGTTGTGCCGGGCAAGATGGTCAACATAGTTCTGTAGGGCCTTCGGCCCCTGTGCGCCGTTTTGGTAGTTACCGCTACCGAAACGGCGCACAGTCGTATCTGGGTGCGTATCTGGGCGCCACAGATGTGCTGCCAGTCTTCACAGGCGTCGTGGGTGATCGCCCGGATCGAATCTCCGATCCAGTTTCCGATTCAAGCTGCGATCTTCGAACAATCTGAATACTCCACTTGGAGAACGAGTGTCATCGCTTCGCGGCACGCGAACACCACCTCACTTCGATCTGTTCGAGCAGGGGAGCGCCGGGTATTACGGAGTCACTATTGATGAATTATATTGTGACCCTTAGGCGATGCCCTGAGAGAGTGTTTCAATCCCTTAGGTATCGGCCCTTAGGGGCAAGCCCCGAGCGAATCGTGTGAATTTCAACCCCAGGGGACGATGTGGGCGCGGCTCGTTCTGAGGATTGTTGACGCGATGACATCGAACCAGAACATAGGTTGGCAATTCACTAAAGCTGTTCTCCGGAAGCCGTTTACCATGGGCGCGGTCGCGCCGAGTTCTCCCTCCGTCGCAGCGGAACTGGCGGCGGTCGTACCAGCGGTCGGCGCGCCTGTGATCGTCGAGTTGGGTCCGGGGACAGGTTCTGTCTCGGACGCCATCTCCTCACGAATACCGAGGAGCGGCCGTCATATCGCGGTCGAGGTTGATCGTGAACTGGTGAGGCATCTGTGTCGGACGAGGCCAAGCATCGAGGCGATTTGGGGCGACGCCTGTGATCTGATCGCCCTGTTGAAATCCGCTGGAGTAGAACGCGTTGACGCAATCGTCTGTGCGCTCCCGTGGTCGCTCATCGATCTCGGAAAGCAGTGTCTGATTCTGGATCAAATTGCGACCCTGCTCACGGATGGCGGGCAGGCGAGCCTTCTCGCTTACCCCCACGCGCGCTGGCTACCGAGAGCCCAGGGATTCCGAATTGCACTGAACGAAAAGTTCACCGACGTCTCGTGTGGACCGGTTATTTGGCGTAACGCACCGCCGGCGGTTGTGTACCGATGTGGGCAGCCGATGACTCGTGCGAATTTCTGCTGACCTCTTGACCGGGCTGCCCCCGGTTTGGTTGCTCGCGGCGGGTGGGATGCTGATCATGGCGGAAGTGGGCACGTTGGTCGGGATCATTCTTCCTGGTGTGACGGCGGTCCTTGCTTTCGGGTATCTCGGAAGCACGGGTGCCGTTCACCCAGTCGCAGCGTGTCTTGTCGCGATCGCCGGTGAAATTGCCGGAGGGCATATTGCCTACGTGCGAGGCCGACGTGCTCGCCGGTTCAGGAGAGTGAGTCCACTCGCGGGAACGGGAGCCCGTGGGGCCGACCGGTCGCGGGCATGGTCGCGGTTGATGGAACTCTCTCAATCGATGGAGTTACGGGCTCTGAGCCTGGTGGAACGGCATGGCGCTGCAGCGATTGTTCTGTGTCAGTGGATGGCTGGAGTCCGGACCGTAACACCGCGTCTGGTGGGATCCGTCGGGACGAGCTATCGGAGGTTTGCCGTTGCGCAAGTGCCGTCTGCGATGGCCTGGGTGTGCACGTGGATGTCAGTCGGGGCAGTAGCTGGAGCGGCGTACGAGCGCGTAGCTGCAGGAGTGGGGGTAGTCGGACTGCTGGCGCTGGCGTTGACATTTCTGTCTGTGGTGGTGTGGGCAAGCGTGAGTCACTGCTTTTCAGCCCGGGTTAATCGCGCGTCGACTCCGCAGAGTAGTTGCCTTTGCTCACAATCGAACCGCCGCAGTCCTTTTGGTGCACCGTCGCCAATCAGTCGTTGTCCTGATTGTCCCGCTCCGCGGAACATTCTGTAGCGCGCGGTCGACGCGAGGGCTGTGATGCAGGTAACACGTTACCGAGATCGGTAGCTGTCGTTCCATTGCACTTCCCGGCTAGGCCCCCGTCGACGGTATTCGACAGAGGGTCAATCGAATTCGTAGGTGTTCCCGAAAGGATCTTCCAGCCATGGCGTCTCATGTCCACAGCGACGGTTCGTCTCCCAGTTTGCCCGAACCGACATCGATACCGGAGCGGTGGACTCCGCGACTGGTGTTCTCCCTGGCGTCGATTGTTCTACTTCTCGAGATGCTCGCAGTGAGCTACATGATGATCTCCACTGCTCTCCCTGCGATCTCGGTGCACTATCAAACGACGCAGGGAGCTTGGCTGCTCACGTCGTTCTTGCTGCTGGGGGCGGTCGCGTCTCCTCTGCTCGGCAAGCTCGCCGACATGTACGGCAAACGAAAAGTCCTGCTCTTGGCTGTCGCCGGCGCGGCGGTCGGATCCTTCATTTCGGCGATAGCGCCGAGCTACGCGATCCTGATTCTGGGCCGGTCGCTGACGGGTCTGCTGGTTCCCTGCCTGTTCCTGAGTTACTCCCTCATTCGAGATGTTTTTCCGCCGAAAACTGTTGCCTTGGCCGTCAGTATCGCGACTTCCGGTATGGGTTTGATTGCGATCCCGGCGCCGTTCCTCACCGGTTGGTTGATCGACAACCACGGGTTCCGGAGCATCTTCTGGTTCTTTGTCGTCGGGCTGGTTCTCCTCGGCGGCATGATCTTCGCTTCGACGGCGGAATCGACTGTCCGACTTCGCTCTTCGCTGGACCTGATCGGTGCGGTACTGCTCGGGTCGGGCATCGCCGGAATTCTGATCGGCGTCAGCTTCGGACCGACCTGGGGCTGGAAGAACGGTTCGACACTGGCCTACCTGATCGGCGGCGTCGCACTGTTGGTGGCTTGGGTTGCCTCTGCCCGAGCCATCCGCGAGCCCTTGATCGACCTGCGCTACTTCGGCAAGCGTTCGGTGATGCTCACCGCCGTCGGTGCCGGTTTCTGCTACGGCGCATCGGGAGTCTTCACGATTTTGCTGCCGATGATGGTGATGACCCCCGCAGTTCTCGGCCTGGGATACGGATTCGGCGTCACGGCAGAGGGATTCGCGATCTTCCAGGCGCCGCTTGGCGGCATGGTGGTGGTCGGTGGCTTGATTGTGGGCTTCCTCGTGGGACGCAACATCCGACCGCGTCTGCTGATTATCACCGGAATGATCCTCATGGCAGTCGGATTCACCTTGACGGCCACCATTCACGACAACAAGCCGCTGCTCATCATCTTCGCCGGAATCTTCGGTGTCGGTATGGGTATGGGCTACGCCTCCATCCCGAACCTGCTCATCGAAGCAGTGCCGCCGCAGTTGCAGGCAACCACGGCGAGCATGGTTGCGGTCTTCCAGAGCATCTTCCCCGCAGTGCTTCCCGTCATCGCCTTCACGGTCTTGAACTCGCACATCGCGATGGCGATGGAGGGCGCTGTGTTCTACACCGACGAGGGCATGCGTATCGCCTTCCTGATCGGTGCTGCTGCAGCAGTTCTCGGCGCGATCGCGGCCGTGTTCCTGCCGCGAAACATCGTCCAGATCGGCGCAGAAGACGGTGTGCAGCAGGAGACGTCCCTCCTCCCGGCTCACTGATCACACGATGATGTGCGGCTACTGGCCAACGTCCGTAGCCGCACATCGCCGTGGTGCACTTCGACGTCATGCAAGATGAATCTCCTGCAGCGAGATCTCACCCCGCAGCGGACGCTCTGCGACCTGTGCCAGATCAGATACGAATGTGTCCGCGATCGATCGGGTGGTGGTGAGTTGTACCGACAGAACATTGTTCGCTTGACTGCACACAGTTGCGCCGTGCCGGTACGCCACCAGCGCCACGGGATCGACGCGTTGGAAAGTCGCGGTGACGTGTAGGCCGACCTGTGGTGTCACCGGAACGAACGGGCCGTGGTCCGTCTTGATGCGAACTATCCCGATGATCTTGTTGAGACGCTTGATCAACATGGCGTCGGAGATCGTTGCCGGGCAACGGTACGCGATCGACATTCCGGTGACTCCCGGCGATGTCACGGATACCCATGTAGACAGGCTGACGACCTCGACGCCGAGCTTCCACCCCAGCGACGAAATACGTGCGAGAACCGCCGCGGTATCGTGGCATTCGACCACCATGGTGCCCACCCGACTCGTATCGGTGCCCACCCGAGCCGCTTCACCCATTTCCTCGACCTCCTCCGCCTAGAGAGGAAGTCCGGGCGCATCGACCCCGATGATTCTCGATCCCCGGAAGAAGTCGAGAAGCTCTGCGTCGCCGTGTGCGCCGATACCGCTTCCGCCCCAGAAACTCTGGGTCGAGTGGTCGTCTAGGTCCAGGAGGCTGGTGCTGTTGATCTTGTTCTCACCGCAATCGATTCGGGTCGCAAGTTCACGAGCGGCGTCGACGTCGGCGCCGAACACGTATCCGGCCAGGCCGGTATCGAGAGCGTTGGCCTCGAGCAGAGCTCCCTCGTCGGTTGATGCTCGGTGCACCGTCAGGATCGGCCCGAAGGTCTCCGATTTGGTTTGCTCCGACGAGATTCCGTGCACCACTGTCGGTGGGAAGAACCATCCGGAATCGTCAGGCACGGGGGTGCTCGAGACGGCCGTGCCGCCCACGCCGCGGAGGAACTCGACGGTATCCCGCATCCGTTGGAGTTGAGGCTCGTTCGCCTGCGGACCCATCGTGGTGTTGGCGTCATCGGTTCGGCCGAGTGCGATTTCGGCCGTGCGGTCGAGTATTGCGTCGACAAGCCGGTCGTGAAGGTGCGGCGGCACGAAGACGCTTCCCGGACTCTCACACCATTGCCCGTTGAGTTTGGTGAACCCGTCGACGAGTGCGGTGGCAGTCAGATCGATGTCGGCGTCGGCGCGGATGATCACGGGGTTGTTGCTGCCGAGCTCGAGTTGAAGAGCCTTGAAATCGGTAGAAGCTGCAGCGGCGATGGAACTACCGGCCGCTCGGCCGCCGGTGAACGCCAGTGCTCGGATTCGTCGATCGGAGGCCAGTAGATGCCCGACGTCCCCGCCTCCGTGAACGAGTTGAAACAGAGCTTTCGGCGCGTCGACTTCGGCGATGGCACGTGAGATCGCCTCGGCAAGCACGTTGGGTCCTGACGGAGCCCAGTTGGAGGGCTTGGCGATGACCGGAGCACCTGCGGCCAAAGCGAATGCGGTCTTCTTGGCGGTGATGAAGCTCGGTGCGTTCCACGGTGCGATCACAGCGGTCGGGCCCCACGCCAGCCGATGTAATTGTGCACCTGACGCCAGCTGCTCGAACCCGGAGGAGTTCTTCAGATGCGTTGCAGCACTGCGGAACAGATCGGGAAGTCCGCCGGCGAAAAGTGTGCTGATCGAAAGCGGAAGGCCGTTGTTCTTGGAGTCCTCACGAGCGATCGCCGCAGTCCGTTCTTCGACAAGTTCAGCCGTTCTCTCGAGTAGGCGCACCCGGTCGGCGACCGATCGACGGGTCCAGACACCCGATCGGTGAAGTTCTGTCGCGGCGGTGATCGCCCTCTCCACCTGTTCGGTGGAGGACGAGAGTTGGGCTTGCAGTTTCTCTCCGGTGTCGGGATCGGTGAGAAATTCGCCGAGGTCGATAGCCGGTGTTTCGACGTTTCCGTCGATCGTGTTGTTCTGGGGCACGAGTGAGCATGAAGTGGTCATGACTGTCCTTCGTGGCGAAATCGTTTGTAGGTCAGATGTTGTCGAGGTAGCGTTCGCGTTCCCAGTCGGTGACCGCGGACATGAAGGAATCCCATTCGTCCTTGGCGACCGCCGCATAGTGCGATACGACCTCGGCGCCGAACGCCGCGAGTGCGAACTCACTGGCCTCGAGCGCACGCGCCGCTTCGTCCAGTGTGCCGGGCAGCGGTTGTTGCTTCACCTTCTCGAGTGTGTCTGTGTCGCTGTACCCGTCGCGTCGTACCGGTGCGCCGGGATCGAGCTTTCGTGTCAGACCGTCGTTCATCGACGCCAGAACGGCGGCGAGTGCGAGATACGGATTTGCGTCCGCCCCTGGCAGTCTCATTTCGAGACGGTTGGCGGACGGTGCACCGGTGATGAGTCGGCAGGTGGTAGTCCTGTTGTCGAAACCCCAGGTCAAGCCGTTCCCCGAGAAATCGTGGCTGGCTCTGGTGCGGCGCATCGAGTTGATGGTCGGCGTGTAGAACAGCATGAGTTCCGGGCAGTGCTCGAGAACTCCGCCGACGGCGTGCAGCAGTTCGGCGCTCGCGGTGTTTTCTGCGCTTTCGTCGTGGAATGGGAAGGTGTCGTCGCTCCGCATGGACGCGTGAATATGACACGACGAGCCCATGCCGTCGGTGCTCGGACGTGCCATGAAGGTAGCAGTGAGCCCTTCTGCCGCAGCGACGTCGTGGACGACCTGCTTGAATAGCACATGGCGGTCGGCCATCTCGAGGGCGGTTCCGTATTCGAGGTTGATCTCCCACTGGCCCAGGCCGTATTCGACCTGAGAGACCTCCACGGGAATCGCGCTCTCCTCCAACGCGGTTCGTACCTTGCGGAAGAAAGGTTCCATCGCGTTGCCGGCGGTGATGGTGTAATCCGAGGGCACCAGGGTGGTGGGTTCGAGATTCCGATAGCCGCTGCGCCGCAATGCGTCGGGGGTACCTCGGTAGAGGTGGAACTCGAGTTCCGTTGCCGCGTAGACGGTGTGGCCGTCAGCTTCGAGCTTGTCGATCTGTTTGCGCAGGATCGTGCGCGGTGCGATCGGGACCATCTCGCCGGTATGTTCGTCGACCGAGTCAGCGATGACGATGGCAGTGGACTCGAGCCACGACGCGCGTCGCAGTGTTCCCAGGTCAGGTTGCAGGCGGAAGTCATGCCAGCCGGTGTGTCCGCCGGCGTAGTCGACAACGAGTTTGTCCATGCGTTGGCTGGCATCCCAGGCATACACACAGGTGCACACATGCAGACCCTCGTCGATGTTCGCGAGGAAAATTCGCGTCGGGACTCGTTTGCCGATCAACCGTCCGTAGAGGTCGATACCGGCGATGAGGACGGTGTCGATGTCGGACTCGGCGAGCTCGGCCGTGGTGAGCCGGCCTTTCATCGGGCAAGCCATCCGCCGTCGACGGGCAGCTGGACTCCACTGATGTAGGAGGCGTCGTCGGAGAGCAGGAAGGAGACTGCAGCACCCATGTCCTCGGGGCGGCCGACGCGCGGCACCAGGAGCCTGGACTTCATGAAGTCGAGAACTTCGCCGGAGGAGACGTCGATGCCAGGCAGGAAGGCGGTGGGGACCGGCCCGGGGGCGATCGCGTTGACTCGTACGTTGTACCGCGAGAGTTCGACGGCCAGAGCCTTCGTCAGCATCTTCACTCCACCCTTCGACGCGTTGTAGTGGACCTGTGCGAAGCCCTGGGAGGACACGACCACGTCCGCTTCCACCGTCGACAAGTTCACCACAGCGCCGCTGTTGCCGTCGCGGAAGTACGGGGTGGCGATCTGCGTGACGATGAACATGCCCTTGAGATTGACGTCGAGGACGAGGTCCCACTCTTCGTCGGTGAGGTTCTCGAGAGAACTCATCGTGATCAGGCCGGCGTTGTTGACGAGGTAGTCGAAGCGTCCCCATTCGGCGACGGTGGCTTCGAAAGCGGCGCTCACGGCGGCGCGGTCGCGCACATCGGCCTCAAGGGCGAGCGCGGGTGTGCCGTACTGCGATTCGATAAGTGCGACGGTCTCCTTTGCACTTTCGATGTGAAGGTCCACGACCGCGACGCGGGCACCGTCGGAGGCGAGGCGCAGCGCGATGCCGCGGCCGATTCCGGAGCCTGCACCGGTGATCAGGGCAACCTTGTTCTCATGCGTACGTGACATTGTTGTCTTCCATTCTGTGATGATCGATCTGGTGAGAAGAATTGGTCCGACGGGAGGTTGCAGCGTCGACGAGCCACGAGAAGAGCGGGTCGATTTCGACGAAGAATTCGGGGTGCCACTGCACGCCCACCACGGGGCGATCGGCGGCCTGGATGGCTTCGGCGACGCCGTCGAGCGCGCGTCCGACGATCCGAAGCCCGCTCCCCGGGGCATCCACTGCTTGGTGGTGAAGGCTGTTCACGTGAATGCTGTTGCCGTACAGACTATATGGGATGGAGCCGGATTCAAGGGCGACCTGTTGTGGTCGGTAGGAACGCGGATAGCCGAAGAAGCTGTGCGCCTCACCGGCGTCGGTCGGAAGGTCGGCAATCAGAGTGCCCCCGCGGGCGACGTTGACGACCTGGTGTCCTCGACATACACCCAGGATCGGCAGTCCGATTTCCCAGGCTGCATCGACCAGGGCAAACTCGAATTCGTCCCGAGCGGGGTCGATCATCGAGGAGTTTGGTCCGGGGGTGCGGCCGTATCGCCTGGGGTCCACGTCGGAACCACCGCTGAGGACGAGGGCATCGATATGCTCGACGATTCGGCGCGGATCACTGTGGATGCTCAGCAGGATCGGTTGACCACCGGCAGCGCGGATTTTCGAGGGAAAATCGGTGAAGAACATTTCCATCAACGCGTCGCCGACGACGTTGGGTAGTGACGGCCCGCCGCGGTCGACGCGGCCGGTGACTCCGATCAGGGGCATGGCGGGGAGTGCCTCCGCCGTCATCGTGAATTGGGTCATAGGAGCGAGCATAGAACCATTGAATGGCTTTTCGCTAGAGTTTGGCTTGTAAAGTTGGGGTAACGGGTTCGAAGTGCCGCGCGCTGCTGTATCTATTCAAGGACAGTTGCGAATGGGAGCGTTCGATTTCGTAGGTCAAGACGAAGCGTAAGTGTCGGTCCAGGCACCGAGTAGGGGGTACGAGACGTGCAGATCGACAAGCTGCCGGCCATCGAATTCATGGTCAGTGCACCGACGTTGGGGGAGGATATCGCTCGACGCTTGCGACTGCTCATTCACAGCGGCGCGCTCAGCCCCGGTGATCGCCTGCCATCCGAGCGTGAACTGTCTCAGCAACTCGAAGTCGGTCGAGTCAGTGTGCGAGAAGCGGTCCGAATCCTTCAGGCGATGGGATACATCGAGGTGCGGCGAGGAGCCACGGGCGGATCGTTCGTTTCGGAGTTGACCAGGCCTTATGAAGACTGGGTTGGCCAGTTGAAAGCGCGAGAAGCAGACATCGACGAGATCGTCGACCTCCGTATCGGGTTGGAAATGCGCACGGCAAGCCTCGCGGCGGTCCGGCGAACCGATCGTCATCTTCTCGAGTTGCTCGAATCCATTGAGCAATTGGGGGTTTCCGGAAGTCGGGGATCGTTCCGGGCTTGTGACGCCAGGTTCCACGGCGGTATCGCCAGAGCGGCGGGAAACAGCAGGTTGGAGGCCGCTGTGGTCGAGGCTCGCGGCGAAATGTTCGTCCCCGTCGATCATCTCGTGTTCGAAGACCAGGTCGAGGCTTCGAGGGTGGAGCACAAGGAAATCTTCGAGGCGATCAAGCGGGGCGACAGCGCTCGCGCGGCGGAGGCAATGGAACGTCACATTCTGCACGCAAAAGACGAGCTCAAACGCTTGGCGCTGCAGGAAGAAGGCTGACGGGAGCGCGACGAACGGACGGTTCGTCCCGTTTTTCGCAAGTAAAAGTTTTGTGAATTGGGTCCCGAATCGACTTCAATGGTTCTAACATCGCCCGTATGACCCATACTTCCGTCAATGCTTCACGTGATGCATCCGGCGATGACCGAACTCTTCGAGGCTCGCTGGGTACCGGCTCGATAGTCCTCATGGTCGTTGCCGCAGCTGCACCCCTGACTGTGATCAGTGGTCTTGTGCCGCTGGGTATTTCCGGTGGCAACGGTGCGGGCTTCCCCATGACCTTCGCCGTGACAACCGGTGTACTTCTGCTCTTCGCCGTCGGGTTCACCGCGATGTCGCGTTACATCCCGGGAACCGGAGCGTTCTATCTCTACATCGGACATGGTCTCGGCCGTGGTGCCGGCGTCGGCAGTGCGATGTTGGCCCTCGTCAGTTACAGCACAGTGCAATTGGCCGTATACGGCTACCTCGGCCCGGCAATGAGTTCGTTGATCACCTCCTACGGTGGTCCGGAGGTGCCGTGGTGGATCTTCTCGCTCGCCTCGTTAGCTCTGGTAGCCGTCCTCGGATTTCGTCATATCGAATTGTCGGGCAAGGTGCTCGGCATCCTGTTGATCGCAGAGGTCGGGATCGTAGTCGTACTCGACGCTTTCATCATCGCCGACGGTGGTCCGGAAGGCCCGTCGACAGCAATGTTCTCTCCGTCGGAAATATTCTCCGGATCCCCCGGCGTCGCATTGGTATTCGCGCTTGCCGGTTACATCGGGTTCGAGTCGACGGCGATCTTCCGTGACGAAGCGAAGGATCCCGCGCGGACTATCCCGCGAGCGACATACGCCGCCTTGATACTCATCGGCGGCTTCTACGCTCTCTCCAGTTGGGCGGTTGTGACAGCCTGGGGCGACAAGGGTGCAGTGGACATTGCGGGTACTGACCCCGACGGCATGCTGATCACCACTGCCACCGACTTTGCCGGAACGGTGACAGCCCACCTGATTCAAATTCTGTTGGTGTCCAGTCTCTTTGCCGCAGTTCTGTCTCTCCACAATGTCTTGGCCAGATACATCTTCGTTCTGTCGAACACCGGCGTTCTGCCGGGCGCAGGTGGGCGGACGCACCGCGTGCATGGTTCGCCGCACATCGCGTCAGTGGTGCAATCCTGCTGTGCTCTGGTACTTCTCGGAGCTTGCATCGTCATCGGTCTGGATCCGGTGACACAGATCTTCGCGTGGTTCGCCGGCGTTGCAACGGTGGGGATCGTGGCTCTCATGTTGCTCACGTGCCTTGCGGTGCTCGTCTTCTTTCATCGTACGAAGGTCGATCAGCGATTCTGGCACACCAAACTTGCCCCGAGCTTGGGCCTTGTCGGGCTGATCGGATTCGCGATCGCCATTGCCGGAAACCTTCCGCTCCTACTGGGCGGCAACATTCTGGCCGTGGTGATGACCGGGGTGCTGGTGCTCGCGTTTGTCGGTGGATTCCTCTATGCGCGACGACGGAAGCAAGTGAGCTTCGAACTCCCGTCGTGAGAGGGCTTTCGGTGAAATGATGGGTGCACCCGCACTCGAGAAAGCAGGACTCCCATGACGTTCGCGGATCTGGACGGCGATGAACTGTGGAGTTATCTGCAGGAGCGTTCAGGATTGCCCGGCCCGCGCGCGAACCTTGGGCTCATGCTCGAGTTCGCGCGCGGCGCCGATGACGACGACATCCTGCTGGCGGCGGAGTCCGAGGACGAATACATCCGCTGCTGTGGGATCGTCGGGCTCGGATTCATCCTTGTTCGTTCACGCGACAAGGCTGTTCTGAACAGTCTCACGGAGGCAACCACCAGTGCGTCGTGGCGTGCACGTGAAGCTGCCGCGATGGCCGTTCAGGCGATAGGCGACACGGATCCGCAATTATTGCGGGCGATCATCGAGCAGTGGTCACGCTCCGCTCATCCATTGACGCTGCGCGCAGCGGCTGCGGGGATCTGCGAGCCACGGTTGCTGAAGGACAAGACCAACGCTGCGCTGGCCGTTCAGGTGTGCCGAGACGCTACCGAGTGGATCGTCTCGCAACCGGCTGATTCCCGTCGTGACGCCGACACACGGACTCTCCGGCAGGCGCTCGGATACTGCTGGAGTGTCGCGGTTGCGGCGGATCCGGAGAATGCCCTGCCGGCATTCGTCTCCCTGGGGGCGTCGGACGACACCGATGTCGTCTGGATCGTGCGGGAGAACCGGAAGAAGGCTCGCCTGCGCAAGGTGCTCGAAAGCTGACCCGTGGAACAGAGTCGTAGGTTATCCTCAGAATTAGAACCTGTTCTAACTACGAGGGGTAGACCATGGCACCGTCCGCAGAGGTAATCCGCAAGACCGTCGACGCCTACATCGAGACCGTTGCGACGGGCACTGCTGCCCAGGTTGTGGCCCTGTACGCAGAGGGTGCAACGGTTGAAGACCCGGTTGGTACCGACGTGCGCACCACCCGCGAGTCCATTCTCGAGTTCTACTCCGTGATCGAGAATTTCGACCAGGAAGCTCACCTCCAGACCCTCCGCATCGCCGGAAACGAAGCGGCATTCCACTTCTCGCTGATCACCAAGCTCGGCGAGCAGACCCTGACCATCGCACCCATCGACGTCATGACCTTCGACGACGACGGAAAGATCCTGTCGATGCGCGCATTCTGGAACCAGGAAGACATGATAACCGCCTGACATGACGGTCAAGACGATCGACGTCGACGGATTCTGTTGGCAGATCGACGATTCCGGTTCCGGGACAGCTGTGGTCATGTGCCACGGCTTTCCCGGCCTCGGATACAGCTATCGCCATCAGTCGGCAGCGTTGGCGGAAGCGGGTTTTCGGGCGATTGCACTCGACATGCCCGGTTACGGCGGCACTACCCGCCCCGACGCGATCGAGGACTACACCAACGACGCCGTCGCGAACCGGCTGATCGACCTACTCGACGCTCTCGGAATCGACAAAGCGGTGTTCGTCGGACACGATTTCGGCGCTCCGGCCGCGTGGACGACAGCGCTTCGTCACCCCGATCGCGTTGCGGGACTGGTCTCCTTGGCGGTTCCCTATGCGCCGGACAGATTCCCGGCCAAGCCCTCGGCCATCTACGCCGCCTTGGCGCGCAAGCACTTTCTGCACATTCACTATTTTCAGGAACCGGGTGTCGCGGAGCGCGAACTCGACGCCCGTCCACGTGAATTCCTTCAGCGGCTCTTCCACGCCTTGTCCGGGGCTTACCGGTACCTCGATGTGTGGAAGAACCCCTCCGAAGGAAACGGCTATCTCGACGTACTTCCCGAGGCGCCGGCGTTGCCGTGGTCGTGGCTCACCGAGGATGATTTGGATGTCTATGTAAAGGCCTTTACTGCAACAGGTTTCACCGGTGGCTTGAACTGGTACCGAGCGTATGACGCCAATTGGGAACGCAGCGCGGATCTGGACGGCGCGCACGTCGAGGTCCCGACGCTCTTCGTTGCGGGCGCGGAAGACCCGGTCATCGCGATGAGCGGTCCCAAGGCACTGGACCGAATGAAGGACACTGTCCCCGACCTGCGGGGTGTACATCTCCTCGGCGGTGCGGGGCACTTCGTACAACAAGAACGCGCTGTCGAGGTCAATGAACTTTTGATCTCTTTCCTTCGGAGTCTCTAGGCGAAATCGGACAGAGGGTCTAGCGTTGCGCAGATGCGCACCAGGATCTTCGATCGCGGTATTCGTGTTGGTATCACCGGTGCTCTTGTTGCCGGTTCGCTTCTGGCTCTGGGCGTGTCCGGTGCCGCCGCCGCTCCGCCTTGCCCTGGATCGTCACCCGCCATACTCAGCGCCCAGATTCCGGGTGCTGCCCTCGAGGGTGTCACGGTGGACGGGCAAGGGCGCCTGTATACGACCGACCTGGTGAGTGGGCGGATCTTCCGCGTCGACGGGCCTGGTCAGGCCGCAGTTCCGATCGCGACGGTTCCCGGCGGTGCGGGCGCACTCGCGTGGAGCCCGGACGGTTCACTGCTGGTGGGTACCGGAGCAAACGCCGGCGTGCTGATCGGCGATCTGACGCGTGCTGCGTCGGTCGCGCGGGTGGACGTGAACTCGGGCGCCGTGACGCCGATAGCCGGTGGTCTGAGCGCTGCAAACGGCCTTGCCGTCGCGCACGACGGGACGATCTACGCCACCAACGATTTCGGTTCGCTGATCGGAAAGGTCAGCCCGAATGGTTCCGTCGACCCGGCGTGGGCAACCTTCCCGAGTGCAAACGGCGCTGCCCTGAGCGCCGATAATCGCTGGCTCTACGTTTCGCGCACGTTCGCAAACCCGGGTGTCAGCCGCATCTCCGTGGACAATCCGGGATATTCGGAGTCGTTGGTCGATCTCGGTGGTTTCGAAACCTTCTCTGCCCCAGATGGTTTGACCTTGGACTCGCGAGATCGCGCAATTGTTCCCACGGACATCAGTGGTGAGGTGTGGCGGATCGACGGACCCGGCCAGTACTGCTCGCTCACCAGCGGACTGCAAGCGTCGAGTGTGTTGACCTACGGGCGTGGCAATTCCGGTTTCGCGGCCGGGCATCTCTACCGCGCCGGGTTCGACGGAAAGATCTTCGAGATTCCGGCCGGCTTCGACGCGGGCGCCCAGGCCGCAACACCCTGACGCGACACCCTGACGCGACTTACCCACTACTGATGCCGGGACTGCCGGAATCGTCCATACTGGTCTGCATGGCGGAAACGAGTGAGATCGACGAGGCCGAAGTGGCCCTTCCCGCGATACCGCAGCCGTTGCTGACCCCGCTCACGGAAGCTGCGATCTTCCTGGTTTTCACCATCGACGAGGGTGGTGAGCAGGCAGTTCACGACGTTCTGGCGGATATTTCCGGGCTGCAACGCTCGATCGGATTCCGGGTTCCCGCCGGTGGCTTGGCTGCCGTCGTCGGCATCGGTTCGGATGCGTGGGATCGACTTTTCGACGGTCCACGGCCGGCGGAATTGCATCCGTTCGTCGAGTTGACCGGTGACAAACACCACGCCCCGCGCACGCCGGGCGATCTGTTGTTTCACATCCGGGCCCGTCAGATGGACCTGTGCTTCGAGTTCGCCACGGTCGTGACCAACAGGTTGGCCGGGGCCGCGTCGGTGATCGACGAGGTCCACGGGTTCAAGTATTTCGAGCAACGCGACCTCATGGGTTTTGTCGACGGTACCGAGAACCCGTCCGGGCAGGCCGCTTACGTCGCGGTCACCGTCGGTGACGAGGATCCGGATTTCGCAGGCAGCAGTTACGTCATCGTCCAGAAGTACCTCCACGACATGTCGGAGTGGAACTCCCTGCCCGTCGAGGAGCAGGAGAACGTCATCGGACGCTCCAAGCTCGAAGATCTCGAGATGGACGACGACACCAAGCCGGCCAACTCCCACACCGCACTCACCGTCATCGAGGACGAATCCGGTGAGCAGATCCAGATTCTGCGGGACAACATGCCGTTCGGCCACGTCGGCTCCGCTGAGATGGGTACCTATTTCATCGGTTACTCGGCGTCGCCTACGGTCACCGAGCAGATGCTCACCAACATGTTCATCGGGAATCCCGTCGGCAATTACGACCGCATTCTCGATTTCTCCACCGCCGTCACCGGAATCAATTTCTTCGTTCCGACGGCGGACTTTCTCGACGATCCCCCGGACTTGCCGACCAGGCTCGTTCCCGAAGCGACGTTCACAGCGCCCATCTCTGACGGTTCTCTCGGAATCGGCAGCCTCAAAAGGAGTGCCCAGCAATGACAAACCTGCACCGCGACCTAGCACCCATTTCGGCAGCAGCCTGGGCCGAGATCGAAGAAGAGGCGAGCCGTACCTTCAAGCGTCACGTCGCCGGTCGTCGTGTCGTGGATGTGGAGGGACCGTCGGGTGACGATCTCGCGGCCATCCCACTCGGGCATCAGGTGCCGATCAATCCCTTGGCCGACGGCGTCATCGCACATGCTCGTCAGTCCCAGCCGATCATCGAACTGCGGGTCCCTTTCACCGTCAGCCGTCAGGCCATCGACGACGTCGAACGCGGCGCCAAGGACTCCGACTGGCAGCCCGTCAAGGACGCGGCCAAGCAGATCGCGTTCGCCGAGGACCGCGCCATCTTCGAGGGATACCCAGCAGCCAGCATCACCGGCGTGCGGGCCAGCGGTTCCAACCCGGAACTGAAGCTACCCATCGACGCCAAGGACTACCCGGAAGCCATCAGCCAGGCGATCACGTCGCTGCGCTTGGCCGGTGTCAACGGACCGTACTCACTGCTCTTGAATGCAGATGCGTTCACCGCGATCAACGAGACCTCCGATCACGGCTACCCCATCCGCGAGCACCTGCGACGCGTCCTCGACGGCGAGATCATCTGGGCCCCGGCCATCGACGGCGCTTTCCTGCTGTCGACGCGTGGCGGTGACTACGAATTGCACCTCGGCCAGGACCTGTCCATCGGCTATCTCTCGCACGATGCGAACTCCGTCGAGCTGTACTTCCAGGAATCGATGACGTTCCTCATGTACACCAGCGAAGCTGTTGTCTCACTTGCGTGAGACCTTTCGAAACCTCTGATACCAGGGTGGGCGAGGCAGTTCGCCGATGTCCTGGAGATGGGCGACAAAGGCCTGGGCATCCGCATGCGAAGACGACTTCGGTCGTCCGTCCGCCCACGCTGTGAACAACTGAAGATAACGATCGCCGAGAGTGTGGCGCACGACCGGAAGGTGGTGCGCCACTTCTCCTGCGCGCTTTCGGAGCAGCGCCGCCGAGACAACGGCGGCTTCGTCTTTGTCGAAGCCTTCGGGCAGTTCGCCACCCGCCACCAGTGCGCGAATCAGCGCCTCTTGACGCTCACCGAGCGTGCTCATGTGCGTGACCAATCGGTGCCCGCGGTGATGCGATCCAGACCAGCTGCGTCGGCGATGGCATCGAGCTCGTCGAGCAATTCCAGTGCCGGCGGATAGTTTCCGTCGCGCTCGAGCATGATGGCGGGATGGTGACCGGCGGCGGTGAACTGCGCAAGGAGTTCCAGCACGGCTTCGGGTACCGGATCGGTGTGCGTGTCGTGGTATTTGCCGTCGCTGATGCTGCCACCGGCGATGTGGCAGTATGCGATTCGCTCGAGTGGTAGCCGGCTCAGCTCGGCCCAGGGATCACGCCCTCGGTTGAGGGCATTGGCATAGACGTTCGCGATGTCGAGAACCAGCAGGGCTCCGGTGCGCTCGACGATCTCCGCGAGAAACTCCCCTTCGGTCAACTCGTCGTCCGGCCAGTCGAACAGGGCGGCAACGTTTTCGACGGCGAACGGCACCGGTAGACCGTCCTGAGTCCGGGTGATGTTGCGTACCAGGGCGTCGACGGCTTCGTAGGTGCGCGGAAGTGGGAGCAGGTGGCCGGCCTCGATGCCGCCTGCACGCACGAATGCGATGTGCTCGCTCGCCAAGGGAGCGCCCAGTAGCTGGGATGCACGCGCAAGGTGATCGATCCGTGCCTGATCTACCGCCTCGGCCCCGCCAAGTGAGAGCGAGATTCCGTGCGGGATCACCGGAACTCCCAGCGAGCCGAGGTGCGGCGGTATCTCGTTTCCGACGGATTCGGCAATGACTTCGCAGAATGCCAGGCCGTCGAGCTGCGCGATGATTCCGGAGACCTCGGGGCACCAACCGATTCCCAGGCCGTGCAGGGTCATTCGAGTCACCTCCCGTGTGCAACTGCTAACGGCGACTATAGACGGATCAGCCGGGCAACCAGTTGGGTCCCGGACCGTTGCCTTCTTCGAAGATCAGCCACGTTTTGGTCGAGAGAACCCCGTCGAGTCCCTGGAGTTCTTCGAGAACGGTGTGGCGTAGTTCCTGGTTGTCCGGGGCACGGACCAGCACCAGAACGTCGAAGTCGCCGCCGAGGAGGGAGAAGTGCTCGACAAACGGCAGGGCCTTCAAGGACGCCGCCAGACCTCGCCACGAGTGCTGCCTGATCGAGAGTGCAACGTATGCCGAGGAGCCGAGTCCGGCCTTCTCGTGGGCGATCCGCGTCGTGAATCCGGTGATGATTCCGGCGTCCTCGAGCCTTTCGATGCGGACGTAGGCGTGAGCGCGGGATATGTGCGCCTTCTCGGCCAGTGCACGCATGGAGATGCGACTGTCTGCGACCAGCTCGGCGATGATGCGACGGTCGATCGCATCGAGAGCGTGCGGTTCGGTGGCCATCTGTCCATTCCTGGTTCGGTAGTCGAGTCGGTTGATGGACATATTGCTGCCCGAATCCTCATGATAGGCCGTTTGTCTTGAATCCTCGACGCTTGCTGCCATTACGTCGCCGGAGTGCGAATACTGATGGACACAACGTCTTCTGGAGGTAGAAGTGACACTTGTCGAACCCTTGGGGGAACTGCGGTATCAGAAGTTCCTGCCGGCCGATTCTGCGGTGCAGTACCTCGACCCTGCCGGAGAACTGACGCGCAGCGAGGCCCGCTACGCAAAACCGAGCGACGATCGCCTGATCGCGATGTATCGAAAGATGTTCCTGGGCAGGCGTTTCGACCAGCAGGCGACGGCGCTGACCAAACAGGGGCGCCTGGCCGTGTATCCGTCCTCGCGAGGGCAGGAGGCATGTCAGATCGCGGCAGCGATGAGTCTGGAGCCGAGTGACTGGCTCTTCCCCACCTACCGGGATTCGATGGCGTTGGCCGCCCGGGGTGTCGATCCGGTGCAGATTCTGAGCATGCTCGCCGGCGACTGGCACTGCGGATACGACCCGGTCGCACTGCGCAGTGCGCCGCAGTGCACCCCGCTGGCAACGCAATTGCTGCATGCAGCGGGGGTGGCCTACGGGGAGTCTCGACGGGGCTTGAACACCGTCGCCTTGGCGCTCTGTGGTGACGGCGCCACCAGTGAGGGCGATTTCCACGAGGCGCTGAACTTCGCCGCCGTCTTCAAGGCGCCGGTGATCTTTCTGGTGCAGAACAACGGATTTGCGATCAGCGTGCCACTGTCGCGCCAAAGCGCAGCACCGACGTTGGCGCACAAGGGCGTCGGCTACGGGATCGGCAGCGAGCAGGTCGACGGCAACGATCCCGTTGCGATGCTGGCCGTCATGGACGAGGCGGCACGCTTCGTCCGCAGCGGAAACGGACCGGTGATCGTCGAGGCACACACTTATCGCATCGACGCACATACCAATGCCGACGACGCCACCCGCTACCGCGACAGCGCCGAGGTGGAAGCCTGGCTCGGGCGAGATCCGTTGCCGCGTCTCGAAAAGTATCTGCGCGCACACGATCTGATCGACGACGCGTTCGTGGAATCGCTGACTGCAGAGGCAGAAACCGCGGCCGCCACACTGCGCGCCGGCATGAACGTCGACCGCCCGCACGATCCGCTCGATCTGTTCCGGTACGTCTTCGCCGAGCAGACACCGCAATTGCGTGAGCAACAAGCCCAACTCGAAACCGAACTTGCTGCCGAAGCCGCTGACACAGGGGGACACTGACCATGCCCATGCTCACGATGGCTCAGGCCCTCAACACCGCGCTACGCGACTCTCTGGCCGCGGACGACAACGTTGTCGTCTTCGGTGAGGACGTCGGCACCCTGGGCGGCGTTTTCCGCGTCACCGACGGCCTCACCCGCGACTTCGGCGACGACCGATGCTTCGACACTCCCCTCGCCGAGTCCGGCATCATCGGATTCGCAATCGGCATGGCCATGACCGGTTTTCGTCCGGTCGTGGAAATGCAGTTCGACGCGTTTGCCTATCCGGCATTCGAGCAGATCGCCTCCCATGTCGCGAAGATCCGCAACCGCACCAAGGGCGCGCTGTCGATTCCGATAGTCATTCGTGTTCCTTTTGCCGGCGGTATCGGCGGGGTGGAGCATCACTGTGATTCCAGTGAGGGCTACTACGCGCACACACCCGGACTGAAGGTTGTGGCGCCGTCCACGGTGGAAGACGCGTACTCGCTGCTACGTTCGGCGATCGAGGACCCCGACCCGGTGATCTTCCTCGAGCCCAAGAAGCTGTACTTCGCGCGAGCAGATGTCGACCTGACCGCACGCGAGCCGATCGGTCGCGCCGTCGTCCGTCGCCCCGGTCGTGACGCGACGCTCATCGCCTACGGTCCGTCCGTGGACGTTGCACTGAGGTCCGCCGAGGCCGCTGCAGCCGAGGGCCGGGACATCGAGGTGATCGACATCCGCTCGATAGTGCCGTTCGACGACGAGACGGTCACCGCATCGGTGCGAAAGACCGGACGCTGCATCGTCATCCAGGAAGCGCAAGGTTTTGCCGGTGTGGGTGCAGAAATTGCTGCCCGCGTGCAGGAACGGTGCTTCCACCATCTCCATGCCCCGGTGCTCCGGGTCAGCGGCTTCGACATCCCCTACCCCGCTCCCAAGCTCGAGCGTCACCACCTGCCCAGCGTCGACCGGGTCCTGGACGCCGTCGACCGTCTGCAGTGGAACGACACTCCCGACACCCGTTGGGCGGTGACGGCATGACCAATCAGGTATTCATGCTCCCCGACCTCGGCGAAGGACTGGCGGAGGCCGACATCGCGGAGTGGCACGTCAAGGTCGGCGACGTGGTCACCATCGATCAGATCGTCGTCGAGATGGAAACTGCGAAAGCTGCTGTGGATGTGCCCATCCCGTTCGCCGGGACCGTGATCGAACTACACGGCAAAGACGGAGACACCCTGAAGGTGGGCACACCGCTGATCACCGTGAGTGGTGGCGAGAGTGTCGACGCGGTCGTTTCGGCCAACCACGAGCGCTACCGCGAAGAGGAACGCGCCGGTTCGGGCAACGTCCTGATCGGCTACGGCACCAGCGAGGATGCTCCTCTGCGCCGCCGCAGAGCGGCTCCGTCGGTACGTGTGATCTCGCCGATTGTTCGTAAACTGGCCTCTGACAACAGTATCGACCTAGCCACGATTTCCGGATCGGGCGCTGGCGGAGTCATCACGCGCGCCGACGTCGAGGCCGGGGCAAACTTCGGCCCGGAAACGGAAACGTCACACGCGACCGACCAAAGAATTCCGATCAAGGGGCTACGCAAGGTAGTTGCCGACAAGCTGTCCACCAGCCGCCGTGAGATCCCGGACGCAACAACCTGGGTTGACGTCGACGCCACCGAACTCTTGGCGGCGCGAGCCGAGATCAACAAGTCACTGCCCGATTCCGACAAGATCAGCCTGATGGCGCTCCTGGCTCGGCTGACGATCGCGGCGTTGGCGCAGTACCCCGAACTGAACTCGTCGGTCGATACTGCTCGAGGCGAGATCGTCCGACACGCCCGCACCCACCTGGGGATCGCCGCGCAGACACCGAAGGGATTGATGGTACCGGTCATTCGAAATGCGGACGCCCTGAGCACCGTCGAACTCGCACAGACACTTCGGGTGACCACCGACCTTGCCCGCGACGGCAAGCTCGAACCCGCCCGCCTGACCGGCGGCACGTTCACGCTCAACAACTACGGGGTATTCGGGGTCGACGGATCGGCTCCGATCATCAATCACCCCGAGGCGGCAATTCTGGGGATCGGACGCATCATCGACAAGCCGTGGGTCGTGAACGGCGAGTTGACCGTTCGTAAGGTCACTCAGATCTCGTTGAGCTTCGACCACCGCGTCTGTGACGGGGGCGAAGCCGGCGGATTCCTCAGGCTGTTCGGTGACTACATCGAGAACCCGATCCGCGTCCTGGGAAGGCTCTGATGACCAAGGCTCCGATGACAACTGCAGAACCCCACAGCGACGTCGTGATCCTCGGTGGAGGATCGGGCGGCTATGCCTGCGCCATCCGCGCCGCCCAACTCGGATTGTCGGTCACGCTGATCGAGGCGGACAAGGTCGGCGGAACGTGCCTGCACCGCGGATGCATCCCGACCAAGGCGCTGCTGCATTCCGCCGAGGTGGCCGACTCGGCACGCACCAGTGAGCAATTCGGAGTCCGGGCATCTTTTGACGGCATCGACATCGCGCAGGTGCACGACTACAAGAACGGGACAGTCGAGCGGCTGTACAGCGGTCTGCAAGGTTTGTTGGCGCAACACAAGATCACTATCGTCAACGGATACGGAACGTACGTCGGTGGGCGAAGCATCGACGTCGACGGAACCCGCTACACCGGAACATCACTCGTTCTGGCCACCGGCTCGTATCCGCGGGAACTCCCCGGCATCGAACTCGGCCGACGGATCGTCACCAGCGACCAGGCACTCGAACTCGACCGGGTGCCCACCAGCGCAACGGTACTCGGTGGCGGTGTCATCGGCGTCGAGTTCGCAAGCCTCTGGCGCTCGTTCGGCGCCCAAGTCACGATCGTCGAGGCACTCCCCCGACTGATCGCCGCCGAGGACCCGTGGTCGTCGAAGCAGCTCGAACGGGCATACCGGAAACGCGGAATCGTGTGCAAGACAGGTACGAAGATGGTTTCCGCGAAAGAAGCAGCCGATTCGGTCCGCGTCGAACTAAGCGACGGAACGAAACTCGACACCGACCTACTGTTGGTCGCCGTCGGCCGCGGACCTCGCACGGACGGTGACGGTTTCGAAGAAAACGGAATCAGCCTCGACAAGGGATTTGTCGTCACCGACGAACGCCTCCGTACGTCCGTGGACGGTGTGTACGCGGTCGGTGACATCGTGCCCGGTCTTGCATTGGCGCACCGAGGCTTCCAGCAGGGAATCTTTGTGGCCGAACAGATTGCCGGCAAGGATCCGATACCGGTCGCCGAACATCTGATTTCTCGCGTGACGTACTCACATCCCGAAGTTGCATCGGTCGGACTCGACGAAGAGGTGGCGCGCACGCAGTACGCCGACGTCTCCACCGTCATCTACGACCTGGCAGGTAACGGCAAGAGTCAGATCCTGCGAACTACCGGCGGAATCAAAGTGATTCGAAGCGGAACGAAAGGCCCTGTTGTCGGAGTTCACCTGGTGGGAGACCGCGTCGGCGAACTGATCGGTGAGGCGCAGTTGGCCGTTGCCTGGGAAGCACTTCCCGATGAAGTGGGGCGTTTCATCCACGCGCACCCCAGTCAGAACGAAGCGTTGGGCGAGGCCATGCTCGCACTCGCGGGAACACCACTGCACGCCCACAACTGACCCGGAGACAGAAAAGGAGATTCAATGAGTATCGACGACGAACTGCGCTGGGACGGTGAACTGACCGTCACACGCCATGATCGGGAGACCGGCACGACTTTCGTGATTCGAATCGACTCCACCCGTCTGGGACCGGCGTCGGGTGGCACGCGGGCCGCTCACTATCCCTCCATCGGTCACGCATTGGCGGACGCCGGGAAGCTGGCCGGCGCAATGACTTTGAAGATGGCGGTCTCCGATCTGCCGATGGGTGGCGGGAAGTCGGTAATAGCGCTACCTGCACCGCGCAATCAGATCGACGCCGCAACCTGGACCCGTATCCTCGACATCCACGCCGAGAACATCGACAAGCTCGAAGGAAACTACTGGACCGGTCCCGACGTCAACACCAACTCTTCCGACATGGATCAGCTCAGTCGCACCACCAGATACGTCTTCGGGCGTTCGGTCGGCAACGGTGGCGCCGGTTCCAGCGCGCACGCCACCGCTCTGGGTGTGTTCGAAGCGATGAAGGCCACGGCGCGTCGCCGAGGACTCGGAACACTCGACGGCCGAACGGTACTGGTACAGGGGCTCGGCGCCGTCGGCGGCGACGTCGTCCGTCTCGCAGCGCAGGCTGGCGCACGTCTGCTGGTTGCCGATACGGACCCGCAGCGCCTCGAGGCGGCTTCTCTCGCGGGGCACGCGGTCGTTCCTGCCGGCGAGGTCCTCCGAACACCGTGTGACCTCTTTGCCCCCTGCGCGATGGGAGGCATCATTGATTTCGCTGCGGCTGCGTCGATTCCGACTCTGGCCGTGGCGGGCGCAGCAAACAACATCTTGACCGATGCCGCTGCCGGTGAGGTTCTGCGAGACCGCGGGGTTCTCTGTGCCCCTGATTTCGTCGCGAACGCAGGCGGAGCCTTTCACCTCGTGGGGCGAGAAGTCCTGGGGTGGAACGAAGACGACGTCGTCGAACGAACCCGAGGCATCGGTCGAACCTTGGACGAGGTGTACTCGTTGAGCGAGGAACGTGGCATCACTACCGCGGCCGCAGCGCTTATGCTCGCCCGGGCGCGGCTATCCCCCGCATCCACCGCCGCCGCCGCCACATCCGCCGCCCCCGCTGCAGCTGCTGCCTCCGCTGCAGCTGCTGCCTCCCCCGCCTGAACCGCCACCGTCCGAACCCCCGCTACTTCCGCTGCCGTCGGCACCGATTCCGGCGGCGGAGGCCAAGGCGGGATTGATCATCAGCATCGCCGAACCGGCGAAGAGAGCAGCGGACATTCCCGCCAAACGCGGTCCGTAGGCGGAGAAGGCAGGCTTGTTGCGCGGGGACAGGTAGGCGTGTGCCGTGGTCAGTTCCGAACGTGCCGCCTTGCCAGAGGTGGTTCGATCGAAGTTGAGCCCGAGCAGCGGGATGCTGAACCCGGTGACGAGTACGGCGAGAATCAGAAACTCGACGGGCTTGTCGTTGTGCAGTCCGAAAGCAATGCGGACGATACCCACGGCCACCAGGATCTTCAGCGGAACTGTGGAGAGAAAGATTGAACGCCTGGCGCTGTCGGAGGTCAGGTATCCCCGGTCCGCCAAAGAGTTTCGTAGGCGAGCTGTTTCCACCGTCATACGCTCGGCGAGTTGGCGCCGACGATGGGGTAGAGCCTGCTGGGCCAGGCGCTGGTACACGGTGAGGGTGTACCAGTCCAGGGTCTCGTCGCCAGGGCCCAACGGGCGCAGGACAGCGCCGTCGGTGGTGATCAGGTCAGCGCTACGCAGGATTGCCAATGATGCTGCGATGGCGCGTGACTCGCCGGTGAGCATTCCGACTTCCGGAGGCGTCAGTTGCTCGGCGGAATACCCGTGCTCGGTTGAGTACCCGTGCCGGCGTGCCCGGATCATCAGACGCCACCCCAGAGTGAGAACCATGAGCGTGGCCGAAACGGCTATGTAGCCGTAGAGGAAATCCTCGCTGGGGATCCCCCAGGTGTCGGATGCATGCGTGCTCATCCCCCACACCCCCCGCCGCCGCAACTGCTCCCACTGCCGCCACCGCCGTCCGAGCCGGATGATCCGGATGAGGAGCCACAACTGTAGTAGCTCGAACTTCCGCCACCCGGGCTGTACGCGGCGCCCGCAGCTACCGCTCCCGCCAGCGCCGGATCGATCAGAACCAGAGCGCCCGCACCGAAGAGCGCCGCCGACAGCCCGGCGAGCGAGGGACCGTAGCTCGTGTACGCGGGCCGCAGTTTCGGTGAGAGGTACGAGTTTTCGTGCTTGAGGCGTCGAAGCTCGCTGTCTCCCAAAGCTGTCCGACGACGCTTGATGCGAAGAAGTGGAATCATCAGAGCGAGAACGATGATGGTGAGGAGCAGGAACCCGACCGGCTTACCGCCGGCGATTCCGGCGACGAGACGGACCAAGCCGAGAGCAATGACCGCCACGATCGGAACGGTCCGAAGGGCAGCGGTCAGACCGTCCTGCTGGCGTTGCAAATATCCCTCGTCGATCAACGTCGTACGTAGTTGTGCGAGTGCGACGTTCAGCCGTCCCATCAGACGCACCTGCCGCAGCGGGACCTTTCCGTTGCCGAGCCGCTTGTGCACCGTACGGGTGAACCAGTCGAGACGATTCTTGTCCTCCGCAGTGAGTGCCAGCTTGGTCTTGCCTTCGGTGCTGATCAGCTCGGCGCTGCGCAGAATAGCCATCGACGCCAGCACCGCTTGGTAGTCACTGGTCAAGGCGCCGATCTCGGGAGGAGTGAGCGGCCGACGGACAGCTTCGACGACCACCGGTGACCGGCGCGCAGTCATTCGGCTGTACAGCGAGAGTCCGATCGCGACGGCAGCCGCCACCAGGTACCACTGAAGGAAAGTCTGGCTGGGGATCCCCCATGTATCCGTATGATCATGCATCGCACACCACCTCTCGATGAACTCCTGAGACAAGTCCAGTCTCTTTGTCCGACAACTGATGTCAGTATCGGGCCAGTGCCCGGAAAAGCGATATCCGGATGGCCATCGTCACCATTCCGTTACCGCCGAACTGGGGATTTACCGGCCGGTAGGTCGAAGCACGATCTCCGTAGGGTGTGCGTCGGACGGTGTTTGGACGGCAGTGAGTACGGCACGCGCCACAGTGGAGGCTTTCAGGAAGCGCTCCGGGTCGTACTCGTCGCCCTCACCGGCGACGATGTCGCGCTGCATGTCGGTGTCGATCCGTCCGGGGTGAATGGAGGTGACCCGCAGTGCCGGCTCTTCCAGGCGCAACGCATCTCCGAAAGCGCGCAGGGCGAACTTGCTGGCCGCATACGAGCCCCAACCGGCGTTGGCGCGCAGTCCGGCACCCGAATTGATCAGCACGACGTGACCTCCGGCCGCACGAAGCGCGGGCAGGAGAACCCGCGTGAGTTCGGCGACGGCGATGACGTTTGCCTCGAGGGTGCGTCGCCACTGATCGACCGAGGATTCCTCGATGGTTCCGATGTCGGCCACGCCGGCGTTGTGTACCAGCACGTCGAGCGTCGTGATGGACGAGGCGGCGGCGGCGACGGCGTCGTAGTCCGTGAGGTCGAGGGGTAGAGGCGTCGATCCGGTCAGTTCGGCGCAGATCGGCTCGAGGGCCTGCGCGGATCGTGCACCGAGCAGCAGGTCGTGTGTCGGCGCCAGTTCGCGTGCGATGGCAGCTCCGAGGCCGCGACTGGAACCGGTGATCAAGGCAGTAGGACGCATGGCCCGAGCTTATCGAGTGGAGATTGTTCGGCGAGGCGAACTTGTGTATTTGTTTACCCACATATTAGAGTTCGACCATGACGACACGCGACGCGAAGAACTTCCGCCGCCTGGGAATTGCCGCCCTCGCCGCCCTGCTTCTGTCCAGCTGTTCTGCGGTGAGTTCTGGCTCCGACGACGACCGCCCGGTGGTGCTCACCACGTTCACCGTGCTGTCGGACATCGCCCAGAACGTTGCCGGCGATCATCTTCGCGTCGAGTCGATCACCAAGGCGGGGGCCGAAATTCACGGCTACGAGCCGACGCCCGGAGACATTCGGCGGGCGAGCGAAGCCGATCTGATCCTCGACAACGGCATGAACCTCGAGGCGTGGTTCGCGAAATTCGTCAACGGACTGGACGTGCCACACGTCGTGGTCAGCGACGGCGTCGAAGGCATTCCGATCGCCGGCGACGCGTATGCGGGCAAGCCCAATCCGCATGCATGGATGTCTCCGTTGAATACGCAGATCTACGTCGACAACATGGTGACTGCTTTCAGCGACCTCGACCCGGACAACGCCTCGGCATTTGCGGAGAACGGCGCGAAGTACAAGGCGGAACTGCAAGCAGTTCAGGACGGCCTGGTCAGTGGGCTGGCGGCATTGCCCGCAGGTCAGCGTGCACTCGTCAGTTGCGAGGGTGCGTTCGACTATCTGGCCAGGGACGCGGGACTCAGCGAGGCGTACATCTGGCCGGTCAATGCCGAGCAGCAGGCGACGCCGCAGCAGATCATCGCCGCGATCGACTTCGTCCGAGCCAATTCCGTTCCCGCCGTCTTCTGCGAGTCGACGGTCTCGGATGCCCCCATGCAGCAGGTTGTCGGGGCGACCGGCGCGAAGTTCGGCGGAACGCTGTACGTCGATTCGCTGTCCGAAGCCGACGGTCCCGTGCCCACCTACCTGGACATGATTCGCCACGACACCGACGTCATCCTCGGCGGTCTGACCGGCGGTAAATCATGAACGAAGCCATTCGCGTCGAAAACGTCAGCGTTCACTACGGCGAGGTCCACGCACTGGACCACGTCGATCTGACATTGAATTCCGGAAGCGTCTGCGGACTGATCGGCATGAACGGTTCAGGAAAGTCGACTCTGTTCAAAGTGATCATGGGGATGATCAAGCCGGACCACGGTTCTGTCAGAATCGCCGGTCTCGACGCAGCCACTGCGCGCAAGAGCGGCCGCGTCGGATACGTGCCGCAGAGTGAAGACGTCGACTGGACCTTCCCGATCAGCGTCCGTGACGTCGTTATGATGGGCAGGTACGGCCACCTCGGATTCTTGCGACGTCCGCGGCGTGCAGATCGCGAGGCGGTGGCAGAGGCCCTCGAGCGGGTGGAACTCACCGAATTTGCGGATCGTCAGATCGGTCAACTCTCGGGTGGTCAGAAGAAGCGCGCGTTCGTCGCACGCGGCATCGCTCAGGACGCGTCGATACTGTTGCTGGACGAGCCGTTTGCGGGCGTCGACAAGCGTTCCGAGGCAACGATTTCGATGCTGCTACGAGAGTTGGCTTCCGACCGCCGGTCGATCTTGGTCTCGACCCACGATCTCCACGCTGTGCCGAAACTCTGCGACGAGGCGGTACTGCTCATGCGCAAGGTCCTGGTGCATTCCGACCCGGACACCGTGCTGCAACCGGAAAACCTCGCCCTGGCTTTCGGTCTCGACGTGATGGACAGGACCTGATCGATGAACCTCGTAGAACTGCTACTTGATCCTCTCCAGTACGGATTCATGGTGCGCGCGTTGGCCGTTGCGGTTGTGGCAGCGGTTGTCTGCGCGGTGCTCAGTTGTTGGTTGGTGCTCATCGGGTGGTCGTTGATGGGCGACGCCGTCTCGCACGCCGTGCTGCCGGGTGTTGTCCTCGCTTACGTCGTCGGCGCACCATTTGCCATCGGGGCCTTGATCTTCGGGTTGATCGCCGTAGCCCTGATCGGACTGATCCGTAACACCAGCCGCGTCAAGGAAGACGCCGCGATCGGTATCGTCTTCACGACTCTCTTTGCGTTCGGTTTGGTGCTCATCTCGGTGACCCCCAGCCAGACCGATCTCAACCACATCATTTTCGGCAACCTGCTGGGGGTGAGCTCGTCAGATCTTCTGCAGGTCGCGATACTCGGCGCGTTGGCGTTGAGCATTCTGTTGATCAAGCGTCGTGATCTGACGTTGTTCGCCTTCGACCCGATCCATGCGAACGCGATAGGTCTTTCGCCCAAGCGCCTGGGTGCGCTGCTACTCGGCGTCCTCGCACTCACGTCCGTTGTGGCGTTGCAAGCCGTCGGCGTCGTGCTGGTGGTGGCGATGCTGATCATCCCCGGCGCGACGGCCTACCTCCTCACCGACAAGTTTTCGCGGATGCTGGTGATAGCTCCCGTCGTTTCCGCAGTCTGCGCGATTGCCGGTATCTACGTCAGCTACTATCTCGACACGGCTTCCGGTGGCATGGTCGTCATGACGCAGGGCATCGTGTTCGCTCTGGTGTACCTGTTCAGCCCGTCGCAAGGGGTGATCGCGAAATGGACCTCGCAGCGGCGTAGGACCCGAGCGGAATACAGCGCCGCGGCGTACGAGCCTTCCTGATCGTTCGTCCAGTTAACAATCCGCTACCAAATCGGGTAGGTTCGTACGGGCATTCGTCACCACGAACATTCCGGCCGCAACGATGCCGGCTGCAAGACGATCGGTGGTGACGCCTTGAACACCGATGGGTTCTTCGATGACGCAGTTCCGAGCGCGACGCACGTGGCTGGTTCTCGGCGTCGTTGTCGCGGTCATCGCTCTCGCCGGATCCGGGCTGCTCAGCCCACGAACTTCGGTTCTGGTGGACGATATCGCCCAGCTCGTCGGCGGAGCCACCGCAACTGCGGTCTGTTGGTGGACATCGCGGCGCTATCACGGCGTCGAGCGGCGTTGGCGAACTCTGATGGCTCTGGGTATGGCCGGCTGGACTCTCGGGATGTTCTTCTGGGCGTTCTACCGCTCGGTTCTCCACGTTCCACTTCCGTCGCCGTCGATCGCGGACATCGGTTTCTTCATGTTCCCGGTGTTCGCCGTGCCGGCGCTTCTGTCGTTGGTGCGTCAGTCGCCCCGGCGTGAGGCGATCGGTCCGATCCATCTCTGGCTCGTGCTGACGCTCGACGGTCTTGTCGTTGTCGGTGGATTGTTCATCCTCACGTGGACGACCGCCCTGGGCGCCGTCGTTCATACCGGTCCGACGGGATCTCTCGGGTTTCTTGTCGCGGTGATGTATCCGATCACCGACTTCGTTCTGATCGCCATGGTCTTGCTGATGGTCATCGGACCGAAGGCCGTAGCAGAGATCCGTGAACCGCTGACGTTCCTCGGGTGCGGGTTGGTGATGCTCTCCCTATCGGACAGCCTGTACGCGTACTTGGTGGCGATCGGCGCCGAGAGTATGCCGACCATCGCCGATGCCGGGTTCATCGCGGGGCCGCCGTTGATCGCCTTGGCGGCGCTGACGAAGCGAACCGAGCCTCGGAACCGCAACGCGCCGCAGCAGTGGCGAAGCGATCGGACTCAGTTGCTGCTGCCGTATCTGTTGATCGCGGTGATCGCGACGATCGTGACTGTTCAGGCGCTGATCGTCGGCAACCTCGATGCCGTGGTCGTGATACTCGGCGTCGGCGTGTTGGTTCTCGCGCTGGTGCGCCAAATACTCACGCTCCTCGAGAACGACGCGCTCCTTCAACAGATCTCCGCTGCCCAGGACGAGCTGAGGTACCGAGCACATCACGACCCACTCACCGAGCTTGCAAACCGGGCCGCGTTCGACGAACACTTTGCGAGCGCCATCGAAAACTATCGCCAGACGAACTCCGATTGGGTGCTGATGCTTGTCGATCTGGACGACTTCAAACAGATCAACGATCGATACGGGCACCCGGCCGGCGACCGGTTACTGGTTGCTCTCACAGCACGTCTGCGCGAAGCGGTTCCCGAGGGTGCGTTTGTCGCCCGATTCGGTGGCGACGAGTTCACAGTGCTCCTGCAGGGCACGATCGACGACGCCGTCGTCGTGGCTCGCCGGATCGTCGACGCGCTCAGGTCCGATCAGACTGCAGACACATCGGTGTCGGTGGGTGCGAGCGTTGGTGTCGCGCATTTCGAGTCCGCGCAGTTCGAGTTCGGGGACGAACCGCTCAGCGCGCACACTCTTCTTCGCCAGGCCGATGCGGCGATGTACGAGGCGAAGAGAAGTGGGAAGGGCGCGGTCGTTGTCTACGGCGACCGTCGCAAATGGTTATCGCCGTAGTAGTGCGAAAATCGTTGCCGGTGAACCCGATCCGGCCTTGTTGATCGCACCACCGACAAGGATGCTAGCCCCGGTGGTTGGCAGGGCGGCAAGATTGTTCAAGTTCTCCAGGCTGATTCGATGCTTGTCGTACAGGATTGTCGAGACGGGGTAGGTTTCGTCGTTTCCGAGGTCGGGACCGAACGTGTCGGTTCCCAATGCTCCGCGGGTGCCCAAACGGCCGGTGTCTATCAGCCACCGCGCCGCGTCCACCGAGAAGCCGGGCTGGTGGGTGACGCCCTCGGCATCGGAGTTGGCATATTCTTCGCTACCCCAGCGCGATTCCCATCCGGTCCAGAGAACTACGGCCGCTCCATCGGGGATCTTGCCGTTGCGCGTTTCCCATTCCTGCAGGTCCGCGACCGTGAGCGCATAGTCCGAATCGGCGGCAGCCTTGTCCCGGATGTCGATCTTCACTGCGGGGAGGAAGAGGTCCGCCGGATCGAGTTGGTCGGCTGTGAGGCCGCCTTCCTGGAAGTGTGCGGGTGCGCCCCAATGCGTGCCCGTGTGCTCACCTTCCTTGACGTACTGGAGGTAGTAGCCGTCGTCTGCGATGGTGGCCGCTGTGTCGAGAGTGAACTCGGGGTCGCCTGGAAAAACCGGTGTCGTCGCCGGGTCGTTCACGTGTGCGAGCGAAACAACCGACAACTGTTCGTTCAACGGGCTTGTTGCGTCTTGACTGCTTCCGGAACTGCTACCCATGTCGATCACCTGAGGTCCCGCTACCAGCGCCAGACCTGTGGCTGCGCGCTGAAGTAACTGCCGTCGTTTCATCGATCCCCCGCCAATTTGTCCGAATTGAGAGTGTTGCAATCACTTTCGCTCCTTGAACACTAGGACAGAACCTTAGGCTGCTGCGGACCATGACGACCACTCCACATCGCGGACAGCTATGACCTGTCCGTGCGGTCGGTGATCTACGTACTGCGGATACTTTGCGGCCAAAGCATCGATCGCGCTCTCGGACTCCTTGGTGCCGGGGTCGAGAACCTCCGCATGTCCGTCGACGCGGACCCACCAGAGCGCGGACCAGTCGTCGTCGTAATGATCGACCAGCAGGCTTGCGCGCCCCGTCTCGGTGATGTTCCGGAGCCTGCGAAGAGCGGTCGTGGTTTTCGGTTTGTGGTCGACACAGGAATAGACGGTGCCGCCGACCAAGACGAATACCAGCGGCACGATGTGCGGAACGCCGGCCGCATCTGCCGTTGCCAGGTGAGCCACCCGCGCGGCTTCAAATCGTGCTCTCGGGTCGTCCATATTCACAGCGTAAGGGGATCAAGGGTTGCCGCGAGCCGCTGCTGACGGAACAGTGGTCTCATGGAACCGGATGAAGCGCTTCGGGAGATCGCCTACTGGCTCGAACGATCACGCGCTGAAACGCACCGCGTCAAGGCCTATCGCCGAGCTGCGGAGGTCTTTTCAGGATTGTCCGACGAGCAGAAGGAGTCTCGCCGGAAAGCCGACAGTTGGAAGGCCCTCACCGGCATCGGGCCGAAGACTGCCACGATTATCGCTCAGTCGTACGACGGCATCCCCGAGTATCTCGAGGAACTGCGGGGGCAGGCTGAGCCCATCGGCGACAGCCCATTGCGACAAGCCCTCCGCGGCGACCTCCACACCCACTCCGACTGGTCCGATGGTGGAAGCCCCATCGAAGAAATGATGCGACGCGCAGCAGCACTCGGCCATGACTACTGCGCCCTCACCGACCATTCGCCTCGCCTCACAGTTGCCAACGGGCTGTCCGCGGAGCGTCTACGGTCTCAACTCGACGTGATAGCCGGGTTGAATGCCGAACTGGCTCCCTTCCGCATCCTCACGGGAATCGAGGTGGACATCCTCGAGGATGGTTCACTCGACCAGGATCCCGATCTGCTCGACGAACTCGACATCGTGGTGGCGAGCGTCCACTCCAAGCTGCGGTCCGAACGTGAGGCGATGACCCGCAGAATGCTTGCTGCAGTGCGAAACCCGCGTGTCGATATTCTCGGACACTGCACCGGGCGTCTTGTCGAGGGTGCTCGCGGAACCCGGCCCGAGTCGCAGTTCGACGCGGAGAAAGTGTTCGAGGCCTGCCGCGAATCAGGCACAGCCGTTGAGATCAATTCCCGACCGGAGCGTCGTGACCCGCCTTCGCGTTTGATCGAGTTGGCCCGCGATCTCGATTGTCTTTTCTCCATCGACACTGACGCCCATGCCCCCGGTCAGCTGGCTTGGCAGGGATACGGCTGTGACCGGGCCGAAAAGTGCGGTGTCGAAGCCGATCGGGTGATCAATACCTGGACCGCCGAAGATCTTTTGGAGTGGGCGGGCAATTGAGAGCACGCCGGAATGGGTCACCGAGGCGTGTGCTCGGTGACCTCCGGGTTCAGAGTCGTGTGGTGGAGCGGCGGGGTTTCCGGTCGGGGTCGATGCCCGGTGGTGGGATGAACCAGGGCAGGTGATCGGTGCCCATTCGGATTTCCCATTTGCCGGTGAATCCGGGTTTTCGGTGCATCAGGGTGTGGTGGGTTCGGCAGAGCAGGACCAGGTTGTCCATGACGGTTGGTCCGCCTTTGGCCCAGTGTTTGATGTGGTGGGCGTCGGTCCAGGCGGGGACGCAGTCGCAGCCGGGGAAGGCGCAGCCTTTGTCGCGGGCGATCAGGGCGGTGCGTTGTGCTGCGGTGACAAGCCTTTTCAGTGGGGTGACGTCGAGTGGGGCACCGTTTCCGTCGAGGAGGACGCTAGAGAGCATGCAGTCGCAGGCGATCATGCGGGTGCGGCCGACGCTCAGTGGACCCATCCAGGGCATGTGGCCGACATCGAGATCTTGTTTGTCGAGATCGTGAAAGTCGAGATTCAGCATGCCGGGATCGTCGTCCTCGGACGGGACAGGTGTTGAGCCATCACCCGTTGTGGCGCATTCACGGTGGTAGGCCAGGTCTTTGGCGTTGATGTGCACGTTCAGGTGTGGGCGTTGGCCGCCGTCGATGCCGGTGGCAGCGTTGTCGAGGTAGCGTCGGATGAGTTCTGCCATGGCGTCTGCGTTGCGTGTGGCGGCGGGTCGTTTGTCGGGTGTGCCGTCTTCGGCGGGGGGCATGGAGAGGTTGGAGAGGGCGGAGAGAAGCATTTCGCCGGTCATTCCGTCGAAATCGCCTCGGACGGCGACTCTTCCGTTGAGGGTGGGGGAGATGCGCAGTTCGTTGCGGTCGGTGTCTTCGCTTGGTGGTGGGTCGTCGGATTCGAACATGTGCTCGAGGACGCTGATGGCGTAGCGCAGTTTGACGGTGGTTGCTTCGGTTCCCGATGCTGCGGCGAGGAGTGTGTCGCGGCAGTACGGTAGTGCGGCGTCGGGCATTGCCTTGGGTGGGGATTCGCAGAACGCCACGATCAGTGCTGCGTGCTCGAAAGTGAGGTCACCGGCATCGAATTGGTCTTCGATCTCGGGAAACGACCGTAGCGCTTTGCCCAGGGCTGCGATTCTTCTGCCGGTGGAGATCTGCAGCATGGTGTGGTTCGCGAGCCATTGTCCGGTGCCGCGGTAGCAGAGTACTTGTTCGTCCGGGTTCAACGTCAGGGTGTCGACGGCGGCCACTCGAATGGCTTCCAGGCGAAGGATTTCCGCTGACGCGGTGATGGCGATCTCGCGGACGTCGCTGGGGTGAAGCCGCCACAATCGTCCGCGCACACCCACGGCGGAGTTGTTGACCACGTCGGTGACGGCATCTTCGGTGATGTTGATCGTCATGAGAACCCCCCGTTCCACCTCCCATTATACTCGAACATACTTTCGAGTCAAGGGCTTTTTCGAGAAGGTGAGGTGGGCCCGGCCGTCGTGATTCTGTTGTTCGAGAGCAGATTCCGTCGCTAGAGCATCAGCGCCGGATCTGTAGTCAGTTCGATGTTCAGCCACGGTTCGTAGGGGAGATCGGCGAGGCTGGTGGCGAACGAGCGTCGTACTGCGTCTTCACCGTCGATGTCCCAGCTGTGTGGCGCGACCATGAACGTCGCTTCGACATACAGCTTGCGACCCACCTTGCTCATGGTGAGAGTCGGTTCGTCCAAACCGAATTCGTCGCGGACGACGGCGATGGCATCGTGCACGCGGGCCTGAACGTTTTCGCCGGGAGCACCTTCGAGGAGTTCGATCAGTGCGGTTCGCAGAAGTGCGTACGGTTGCGGGACCAGCATCGCGCAGCCGAGGAGGACCAAGACGGAGTCGACATATCGGTCGGCGTCGGAGAAATCGGTGCGGCCCAGGATCATTGCGACGACAGCACCGACTGCGACCAGCGCGCTGAAGGCAGCCGACGCTCCCCATTGCCTGGCTTCGGCGACGAGCAGATCAGATGTGCGGTCGACTTGTCCGACGTAGCGCCAGATGATGATCGACACCACTGCGCTGACAGCGCCGTATGCCACCAGAGACCCCGCGGTGACGTCGACTCCGCCCGCGAGGATGACACGAACTGCCTCGACTGCGGCGTAGGCGAGCGTCGCCAGTAGTGCCATGCCCTGGACAGCGATGACGACCGGGATCAATGCCTCCTTTCCGAACGGGAAGCGTGCGGTGGGGCCCGAGTCGGCTATCCGCGAGACCCGCAGTGAGATCGCCGTCAACACCATTCCGATGAGGGCGTACACACCGTCGAGCAGGATCACCTGGGACTGCGAGATCCAGCCCCAGAATGCGGCGAGCACAGCCAACGCCGTTGCGACCACGAGCGAGTACCGCAGGGCCTTGCGTTCGCGGGTAGCGCTGTCTTCCTTGGTGCCCATGAATTCCAAACCGCCTGTCCGTTTCGATATTCCTTCACGTAGGAATACCAGCAACGACGCGCAGGCACGGGATCAGTGGACCAATTGCGCTGCCAGATCGAGAAAGTCCTCGGCGTTGATGTCGAACTCGTCGGAGAAGGACACATCGGGATTGCCCCTGGCTCCGAATTCGAGTGGTCGAGCTATGAAGGCTGTGCGGAATCCGAGAGCTTTGGCCGCCCGGATGTCATATTTGTGACTGGCAACCATCATGATCTCGGCCGGGTCGTACCCGAGATATCGAGCAGCCAGGTGATAGATCTTCGGATCTGGTTTGAAGACGCCGGCCATTTCGGCAGTGAAGACGGCATGCCATGGCAGATTTCCGTGCCGGGAGATGCTGACTGCGGCATTCACGTCGGCGTTGGACAAGGCAGCGATTGTGTACTGCTGGCGCAGGGTTGTCAGGCCGGCGACAGTGTCGGGCCACGGGTCCAGGAATTTCCAGGCGGTGGTGAGTTCTTCCTGTTCGGCATCGGAAAGTTCGATGCTCTCGCGGGCCAACAGCTTGCGCAGAGCCTCGCGGTACACCGAATGTACTGTCACCCATTCGCCTGTGGAGTCGTCGGCCTCGGAGGTGTTCGCGAAGTACTCAGCGCGCCAGAGATTGACGAATCTTGGCCAGTCCACGTCGGCGTCGGTGATTCGACGGGCCTCTCGGCACAGTGTGCTGTGAAAATCGGTCGCTGTGCCCTGGACGTCGAACAGCAGTGCTTTGATCTTCTCGCGCACTAGGCCTCCACTCCGAGATCACCTGACGGACTTCCTTCATTATTGCGGCTGCAGCGCCGGATTCGTGCTCGGTGAGCGCAAAGGCTCGACGCGTCGCAAAATAGACATCTATGGCCGACCGCGGATTCACCCCGACTCAGCTCGCCGCCCGAGCTGCCTACTTGCTGCGCGGAAACGACCTGGGCACGATGACCAGCGCTGCCCCGAAGCTGTATCCCCACATGTGGAGCTGGGACGCCGCGTTCGTGGCGGTAGGTCTGGCGCCGCTCAGCGTCGAACGGGCGGTAGTAGAGCTCGATACCTTGCTCTCGGCTCAGTGGAAGAACGGAATGATTCCGCACATCGTGTTCGCGAACGGTGTCGACGGCTACTTCCCCGGCCCGACGCGGTGGGATGTCAATGCGTTGGCAGCGCATGCTCCTTTGGGTACCGCTACATCGGGAATCACCCAACCCCCCGTTCACGCGATCGCGGTGCAGCGGATTCTCGATCATTCGCGTCGGCACGGACGTACGACGCGTGCGGTCGCGGAAGAGTTCCTCGACCGGCGCTGGAGCGATCTGGTTCGGTGGCATCGGTGGTTGGCGGAGGCCCGCGATCTCGACGGCAACGGCCGTATCGCGCTCTATCACGGGTGGGAATCTGGGATGGACAACTCTCCGCGGTGGGATCTGGCGTACGCGAATGTTGTTGCGGGACAAGTGCCTGCGTATCAGCGTGCTGATCTCGCTGTGGTGACGGACCTGTCTCAGCGGCCCACGGATAACGAATACGACCGCTACCTTTGGCTTCTCGAAGAGATGAAGGCCGTGCGGTACGAGGATTCTCAACTCGCCACTGCCATGAGTTTTGCCGTCGAGGACGTGTTTGTCAGTGCGGTTTTCTCGATGGCATGCGACGTCTTGGCAACTATCGGTGAGGAGCATTCGCGGCCGAACTCCGACGTCCGTGATCTGCGCGGTTGGGCAGATCGATTCCGGCAGGGCGTGATTGCCACCACCGATGAACGATCAGGTGCAGCAAAGGATTTCGATCTTCGCACCGGGCGATGGGTTCATACCGAAACCATCGCGATGTTTGCGCCGTTGCTGTGCGGCGGCCTGAGCCGCGATGCCGAGCGCGCTCTGTTGCGCACTTTCGAGGGGCCCAAATTCTGTGGTCACCCGGACATGCGGTTTGCTGTCCCACCGTCGACGTCTCCGGTTTCCGGCGATTTCCGCCCGCGGGAGTATTGGCGTGGCCCGGTGTGGCCGGTGATCACGTGGTTGTTCTCGTGGGCGTTCGCGCGTCGGGGGTGGGCCGAGAGATCGCACGTGTTGCGTTCGGAGGGTTTGCGGCAGGCCAGCGATGGCAGTTTTGCCGAATACTACGAGCCTTTCACCGGTGAGCCGCTGGGCAGTATGCAACAGTCGTGGACCGCTGCGGCTGTTCTCGATTGGCTCGGTTGAGTGAACATTCCTTGAATTAGGGGACAAAACGGACTAGTCGACCTTAGTCTCGGGAAATGGTCGAGCGACGGATCGTCAGGACACTGGGCAAGCTCACCCCGATCGCGATGGCAGCTGCCATCGCGATCACGGCACCTGGCCTCGCCGCTGCCGACGCTCCCCGTGGCCCGGACGTCTCTTCGTGGCAACACGTGGACGGAACCGGAATCGACTGGTTCCAGGTCAAGGCGTCAGGGCACGAGTTCGCGATGGTCAAGGCCACCGAGTCGCTCAACTACGTCAATCCGTACTTCATCCAGGATTGCCTGGTCATGCGTGCTGCCGGCGTCTCGCGCGGGGCCTACCACTACGCAGACGTTCGCCAGTCCCCCGAAGCCCAGGCCGCCTTCTATTCGGCGATCGTCCTGGGTATCAACGGACCTGGTGACCTCCCGCCCGTTCTGGATCTCGAGGACGCGAAGGGACTGCCCGCCGGGCAGGTCATCGACTGGACTCATCGCTACTTGAATACAGTCCAGACACTCACCGGGCGGCAGCCCATCATTTACACGTATCCCAACTTCTGGCGTACTCAGATGGCCAACACCACCGAGTTCAACCACTACCCGCTGTGGATCGCCGATTACAACGGGCAGAACGCACCGGGGCCGCTACCCGGCGGTTGGTCCAACTGGACTTTCTGGCAGTACACCAGCACCGGACGCATCCCCGGAATCACCGGAAACACAGATATCAACGTCTACAGCGGAGCCCAGGGCGATTTCGATCGCTACGCCAACAGTGTGGGGTTCGGCAGCAGCTAGGTTGCGGCGGGGCCTTTGGCTCCGTGGTGCCCGGTTCGGGCCCTTTCGCCCTCGATGCATTTGCCTCGAGGCACGCGGAAGGGCCCTTTTTGGCACTCTTGTGACGCTTGGCTGGTTAGTCCGGTTGTTGCTCGTCAGTTACGAGAATTCTGCCGGGCGGTAGCCACGGTCGCTGAACTTTCGACTAGCTGAGCAGGATCAGAAAATAGCTATGGCAGAAAATGAGCAGAACTGCTCTGCCTGAAAAGCTACAAAACGGACTTGAAGTTGGGTTTGAATCGAAGGCGGCCGCCCGGTTTCGGGCGAAGTTGGTGCCTCGCAATCCAATTATCGGAGCCTCGGGATGCTTCGTTACCGGCAGCCGTCGCTGAGTGTGGTCTGGATCAATTCGATCAATTTCGACGTGCTCGCACGGGTGATCGGACTCCATTCAGGACGGGGTTTCCGACCGTCGTTCGAGGGTCTGTGGCGCATCCAACAGGCCTTATCCATATTGGGCATTTGTCCAGATTCCGTACCTTCCTTGAGGTTGGTCGTCACCCGATCTGGTCAGCGGAAACGTTGAATGTCATCGCGTTCGCCGCGGTGCCGCACTCCGAGGGCTGAATTGTCCGCTCGGACAACACTGCTCCTCGAAGCTTGTCCGATCTACGAACAAAAACGTCGATCGGTCTGCTTTGTCCGACTTTCGATGGGCAAGCTCCCGGTTATCTGTTATCTTGTTTCTGATAACTGGAAGGTTGCTCTCGATTTGCGCGGATTTCGAGGGCCAAGGTCCTGTTCAGGACGGCTCTTCCAACACGCAGGTGTTTCCGAAGAGGAGCTCGAATGACAGGACCGGCAACAGCGTCCGGTGTGAGGTCGATCAGCCGAAAACAGGCGCATCGACCCGAACCAACCGATCAACCGGGAGTTCGCGCCAGCGCTCTCGCATCTCCGTCCATCGAACATCGATCAGGCACATCCTGGGGAGTAAGAAATGCCTAACGACATACCGCCGACAAGGTCGGCCATATTCACCGCAGGGCTCCCGCCCTGGGTGCGAGCGTGGACGGTGGTATGGACCGCCATCGCGATGATTCTCGGTATCTCCGGCGCGACGGCAGTGGTTGCGTCAGCGCAGCCGGCCGCGACGCTCGGCGGCCCCGTTCAGGCTCAGGCGCCGGCTCGCGCCGCTGTTCTTCCGGATGAACAGCCTGCAAAAGGCTGCGCATTCAGCGCCCCCGGCACCGGTCCGTTCTCGCAGAACATCTGCTGGATCGATATGTCGACGCTCGATGCGGCAACGGCTGCTTCTGCGGCAGGGCAGTCGATGGAAATCCAGCTCACCGACGGTTACAAGATCAACTTCAAGGCTTTCCTCACCGACTCGGTAGCGGGAAAGACACACCAGGGGATCGAAACGAAGGCATTTCCCACGTTGCACTATGCAGCGTTGGGAACTTCCGCGTACACGGGTGTGCCGACGACGATCAAGCCGGCGATCTACCAAACCTCAGCCACCGCTGGTCAGTCCGGTGGAACAGTCTCGCTGAAGAACATCGTGATGACGGGGCCGAATGGCGCCGTCAACAACTACGGGCTCGTAGCAGCCGACGCCGAGTCGACAGACGCGAATATCAATACTACGAACGACCGTGAATTCCTCACTTTCAATTCGGACAAGCCTCTACGGCAGATCGCACGTACCGTCGGTGACGACAGTGATCCTGCCTACCCCGGAATTCGGGCCTGTGACGGTGGGCTGACGGGTATGCCAGCCAATACCGTCCGATGCGATTCGTGGAACAACGTCAATGGCCAGGGGCGCACGCCCGGAACGCTGGTCGTTGCATCGACTGCTCCGACAAGTTTCGCAGCCACTTTCGGAAATACCGTTCAGGCGACCTCGCGTCAGGGCCTGGCGTTCGGTGTGCTGCTGTCGAAGGTCAAGATCGACAAGGACCTCACGCGCGTCACCCCCGGTGACGATTTCACTATCGGCATGAGCACCGGACACCACGCTGATGCAGGCGCCGCTGCAGCAACCGAGATCAAGAGCACCACGACCGGTGCGACTGATACGACGGCATCGACTGGCTGGCGGACGCTCCTCGCAGATACCACGCCCACCCCCGTCACGTTCTGGGAGAAGCCAACTACCTCGGCGACCAAGACCGCGAACTATGCGACATCGTGGGATTGCCAGGTAAACGGCGTGACCCAGGCCCTCAGGGTCGGTGACGTTGCGCAGGCAGCACTTACACCGGGTGACAACGTGTATTGCAAGGTCAAGAACACCCCGGTTCTCGTGAAGAAGTCGTCGTCACCACCTACCGGTGAGACGGTCAATATCGGCCAATCAATCACCTACACTCTGAATTTCGAGAATCCGGGCACTGCGCCGGCAACGATCGACTACACGGACTACCTCGCCGACGTCATTGATGACGGAACAGTTGCGGTCGGTGCTGCAACCGGCGGACTCACCGCCGCATTGAACGGCGCCGACAAGATCAAGGTCGGCGGCACCTTGCCGGCCGGCGGCAAGGGGACAGTCACATACACCGTCACTGTCAAAGACGGCGGCAACAAAGTTCTGAACAACTATCTGGTTCCGGGGACTACAACTCCCCCCACAACATGTGATCCTGCAACCAATCTCTGCACGACGCATCCCATGCCTGGTTTCACGCTGACCAAGACGGCTGATCCGGTTTCCGGTTCGACGGTTCAGGCCGGCGACACCATTACGTACACCGTCACCGGTGCCAACACCGGCAGGACGGCCCTGACTCCCGCGACGATCACCGATGATCTGAGTGCGGTTCTCAACAATGCTGCTGTCGTTCCGGGCTCGCTGAAGGCGACCATCGACGGTGCTCCTGTTGCTGCTCCGACTCTTTCGGGCAGCACTTTGTCGTGGTCCGCGAATCTCCCGGCCGGTAAGTCTGTTGTTCTGACATACCAGGTGAAGGTCAATGCCGGCGTTGCCGCGGGAACGGTTCTGAACAACAAAGTCACCGGTACTGCGAAGCCGCCGACCGGTCCGGACATCACTCCTCCTCCGGTGGAAACGAATCACTCGGTTCCAGGTTTTACGCTGGCGAAGACTGCCGATCCGATCTCCGGTTCGACGGTTCAGGCCGGCGAGTCGATCAAGTACACCGTCACCGGCACCAACACCGGCAAGACGAAGCTTGATCCGGTACAGATCAATGACGATCTGGGTGCGGTCCTCAATAATGCTGCTGTCGTTCCTGGTTCGCTGAAGGCGACCATTGACGGAGCTTCCGTGGCTGTTCCGACTTTGTCGGGTACGACGCTCTCGTGGACTGGCGTTCTCGAAGCCGGCAAGTCGGTTGTCCTGACCTACGAGGTGAAGGTCAACGACGGTGTCGCTGCGGGTACGGTCCTGAACAACAAGGTCACGGGTACTGCGAAGCCGCCGACCGGTCCGGACATCACTCCGCCGCCGGTTGAGACGAATCACTCGGTTCCCGGTTTCACTGTCGCGAAGACTGCCGATCCTGCGTCGGGTACCGGCGTCAATGCTGGTCAGACGATCACGTATACGGTGACAGGTACGAACACCGGTAAGACGACGCTCAATCCTGTTGTGTTGACCGATGATCTGTCGAAGGTTCTCGACAACGCGACGTTGGTGGACGGTTCGCTCAAGGCGACAGTCGACGGTGCTGCTGCCGCTGCTCCGACGCTCTCGGGGACGGCGCTCTCGTGGACTGGTGTTCTGGAGCCGGGTAAGTCTGTTGTTTTGACTTATCAGGTGAAGATCAACGATGGTGTTGCCGGCGGGGTTCTGATCAACAACAAGGTCACCGGTACTGCGAAGCCGCCGACGGGTCCGGAGATCACTCCTCCGCCGGTGACGACGGAGCATCCGGTTCTGTCTCCGAAGATTGCTGTGGTGAAGTCTTCTGATCCGGTGTCGGGTTCGAATGTTGTTGCCGGTCAGGACATCAAGTACACGCTTTCGTTCACGAACACCGGTAACGGTGCGGGTGAGGTGGCGTAC